>JABIHL010000089.1 GCA_018649665.1 Chloroflexota bacterium | reverse complement strand
TAGAAATCCGGAACCGTCGGTATTGTGCCCAACGAGCTTACCGTCGCGATTGAATATCCAGTTCACTGCGCCAACCGCTTCAGCTGCTTCGGTCAGTTCATCCACCAAAGGAATCACATCTTGCTTGTACGGAAGAGTCACGCACGAAGCGATGAAACCACTTTCACGGAAAGTAGCTACCTTAGCTTCCAAATCTTCAGGCAAAACGTCCCACGCCTCGAACGTCTCGTCGATGCCGAGTTCGTCCAATCCAGCCTGCTGGAATATGGGTGACTTAGTGTGTCCAATGGGATGCCCCATGACGCCGATATTGCTGCTCATACTTCTCCATGTCCGCATACGGACAAATTTAGTTCGACTGCATATAAGAGTTGAGAATAATTGCGGCCGATGCTGAGTCTATCTTGCCTCTGGCCGCTCCACGTGCTTTCGAAGGAGACTTTCCGGTCTCTCTCAATAGTGAATGTGCTTCGACCGTTGTCATCCGTTCGTCCCACGCCATCACCGGCAAATCGGTCGCCTTGCGAAGCCGAGCGCAAAAAGCATTCACTTTGCGAGCAGCAGGACCCTGTGAACCGTCCAAAGAAAGCGGAAGACCAACCACGATTCCACGAGCCTCGCGTTCGATCGCTACCGCTGAAATATTCTCTGCGTCCTGTTGCCCTGCAGCTTTTATCGCTTCCAGTGGCGTTGCAATCGTGCCAGTAGGATCGCTTATGGCGAGCCCGATACGAGCCTCACCATAATCGACACCGAGTAGTCTGCCGTGGTCTTTGATGACTAGTCCCCTGCCCGACCGCTTAACGATTCACGAATGATTCCCTCAGTCGCGGCGAGAGCCTCAGGTAGTTGCTCGGCGTTCTTTCCGCCTGCCTGAGCGACTGTCGGATTACCGCCACCGCCGCCGCCCATCATGCCCGCAATGGCTTTTGCAATATTGCCCGAATGAATTCCCGCTTCTACCACGTCATCAGTCGCCATAACCACGACCATCGGTTTTCCGTCGATCACGCTGCCTAACACCACAACACCTTTGCCGATCTGGTTCTTCAGATGGTCGCCGGTTTTACGAAGCGCACCAAAGTTCGACGCCGGTACTTCGCTTACCTCAACGTGAATCGAAACATCGTCTGCTTCGATATCGAAACTGTTGGCGGAACCGTTCGAACTACTCCCGCCGACACTCGCCTGTAGAAGTTGCTCCTCAAGCTGTGCAACTTTCTTTCGACTCTGAGCAAGATCGTTTGCCAATGAATTGACTCGATCACCGGCATCAGCCACTGGTACACGGAATTTCAAAGCGATCTCATCGAGAGCACCGAATCGCTCGAATATCGCCTCTTCCGAAGCAACACCAGTGATCGCTTCCATTCGACGCATTCCCGACCCGATGCCAGTTTCTGAAGTGATGACGAACATCCCAATGCCACCGGTGTGATCCATGTGCGTTCCGCCGCAAAGTTCGTAACTCCACGGTGCATCGATCTTGATCGTGCGGACTTCGTTGTCGTAGGTATCACCGAAGAATGCCAATGCGCCCTCTTCGACCGCCTCGCCGTATGTTGTCCAGTGAACCTCAACATTTCGATTGAGCCGAATTTTCTCGTTAACCCGATCTTGGACCGCTTTGATCTGGTCGCGGGTGAGAGCCTGCATATTGGTGAAGTCGAAGCGCAACCGATCTGGATCAACGACAGAACCTGCTTGCCTAACGTGGCTGCCAACTATCTCACGCAGAGCGGCGTGGACCAGGTGGGTAGCTGTGTGATTGCGACGAATGCGCTCTCGACGCTCTCCGTCGACAGAGGCGGTGACACCATCACCTTTGTTTAGCGAACCGGACGCTATCGTCCCGTGGTGAACATTTACATGACCGTACGGAGCCAAAGTGTCGGTGATCGTTACCTCGACGCCATCGCCCGAAATTACGCCGGTATCGCCGACCTGACCACCGCGGGCAGCGTAGAACGGCGTTTCACCGAGAATGATTTCAACATCGTCGCCTTCACTAGCCGAATCGACAGCTTCACCGTTGTTAACGATAGCTGAGACGCTCGTTTCCGAAATAAGAGTCTCGTAACCGGTGAACGGTGTGTCTTCAACACCGAGCGCTTCATATACCCGGTTCGACTCGGCATTTCCTCCGAACCCTCCAGCTGCACGACTTCGCTCTCGTTGAGTTTCCATTTCTGTTTCGAATCCGGCTCGGTCGACTACTAGATCTTCTTCTCCGGCGACTTCTTCGGTCACTTCAACGGGATAACCGTATGTGTCATATAGAACAAAAGCCTCTGTGCCAGAAACGTTGGCTCGCCAGCCATCGATGGCATCGACGTCACCGGACTCGACCAGTCGTTCAAGTTCGGCGATTGCCAAACGAGTTCCGACTGACTTGCCATCATCACCGGCGGGTGAATTCAGCTTCTTGCCATCTTTCAGTTGTTCAGCAGCATCAGGGTTTTCGCTGCGGTAGTTGACCATCCCGGAAAGCACTCGAGCACCAAACTCTAAAGTACGCGAGAAGCTGTTTTCTTCCTGCTCAAGGACATCCTTGATGAACTCGTAATTGCCGACCAATTCTGGATATGCGTGCCCCATGTGGTCGGAAACAGTTTTTGAGATATCGGACAGCATCAGCGTGTCCATGCCAAGTTCGCGTCCAAACAACATTCCACGTCGAATCAAACGCCGAAGAACGTAACCTCTACCTGAATTGCCTGGAATCACGCCATCGCCGATTAGAAAAGAAGCTGACCTTGCGTGTTCAGCAACAACCCGAATTGACCTGTCGATTTCTTTGTCCTGTCCCCACTCTTTTCCAGAAAGTCGCTCGACGTGGGCGATGATTGGTCGAAACGCATCGGTTTCGTACACGTTCGACGCGCCCTGAAGTACCGCAAGCATGCGTTCGAACCCCATGCCAGTATCGATATTTTTTGCTGGTAGAACCGTGTCGTTACCGTCTAGGTCGCGGTAAAACTGGGTGAACACGAGGTTATACAGCTCAACGAAATCATCGTGATAATTAGGCCCCCACACGCCTTTACGAACAGGGTCGTCTACCGCAGGAACATCATCAAGCGATCCTTGGTAGTAGTTGATCTCTGAGCTAGGACCACATACGCCTTCGTCGCCAGCCGGACCCCACCAGTTGTCTTCATCACCGAATCGGTAGATTCGATCGGCGGGTATTCCCAACTCTTTCCAGATGTTTTCCGCTTCATCGTCAGTGGTGTAGACGGTGTAGTAGAGGCGTTCAGGGTCAAGTCCAAATCGATTGGTTAGCAGGTCGAGCGCCCAAGCACACGCCTCTTTTTTGAAATAGTCGCCGAAGCTGAAATTACCCAGCATTTCGAACATCGTTAGATGCGTATCATCTCCAACCTCTTCGATATCGGTAGTTCGGAAGCACTTCTGCGAAGTAGTGACACGCGGATGAGGCGGCTCTTTTTCTCCGGAGAAGTACGGCTTGAACTGAGCCATTCCCGAGTTTGTGAGAAGCAATGTCGGGTCAGCGGCAGGGATCAGCGATGCTGAGGGCATTCGAAGGTGGTCATTTCCTTCGAAATACGAAAGGAATGCCTCTCGTAGTTCATCTGCTGTCTTTGGAGGGCGGGAGGTCATAGTTCTCCGAACTGCGCGCGTAAATGAATCAGAACAATGTCGAACTACTGATTTTAGTTAGCGGACAATTTGCGTGTCAAAGATGATTTATGACATGCGAATTTTGACGATTAGCAGTTCGCGTGATTGAATTCGGAACTAAATGTAAACGACCGCCGCGTGCACTACGAGTTCGATCTTGAGCTTTTACGGGCGCGGTAGGGCAAATTCCATGGCTCATAAGAGCGGTGATTTATCAAATAACGGTTCGTCAACCAACGAAGCTGCAAACCTGTCTGAATTGGCGATCAAGCCAATCCCTGACAGGCAGCTAATCGTGGCGTCGAACCGGGGCCCGCTCAATTTCTCTGAAGATCATTCGGGGAAACTCGTTGCTAGACGCGACACATCTCGATCTTCAGAGATGTTTGAACCACTTTCTGACCTTCCAATTTCCTGGGTAACTGGTGCAGTGGGCGCAGCGGATCGTAACGCTGCTGAGACCCAAGCAGACGATCTTGGATTAATTCGAAATGACGTGCTTCCCGAAGGCTGGAACGTGAGGCTCGTTTCACCACCACGCCGTGTTCACCACAAGTTCTACAACGTCATTTGCAATCCCCTTTTGTGGTTTCTGCTCCACCGATCATGGAGCCCAACGTTCACACCGAACATCGGAACACAAGAACACGACGCTTGGGAACGAGGCTACAGGGTGGTCAACCAATCATTTGCAGATCGCATATCCGACATCGCAGATGGTAATCGAATTGCCCTGATTTGCCGTGATTATCAGCTGATGCTTGTTCCCGGGATGGTTCGAGAGCGTCATCCCGATTCGATGATTCACTTCTCGTTCGAAACCCCGTGGCCGTGGCCTTCCGAGCTCGAACTTCTTCCAATTGCATGGCGTTCAGAACTATTGAATAGCCTTCTATCTGCAGATGTAGTTTCATTTCCTATCGACGCTGATAAAAACGCTTTCATTGCCTGTGTACGTTCCCATTTCAGTTCGAAATTAGACAAGCAACCGGCTTCGGTCAGATTTGGAGCCGACTTGCTCACGATAGATTCACACGACGTTCGCCTCAGTGTGCTGGCACCGTCGGTGCGATCGCCGCAATTTAATACAGTCCTCAATTTCTCCCCAACTCAGCGATTTATCATGGACCTGTCGGAACATGATTCGAAGCACACGTTTGTAACGGTCGATCGCTCCGATCCGCACAAGAACATCGTACGGTCCATCAATGCTTACGGTGAACTGTTGAAGCGACGACCTGATCTAGCCGAGACCACCCGATATTTGCTGATGCTCACGCCTGGGCCGACTCATATATCTGCATACAGACGAGTGTCAGAGGAAGTTCGTCGTGCCGTACGAAAGGTTAATGATGCGGTGAAAAACTCTAATCCGATTCGAGTGTATGAGGAGAATAATTTCTATCGAGCAATCGCAGCCCTTAGCGTCTACGACACATTAGTGTCGATCCCTGTGGCCGACGGTGTCGGGCGAAGTCCACTTGACGGCCCAGTTGTGAACACGAAAAACGGTGGAATGATCCTCAGTGAAAATGACGCCACAAGCGATCTATTTAGCGACAAAGCGTCGATAGTCAGTTTCACCGATGTTGCCGGTATTACAAATGCGATGGAAGAAGCAGTAGACGAATCATCGGAGAGTAGATCTGCCAAATCAGCTGCTATTCAAGACATCGTTGGTTTGCTTGATCCGGCAGCGACAGTTCACCAAATTATCAGTGAACTACACGAAGCCTCCAACACTCGGTAGAGCCTAGCTATTCGTTGTCAGCAGTGTCTACGAGTAACGTACGCGACTTGGTGTCCATCAGTGCGTCAGAGACGCGTGAGGCGGTAGCGATCGCTGTTGCAGCAAGCAATTCTTCTCGACGTTCAGGAGTGAGTTTTTCGTCATCACGGCTACCAGTGGCAGATGGCGTAGCCGCGGGCTTACGTTGCGATGGTGCTGGCTGGGAAGTTGGGGTGCTATCCGATTGATTAGGCGTACTAACGTCACGAACGGCATCGGCAACGACTTCAGCTCTGAACGGCGGCTGGGCTTCTCCCCAGTAGACTGTCTGGTGTGGAAATGGGATTTCGATACCTTCGGCGTCGAGTCTGATTTTGATGCGTTTTCGCATCTCTCCCATGATTTCCCATTGCTTCATCGGCTTACAGTCACCGAGCATCTTGAACGTTACCGCCGAATCGTCCAGTGAGTTCAGACGAAGAACCTGTGGAGGAGTGATCAACATCAGACCGTAGTAAGGATCGGCTGCAATATCTTCACCGATTTCGTTAAGGACTTCGATCACCCGATCAACGTCTTCTTTGTAGGCAACACCAACATCAAGGTTCACTCGCGACCAGTACTTGGTCTTGTTCGATGCAACCGTAATTTCTCCGTTTGGAATAACGTGCACTTGCCCGTCGAGATCCCGCAATACTGTGCGCCTGAGGTTGATCGATTCGACCAAGCCCGAAATTCCCGCGATCGTCACCACGTCGCCAGTTCGATACTGGTTCTCAGCAATGATGAATATTCCAGCTATCAAATCTCGCACCAAGTACTGAGCACCGAATCCAACCGCTATGCCCGCGATACCGAATCCACCAAGCACGGGGCCGATCGGAACTGAAAGTTCGGTAAGCACCATGAACAGCGCAGAAACATAGATAAATGCGACCGCTGCACCAACAAATACGCTGGAAAGTGTTTCTGATCGTTTGAGAACTTCATCATGATCTGCGGTCGAAGCCTGCCCAAGCATTACCGATGAAAGCAATCTAGGAATAACTCGCCGAGCAATCCGTGTCGCAACCCAACTCATGAACAGGATTAAAACGATTCTCAATCCATCTGTGGCAAGCCAGTTTCCTGTCGATGACCCAGCATTCTTTAGATAGTCGATGGCTGGGTCGACGTTGTTACCAAGCACGTGCAGAATCCCAAGAATCGCTGCCACACCGAACACCGCCGCTACCAAGATGTTTGAAATCCATGAATCTGCAGCTTGGACCGCCAGCCCGACGTCGGCGGTCGCTTCGTGTTGATCCAATCCACGAATTGCTTGTTTCAGTCCGCGTCGTAAGATGATCCGGACTACGAACCAGCCAACAACGGCTGCAATTGCAATCAGAAAAGCCCATAGACCGCCCTCAGCAAGCCATGCCATGAAGGTGCCATCGGCTGGGTGACCTAGAAAAACATCGAGGAAGGAGTCATCCATAGTTTGGTTCGTCGAACGGTACTTGGTGCGAAAACCCACGAAGGGCTCCGCTATTTGTTGAATCAGTGACTACAGACGATACAGCTATGGGTCTGGCTCAAACTGAACAGCGGTTACTTCCCGCTACTTTCCCAGAGAGTTACGTACGGACCACTTTTGCCTGAGATGAGTCCGGCGAGATCCTGTTGAGTAGTGTCTTTGATCGATTCTCGCTCTTTTTCCATCAATGTAAAAAGCTGATCGTTTAGTTGTTCGAGCACATGTTGCGTCAGCCTACCGCCGAACAACTCTCGGGTAGCCTCGTGCAGTTGAGGTTTCTCAAAAGCGAGTAATGAACCAGAAAAGAAAAGCACACCAACGCTGCCTCCGGGGTCATTCGAGGCCGGTTCAGTGTTGATACCGAGTTCGGCGATAATTCGCTTTAAAGAATTCGCACGAACGACTGCCTCAACTTGCTGTGGAATACCCATCAATTCAAGGAATCCGACGTCATGGCGGCGGATCAGCTTAGAGAAGTCTTGTTCCATCTTTGAGTAAAAGTCTTCACCCAAGATGTTTGAAATCGAGAGATTGAGTACCGCCGGACCACCCGGTCGATCTTGTCGAGTATCAATGGCAATGAACTCACGCAAGTGAGGAAATATGCAAAGGGTTATGTCGGCGCTTTTGCGATCTGAATCAAACATAATTCGATTCTAGCCTTAGTCGAAACCCAATAACTGTTTCATACGCTGGAAAACACCTAACTTCTCGCCCCGACGAGCCTGATGCCAGCTTTTCTCTGCCGAGACCGCCCTATTCAGATTTGAACCTCGCTGTTTCATGACGTCGCGAATTTCACGATCCTCGCTCTTATCGAGCCAGAATCCAGCGTCGCTCGGGCATGCCTCAATTTCTAGATTGAAGCCTCGGTAGCGGAAACGCACCATCGCACCGCCGCAATGGGGACACAGGTGATCGACTTCATGCTTGCCGTACTGACGCTGACCTTTGACCATGTCGTCGCTTGCGGCATTGTCTTCGAGCGACTCGATAGCTGGCGTTGTCAGCCAAATACCGTCGCATTCAGGACATTGCGACGACTCTTCACCTGAAGATTTTGAATCTTCTAAGGCTGTCTGATCTACTGGGCAGGTAAGTTGAGTCATATTGAGCGGTCCTTCGAAAGTATGAAGAGGTAGTTGATTGTACGAACTTTCGGGCAAATCTGTTCTATCGAACATTACAGATCAAAACTATTAGCCCAGAGAGGCTACTCGATCTCTGGTTCTGTCTGAGTTTGTGGTTCGTCCAGTGAATACCTGAAGTCACAATGTGAAGCTCCATGCATTATGGTCTGCGTTCGCTGCAACTTCACTTCTGAATTAAACCCATTGCAAAACTCAAAATCCCGAGTGCAAGAGAAGATGTCTCCAAGGTCGCCGTAACCGAGTGATTTGTACATTTCGGCGTACTTGCATCGAGTCACGTCAAATGAATATCTAGTAGGGCTACTCTCGATGATGTCGACTTCCAGTGCCCCATGTCGACGCCACGCATCTTTGTTCGATGCATAATCTTCCAGGCCGTTCGCACCGATTCCCTCGGCAAACTGGGCACCTTGCTCGCGAGCCAATTTCGTGATCGCAGCGCGAGCGATTTCGTTTGTTCTCTCGACACCGATTTCTTCTTGGAAAGCACGAAGCAATGGGCCTAATATCATCGCTTCGACCTGTCGTCGGTCGATCACGTCCATTTGGCTTGGATCGAATGCCATGTCTGATTCCTTAGTGTTGCTTGGTTGAGTTACGAAACATCGACTATTGAAGCGAGATGCTCATGGCGACAGCACCGCCGCCAGCGTGACAAATCACGGCGAGTCCTTCTTTGCCCCGAGAGGACTCAAGACCGTGCATCAGAGTAACGAGGATCCTTGAACCACTGGCGCCTATCGGATGTCCCAACGCGATTGCTCCGCCTCGCAGATTAACGCGATCCCAATCCCAATTCAACGCCTGTCCATTCGCAAGAACCTGCGCAGCAAATGCTTCGTTGACTTCTATCAGATCGAATTCGTCCAACGACTGTCCAGTTTTCTTTAGAAGGTTATGTACTGCTATTCGAGGTGCGTCAAACAGCATGCCGGGTTCGTTTGCTGCGTGGGCATATCCCGTGATACGTGCGACCGGACCACTTGACGACCCTCCTGCCATCTCTGCGTTCGTCACAACCACGGCGGCGGCGCCGTCGCTGATCGAAGAAGCGTTCCCAGGTGTAACCGTCAAACCCGGTGGGAATACCGTTGGAAGTGCTGAAAGTCCAGCCAGATCCGTGTCGGCACGTGGGCCTTCGTCTGTGTCGATTATGACAACGTTGCCACGCCTGCCTGTCACCTCAACTGGCGTGATTTCGTCGTTGAACGAACCTTCTGCACTCGCCGTTGAGGCGAGTCGGTGGCTGCGTTCGGAGAATTCATCTTGCTGTTCTCGCGTAACGCCGTACTTCTCGCTAATCGCTTCAGCCGATCCACCCATATGACGATTTTCGAATGGGCACCAAAGCCCATCGTGAATCATGGAATCGATAAGATTCGTGTCGCCTAATCGCTGTCCTGTCCGACTGTTGACCAGCAAGTGAGGAGCTGCGCTCATGTTTTCCATGCCGCCAGCTACGACCGCGGAAGCTTCGCCCAATTGAATCGACTGAGCCGCCAAAATCACGGCCTGCATGCCCGATGCACAAGCTTTGTTGATCGTTAAAGCTGAAACCGAATTCGGTATATCAGCGCTGATCGCTGCCTGCCGTGCAGGAGTTTGTCCTAAGCCAGCGGAAAGCATATTTCCGATGACGGAGTATTCAATGTCGTCACCGGTTAATCCAGATCGCTCGACAGCGGCTCGAATGGCTATTGCGCCAAGTTCGGTTGCTGGTGTGCTAGCAAGCCCGCCTTGGAATTTTCCGAGAGGGGTTCTCGCCGCACCTGTAATAAACACATCACTCTTGAGTGCGTTGACCATTAAGAGTCTTTCTGATGACTAAACCGAATAGGTGATTCGCCGAGTATAAATCGGCTGAGATACTTTTGCCGTCTTAGGCAGAAACGACTCGAACGGTTAGGCCGTCTGCCGTGAGCGCTATCTTTCCTTGTTTCAAGGCAAGCGCATCATCACCGTAGATATCCCGTCGCCAACCACTCAAAGCCCGTACATCGGGTTCATCTTCAGTGGCGATGCGATCGAGCTCTTTTCTGTTGGCGATCATCTGGGCTGCGACTCCGTTTTCGTCACTTCGCAATTTAAGCAATGCCTGTAAAAGAGCGACGAGTGTTTCATGACCGCGCAATGGCGGGCCGCCCTTTTCTGGATCAGGACAGTCGTCGTCAGGAATTTCTAAGCCAACTTGGACAGCGTCCAGAAGCGCCTTTCCATCACGGCCATGAGCGAAACGCTCATTAACTCCTCTGACCCGTTCGAGGTCAGCAGGAGTTTGAGGTTGGTTCAAAGCTATCTCGGCGAGTGCTTCGTCTCGACAGACCCAACCCTTTGGAATATCACGGTTCTGTGCGCTGACTTCCCGCCATTCCGTAATTTCTCTAAGAACTGCAAGGGCTCGACGTGTTGGACGTCGAAGTCGGACCTTGCGCCACAGATCACGAGGATCAACATCGTACAAATCTTGGTCACGAAGATGTCTCATCTCTTCGTGAGCCCATGATGTTCGATTTGAATCGGTAAGCTCTTCAACTAACTTATCGTAAATATCGATGAGATAAGTCACATCGCCAATTGCGTAATCGACCTGATTGTCGGTAAGCGGACGGCGTGCCCAATCTGTCATCTGCGATCGTTTGTCGATCGTCTCACCGACAATACGTTGTACGAGAGTGGCGTAAGCCGGCTGATCTCCGTAGCCACTGACCATTGCTGCGATCTGCGTGTCGAATACTGGTTCGACCATTGAACCGCTGGCGTTGAACATGATCTGCATGTCTTGACTTGCCGAGTGGAACACCTTCAATACGGAAGTATTCCGCATCAGTTCGTACATAGGTTCGAGATCGATGCCTTTAGCAAGCGGATCGATCGCCACCGCTTCGTCGCGTGTCGCTATCTGTATTAGGCAGAGAATTGGCCAGTAAGTTTTCTCACGGACGAACTCAGTATCGACAGTAACGAATTCAGATTTGGCGGCCTGTGCGCAGAAATCGGCGACATCGGCGGAGTTAGTAATAAGCACCCAATGGGTATACACCAGTCCATTGGTTCTCGCCACGATGAATCACGTTTTAGGCAGTCAGTCTTGGCCGGTACTGCAACGCCTCTGCCACATGAGCCGTCAAGATGTCTGGAGAATCAGCGAGGTCGGCAATGGTTCTAGCTACCTTAGACACTCGGTGCAGCCCTCTTGCTGAAAGGCTTAGCTGTTTCATCGCCATCTTCATCAATGATTGGGCAGATTCTTCGACTTTACAGTGATCCCAAACTTCGACAGGTCCCATATCGGAATTCGAAGCCAATCCAGATTCATCGAATCGACGTCGCTGAATTGCAATCGCCCGAGATATCCGCTCACGCACAATATCTGAATTCTCTGACGAAGGCGGTGTGAGCAGCTTTTCGTAAGCGACTCTCGGAACATCGACAAAAATATCGAATCGATCTAATAACGGGCCCGAAATTCGCCTCTGGTACCTACTCACCGAACTTGGCGAACACGTGCACTGCTGTTCCGTATCGCCGCTGTATCCGCAAGGACACGGATTCATGGCGCCTACAAGCATGAAATTCGCTGGATAGGTCGTCGAACCTTGCGCTCGGCTAATAGTCACAACTTTGTCTTCAATTGGTTGTCTTAGAACTTCCAGAGAAGAATGTCCGAATTCAGGTAGCTCATCGAGGAATAACACGCCGCGATGGCTCAACGTAATCTCGCCGGGTCGTGGATTCGCACCACCACCGACCAGACCCGCATTGGAAATGGTGTAGTGAGGAGCCCGAAACGGTCGTTCGCTAATCATTGGCTGATCTGAAGGCAGATGCCCCGCAACCGAGTAGATCGTTGTGACATCAAGAGCTTCGTCCGGTGACATGGACGGCAGTATCGACGGCAGACTTCTGGCAAGTAAAGTTTTCCCTGACCCTGGAGGTCCCGCCATGAGCAAATTGTGTCCACCAGCCGCAGCCACTTCAATTGCCCGCTTCGCATGTTCTTGTCCGCGTACATCCGATATATCCGGACCCACTTGCCGAACAATACGACGATTCTCCAAATCCTCAGGCTCGGCGACTGCATTTATTTTCTTCTCAGACCGAAGAAATGCGATCATCTCGGTAAGATTCGCTATTGGGTAAACGTCTATTCCATGAACTAACGCAGCCTCATCGGCATTCACACTTGGTACGAAAGCTCTTTTGAAACCCTGCTGCTTTCCAACTGCAACCATCGGGAGAATTCCTTGAGTCGTCCGTAATGTGCCATCCAGCGCAAGTTCTCCCAGCAACAACGATGTGGCGTCAATCTCAGGCACTTGTCCGGTACTTGTCAGTATCCCTACAGCGATTGGAAGATCGTAAGCAGGTCCTGATTTCCGAACATCCGCAGGTGCCAAACTCACAGCGATCCGGCGCATCGGAAACTCAACACCAGAATTCCTGATCGCTGCACGTACCCGTTCTTTTGATTCCTGAACCGCAGTGTCGGCCAAACCGACTATGTGAAACGCAGGCAATCCTGGCGCTATATCAACCTCGGTTTCGACAAGAACACCGTCGAGACCGACTAAAGCGCACGTTCGGGTTTTTGCAAGCATCGGATGATTTCCTAAAGGTAGATCGCCGAATATGGTAAGAATGAACACATATCCGATCAGCATGCTAGAAGGTGGTGAGTTCAATTCAAAACGCGAATGTCACTCGTAGGCAGCAAACCATATTCACACCATGGCTAAACCGTATATCGCGCCTAAACCTGAGAGATTGCCAGAGTATGGATACGAAGAAGTGTCCGCTAATCGTTCGTGCCCCGAACATGAACGTGGATGGAATACGAAAGTACAGGAACAAGATATGCCGACGATTCTTGTCGTTGATGACCATGAAGAGATACGAGAAGCACTAGCTGAAATTCTCGAAGAAGAAGGTCACGAGATCCTTCAGGCCGCAGATGGCTTGCTAGCTCTTGAAGTTATCGCCTCCTCAAAACCTGATGTCGTTCTATTAGACATTGCTATGCCAGGTATGGACGGTCTTGAGACCCTCCGACGGTTGAAAGATCAACCTGAAAGCTCCTCTTTGCCAGTAATCATGGTTACTGCACAGGGCGACCGACAAAATATGGTCAAAGCTGTTCAACTCGGCGTACGTGATTACGTAACCAAGCCGTGGGAACCTGGCGAAGTTGAGATGTGTGTGAACTGGGCGCTGAAGGCTGCAAACGTAGCCGCTGCGTAGATATCCCACCACTCTGGCTCGTCCTGCCTAGTTCGACTACACGTCGCACCAGCTAAACATCCTCCGTTGGATCGAGAAATCGATCAGGAGGATTTTTCGCGTCCGCCAGCATTTACATTGTGGTACCGAATCGCATTACCTTCGAATACATCTAAACTGTAATCCCAGATTTTCACTTTGAGCGAAAGCGATCCGCATTGGACGAACAAGCTTACCGAGGCAAGAAGCATCCACCTTACTGCACGTGTGCGACTTGTACGGCAGAACGGTTGAACAAACACAACACTGCGAACACGGGCAATCTTTTCACTCGAATCTTGAGATTGCTGCGCCTTAAGCGTTAGCGGCTACAGGCTGTTTTGCCCAAAGAACTTACCCCAGGCCCAGCCGATCCCTAGTCCGATCAGCACTGAAAACGGGATACCGAAGAGAAGACTAACCAGTGCGACATCTTTTGCGTTCGTTACCGTCTCATCGAACTGGACTAAAGAAATTACGAGAAACGCGATTCCCATCAAGAATCCCAGACCCGCGCCCATTAGTGCCGGTTTACCAAATCTCAACTGAGTCGTTCTCCTGCCTAATCGCGAGCCATATTAGCCCGCGTAGTAAGTTTCGTAATCGTTCTCACACGGATTACCGTTTGAGACGTGCATACGATTATCACCCGGTTCGAGGATGATCGATACAACACTACGTTGCCAGCCGGTAGTTGGCTCGTCATTCGGGTGTCGACAAATCGAGGTTGGAAACCCATCGTGGTCAGATAGCAATGCCTTGGCGTGATCCAGTGTGAGCTTGCTAGTAGTCATATTCTCGGCGAGGATCGCCTTTCCACGATCTCGTCGATCAAAAGACTGACCATAGATTCGATCGCCATATTCCGAATTGTTCGATTCGAGCGTCGGGTGAACACAGTGATTAGTGTGAACCAGTACACCGTCAGATTCAGCCCGAAGCGATTTAACAGAATCCGGGGTGATTTCTAGATTCAACGGACCTTCAGCGGTAATCATTGCTGCATTCGCAGTGAGTGCTCTTGGGGACGATTCGACAGCGCTGACAGCAGCTTCACTCGAAGATGATTCGAGAATCGAACGAACGAAAAAGTACCAAGGCAACCCTGCCGGATCGCTCGGACCATTCAACGCGTTCATACATATTCCAATACCCGCCGAGTTGAATCCCATATAAGCGACCAACCCGGGTTGCATCCAAGATGTGAACGAACTAACCCCTTCGCCTTTACGAGTAACAACCGCTGACAAAGGACCCATCGCGGGGTCGTTATCCCAGTTCTGTCCAGCAAACCCTTTTCCAGATCCAGAAACCTCCGATGAAACCATGATCGACGTACAGCCTTCCGAGGTGTCGCCAAGCATGTTGCGGGCATTCAGAACCATCAACCGCTCCAAAGAGACGCCTGATGACTCGGCGGTACCTATGAGTTCAGCAAGAGGCCCAGGAAATGTCTCCTCGACTCGACCAAAGCTTCGTCGAGCCACTCCTTCAGCGCGCTCCCATGAAATAGGTCGAGTTGTCCCTTTGTTGAAACGATCTAGAACCAATTCCGACAGTTCGCCGATCTGCGACCGAAAATGCTCGCCGATCTGGCGCCCCATATCGATTGGCGAACCGGCAACAGTAAGCTCGGGGAATCGTGTGTTTGTACCTGATGACATATTTTTCTTTTCTATTCAACGTTGCGACTAACCAAAGCTCTAGGGATCACAACGAAATGCGAGCCGCGGCCTCGGCTGACATCAAATTATCACTTCGCGGTTTGCTAAACTCGCCGCCTCTCGGAAATTCTTTAGCAAGTTGATAGGACTCCAATCGATGGGTACCGACCAAACAAACGGCAAAATTCTTCGCTCGGCTGAGTGGTTTGGCACCAAAGATCTTGAAGGGTTTTTACATCGAGCAGGCTTGAAAAACCAGGGCTGGTCGGAAGAATCATTTGCTGGTCGTCCAATTATTGGAATCGCCAACTCATGGTCGGAAGCAACGCATTGCAATGCTCACCTTCGAGGTCTGGCTGAACACGTGAAGCGTGGAGTTCTTGCTGCTGGCGGATTCCCAATCGAATTCCCGACGATTTCACTTGGGGAATTCTTCCTATCGCCCACTTCTATGTTCTGTCGAAACCTGATGT
Source organism: Chloroflexota bacterium (assembly GCA_018649665.1). Classification (GTDB taxonomy): domain Bacteria; phylum Chloroflexota; class Dehalococcoidia; order Lucifugimonadales; family Lucifugimonadaceae; genus Lucifugimonas. The sequence continues at coordinate 45,946 of JABIHL010000089.1, read as the reverse complement.
CGATGGACGTCGAGGAAATGATCCGCGGTCTTCCTATCGACGGAGTTGTTCTTCTTTCGGGTTGTGATAAAACCACTCCCGCAATGCTTATGGGGGCGGCTTCGGCAGACCTTCCCGCCATTGTTCTCACCGGCGGCCCTCAATTAAAAGGAAATTGGAAGGGGGAAGATCTCGGCTCTTGCACCGACTGCCGACGTTACTGGTCGGAGCTTCGAGCTGGAACCATTCCCCAAGCCGATTATGATTCGATGGAAGCGGCTATCTATCGCTCACCGGGCCACTGCATGGTGATGGGCACCGCATCAACCATGGGCGCCATCGTCGAAACTATCGGAATGTCATTGCCGGGCGGAGCCGCTATTCCGGGTGCCGACTCTCGCAGGAAAGTCCTCGCCGAAGATTCTGGCCGTGCTGCTGTCGATCTCGTTCGTAAAGGCATACGACCGTCAGACATCCTCACCCAAGATGCCTTCGATAACGCAATCCGCATGCTTCTGGCAGCCGGTGGCTCGACGAACGCGATCATCCATCTCACAGCTATTGCGGGTCGAGCAGGCATAAAACTGCCTCTCGAACGATTTAACGAACTGTCAGAAACAACTCCCGTAATCGTCAATCTGAAACCGGGCGGAAAATACCTGATGGAAGACTTATACTACGCGGGCGGTGTTGAGGCAGTTTTGAAGAAGATGTCGAGTCTACTCAATCTCGACTGCCTTACGGTCACAGGCGATTCTCTGGGTGAAAATATCGCCGACGCCGAATGTCACAACGATGATGTCGTTCTTTCACCAGAAAACCCACTCGCCAAAGAAGGCGGACTCACGGTACTAAAGGGCTCGCTCGCTCCCGATGGAGCCGTAATCAAGCACATCGCAGCATCTCCCGAGCTTTTGAAGCACACCGGCAGAGCGATTGTGTTTGAGAACCCGCTTGATTTGAAAAACCGGATCGACGACCCAGATCTAGATGTGACCAAGGACGACATTCTCGTTATGAAGGGTGCTGGTCCGGTTGGCGGACCCGGAATGCCAGAGGCAGGTTTCCTCCCTCTACCGAAGAAGCTGCTCGCCGAGGGTGTGCGTGACATGGTGCGAATTTCCGATGCACGAATGAGCGGAACTGCGTTCGGGACGATCGTACTGCACGTATCCCCTGAATCGACTGTCGGTGGCCCGCTAGCTCTCGTTCAGTCTGGCGACATGATTACGCTAGATGTCGAAGCAAAAGTGCTCGATCTGAACGTCGATGCTGCCGAGCTTGAGCATCGGCGTGCGAATCTGCCCGAACCGGCAGTCGACGGTGGATTCACACGTGGTTACGGCAAGATGTACTCACAGCACATCACGCAAGCTCAGGATGGCTGTGACTTCGACTTCCTAATCGGCAATACGCCAGTTGAAACTCACGTCGAGACTGCAGCACACAACGCCGGTTTCCACACCGGCTGATCGATTTCAGCGTGTCTTATTCAGGAGTCGGTGCGTTGTCAGGAATTAACCCGGCAGAACGCATGTCGCTCCAAACAGCAGATGGGATGTCCTGCTGAACCATCGCGATGTTTTGCTCAAGTTCATCGGTCGACTGCGCACCGGGTACTGCAGTGGCGACCGCTGGGTGAGCAAGAACGAACTGAAGCGCGGCGGCTTTTAGATCGACGCCGTGAGCAACGCAGATCTCAGTCAACTCACGGGCTTGTTCGACCAAGTGGTCGGGAGCTTGCTCGTAGTTGAACGTAACTGGCTTCGATAGATCACGAGCCATAATTCCCGAGTTGTAAGGTCCGCCAATCGTGATTTTCACATCGCGTTCCACGCAGGCGGGTAAGAATTCGTCGAGACCAGAATGATCTAGCAGCGTGTACCTGCCGGCGAGCAAAATGATGTCTAGATCGAATCGTTGAATGAACTTGAGAGGCATGTCCCAAATGTTCATCCCGCAACCAATCGCCTTGATTACGCCTTGCTCTCGCAATTCGATCAGAGCTGGGAAAGCTTCGTTCAGTGCCTGTTCTTCTCCGTAAGCTTCAACATCTGGATCGTGAACATAGATAATCTCAACGCTATCCATGTTGAGACGTTTTAGGCTCTCCTCGATCGAACGATGCACGTCATCGCGTGTCCACGAATTGACTGCATTTAGATCGCCAATTCCGTCAGGATCGTCTGCAGCCGTCATGCCACCCGAGATCGGATCAAGCACTCGACCTATCTTCGTCGAGATAACAAAAGAATCTCTATCAGCCGATGCGTAGGCAGACTTCCCGACTCGAGCTTCCGCTCGGCCAGCGCCATACAAAGGCGCTGTATCGACATACGAGATGCCGAGTTCTTGTGCACGGTTGATTATCCTGACCGCCTCGTCGTGGGCTGTGACACCGATCAGGCCGTCACCTAGCACCCCTCCGCTCAGAGGCGCAGTGCCGAGGCCAAGCCTCGGAACCGAAACCCCTGTGTTGCCAATTTGTATTTTCTCGAATGGATCCATACCCATGGTTTGGTTTGTCCTACCGACGGTGTGATGAGAGGGTGCATGCGGCTATTTCGACACCAGTTCCGCGATTGCATCACCAACAAGCTCAGTCGTTGAAGAGCCACCAAGGTCTGGCGTCAGTGTTTCACCCTGTTCCAGCAGCTGAAGAACTGCTGCATCGACGTCAGTCGCTGCTGCATTTTCGCCAAGGTGTCGGAGCATCATTGCTGCAGTCAGGATTTGCGCCATTGGGTTAGCAATTCCCTGTCCTGCAATATCTGGTGCTGATCCGTGGGTTGGCTCGAACATCGAAGGAACTGAGGTGTCAGGGTTGATGTTTGCGCTCGAAGCAAGACCCATACTGCCAGTAATGATCGCTCCGATGTCGGTAACGATGTCCCCAAAAAGGTTTGGGGCGACAATCACATCGAACATCTCAGGTCGGCGAACAAGATCCATGCAAGCAGCATCGATCAAAAGCGAGGCGGAATCTATGTCTGTGTACTCTTCAGCAACCTCGGCGAACGTACGGTCCCAAATGGTCATGTAGCCAAGAGCGTTCGACTTTGTGATCGATGTGACGTGGTTTTTCTTCCCACGTTCCCGAGCAAGATCAAATGCGTACCGAATAGCTCGTTCACAACCTCGGCGAGTGTAGACCGCTGTCTGAACGGCAACTTCGCTCGGTGTCCCGTGATATGCGAAACCACCGATATTCAGGTATTCACCCTCTGTGTTCTCTCGAATTACGGTGAGATCAATGTCATATGGCTTTTTGCCCGAGAGAGGCGACTCTACGCCGGGGTACAGCACTGAAGGTCGTAAGCAGATGTATTGGTCGAATTTTCGGCGGATAGGCAGCAGTAATCCGTCGAGAGTGATGTTGTCCTGAATGTCAGGGTGTCCAACCGCTCCAAGAAACACTGCCTTATAGCTCTCAAGTGTTTCGAGTGAGTTCGACGGCATCATCTCGCCGTGCTTGAAGTAGTAGTCAGAACCCCAGTCGAACTCTGTGTAGTCCCATGTAATTCCGTACTTCGGTGCCAAAGCATCGAGAACCTTCATGCCTTCGTTTACAACGTCGACACCGATTCCATCACCTTTGACGATCGCGATCTTGTGGGTAGCCATTCGTACGATTTCCTATTTTTCTATTATAAGTGTGAGTCTGAAAGTTCTAAAAAGAGATGAATTCTCAAGTTAGAATTGAGTAGTAGATGAGTGAAAGTATTCTATTTAGATCGTTCTTCGACTAATTCGAGTACACCAGAGATGTCGTGTTCGTTCTTACCTTTATCCATCATGGTCTGGAACATTTCGAATGCCTTCGCTGCTAGTTCCAATGAGATGCCTTCGCTCTGCGCAAGTTGGTCGATAATTCCAAGATCTTTGTAAATTAGGCGAAGCGGAGCTGCCGAGTCGGGAAAGTCTCTTGCCGCAGTGATCGGAGCATTTCGCTCGACCATCGTGCTACCACCCCAACTGACACCGAGTAAGTCGGCTGCAATCTGAATGTCGACCCCGGCAGAGTTTGCCAGAGCGAACGCCTCAGCGGCCGCAACCGTATGCACGCCGACCAGAAGCTGGTTTATCAACTTCATTGCTGTACCGGCCCCTGTCGGCCCCATCAGCTTGACGTTGGCACCCATTTTCAAAAAATATTCGTGAGCAAGCTCGAATGCCTCTTCGGTACCGCCAACCATGATCGCAAGCGTTCCGGCTGCCGCTCCACCGGGTCCACCTGAGATTGGTGCGTCTAGGAAGTGAGCACCTTTTGCCTCCGCGGCTTCCGCACAGGCTCTCGATGTAGCAATATCGACTGTGCCGTGATCGACGATCACTTGTCCGGGCCGGGCGTTTGCGATAACTCCATCTTCACCGAGTAGCAGGTCACGAGAGGTTTTTACGTCTGGCAAGCAAACCAAAACGGCATCGACTTTACTCGTGAGGTCGGCAACTGAAGTAGCGCCTTTTGCACCACGATCGATCATTGCTTCGATCTTCGATTGAGTCCGCGTGAAGACCGTCAGATCTGCGCCTTTTTCGAGGAGGTTGTTCACCATCCCTTGTCCCATGTATCCAAGACCAACAAACCCGACTGACATTGCTTTAGTTCCTTCAAATGACAAATATATTCAAACTGTGGAGACGAAAATTAGCAAGGTTATGAATCAACCCCGCTGAAGTAGCGCAGCGATTATAGCTCCAACATCGTTCCACTTCCGTGCAATCGCTACTGAACAGCAACAATATTGACTCAACAAAAAAGGCGTCGGATTCATCCGACGCCTTTTCATAGGTTTCTACACTTCAGAGCTAGTCGAGTTGGCGCAACCTTGGGTCGAGTCGGTCTCGTAACCAGTCACCGAAGAAGTTCAGTGCCATCACAACCAAGAAGATCGCAAATCCAGGCCAGAACGAAATCCACCAGGCTTCTTCAATGAACTGTCGTCCGTCTGCAACACTCTTGCCCCAAGCTGGGATCGGGTCTGGAATACCAGCACCCAAGAACGACAGAGTCGACTCAGTAAGAATCAACTGACCAACCCGAAGTGATGCCACTACGAGGATGGTGCTGTACGTACCCGGAAGTATGTGCTTCAGCACGATTCGTATCGGAGATGCACCTGCAATTTTCGCTGCTTGAACATATTCCTGACCACGAATCGTGAGTACGTCAGCCCGTACCTGCCGCACAAATGGCGTCCACGCCACTAGTGCGATCAGTAAGATAACGACCCCTTCGGCCGCACCTCCTGACGTTAGGAAGAGTTGAGCTATAACCAACGCTATCAGAATGAATGGCAAAGCCAAGAAGATGTCGACGAATCGCATCAATAGCTCGTCAGTCCACCCGCCGAAGTATCCGGCAGCGATTCCCATTAACGAACCGACGATAATTCCTGAGGTGAGAGCGTACGCAGTAACCTTCAGCGATATTCGAGCTCCATGTACGACCCGCGAGAGCACGTCTCGTCCTAGGTTGTCTGCACCAAGAACATATTTCGTTCGAGGGAACGCCTGTTTCTTGGCACGGTTATAGGCAGAGCGCTCTTTTGTGATCGTTAGATCATAGTCCGCTGGATCTGGAACTGTGTTGAACTCAGGTCGCGCAGCCCCCCAAGTTGGCGGGTAGTTTCGGAACGACAACGATTGCTCGATTGGATCGGCTGGTGACACCTGTGGAGCAAAGACTCCAGCGATGAGAAGGGTGATCATGATGATCAGCGGGATCAAAGGCCATCGACGAAGGAAGTAAATAACCTGTGAAGCCCATGAACGTTTCACTGAAGCGCGTGTATCCGCGTCCAGAACGATGTGTTCTTCAGTATCTGTTGATTGAATGTCAGCCTGTTGAGCCATATGCCTGCACTAATTGCTATTAATCTAGTAAGTTCGGAGTGGACTATTCGTATCGAATTCGAGGATCGATGTATGCGTAGAGCAGGTCAGTAATAAACGTCATGCCCACGAACAGAATCACGAAGAAGAAAACAACACCCTGAAGAACCGGGAAGTCGTTGCTGTTTACTGCATCGATCGCCATGAGTCCCATTCCGGGCCAGGCAAATATTTGTTCAACCAAAACTGATCCAGTTAGGAAGAAAGTCAACCCGAGCGTCATGCCTGTCAACGGTTGTATCAAAGCATTTTTGAAAGCGTGCTTCCAAATAACTTTGTTGTTACCAACCCCTTTTGCTCGGGCCAACCGCACGTATTCGGAGTCGAGTACCTCAAGCATCGCTGTTCTGGTAATTCTCATATAGAACGCAAATCCACCGGAAGCCAGAGTGATCGTCGGCAAGACCAGATGCTTCACATCTAACAGCCCGTCTCCCTTGAGCCCCGCAGGGAATATTTGCCATTTGACCGCAAACAACATGATCAGAACAAGGCCTAGCCAAAATTGCGGCACCGCCTGACCTAGTAAGGCGATGAATCTACCTAAATAGTCCCAAATGGAACCTCGTTTCACGGCGGATAGAACCCCTAGCGGTATTCCGACTATAAACGACAAGATGAATGCAGTTGCACCCAAGTGTAATGTCGAAGGAAGACGCTGTGTTACGACTCGAGACACCGGCTTACGGTCGCGAATGGTCTCACCCATATCGCCTTTGAGCGTACGACCAAGCCACAGAGCGTACTGAACAGGAATTGGGCGATCTAGTGCCAATCGTTTCCTGAGCGCTGCTTCACTTTCAGGAGTTAGCCCATAGCCAGACGTCGCGTAAAGCAAGAGGGGGTCACCCGCAGCTCTCGACAGTAAAAATACCGCCATTGTGGCAGCAACAATGCTGACAAGCGAAAACACAAATCTACGAATAATAAAGCGCCGCATTGATTCCCTTGAATCTCATGAGTTAATTACGAGTGAATAAAGCTAAAAGAGAGTACCACAGATCGGACACAATACGCCTCTTTTTGAGATCGAATGGACACCGTATATATGTCATTTATATGGCATAAGAATCGGCTTAAATGCGAAGGGGCCCACCTAACGGTGAGCCCCTTCAACAAACAAACGTTAACTGTTTACTACAGCTGAACGGTTTGGATTATCAAACTACTTGAGTTCGAGGTTCCAAACTGAGTTCAATGCAGCAGCAGCAGCGAGGTCCATTTCAAAGCTCTTTACCTTCTTGTTGTTGAAGAAGAAAGAGTCAGGAACGGCCACAACACCTGGCTGCAGGTTCTGGTTGTAAACGTACTCGAGGTATTCGTTTGCAGCCTGAGTTGCAGTTGCGGTGTCAGGAGCCTGAGCCATGCGAGTGTAGAGGTCCAGAATTACTGGAGACTCAAATCCACATGAGAAGCCACCACGTGTCAAAGTCGTCTGTACAAGGCCCTTAGGGAAGTGCCATGGGTTAGACGCCTTACCCTTGTCACATGAAGTGATCCATGGGTGGGTGTTTGAACGACCAACAACAGTAGGTCGGAAGGTCTGGTATGAGAACTTCAGTGAGAAAGTTGTTAGTCCGATGTCTGACCAGAAGCCAGCAACAGCATCAGCGATTTCACCAGTTACCGAAGCACCACCACCGAGTTCAGGACCGGCGTAGATGGAGATCTCGAAGGCGTGTTCGCCAAGAGGTCCGTCTTTCGGAGCAGAACCGTGCTGGTAGTCATTGTCTTGCGCCGTGATCAAGGCAATAGCCTCGTCTGGGTCGTAAGGGTATTCGTACTTGGAGTCCCAGTTAGGCGAAGCTGCGTTGAAGTACTCAACGTAAACAGGCGCACCAAGACCAGCAAGTAGCGTGTCATTTACAAGGTCACGGTCAATCGCAACTGCGAGAGCGCGGCGAATTGCCACAGCCTGTTCGAGGTCGTCTGCACCGTGTGATCCGTCAGGCTTACCAATCCATGGTAGGTCGTGAACGAAAGTTGCCTTAGTTGGGAGAGGCTCGCCAGTCTTGGCGTAGGTGTCTTCCCATAGGTTACCGGCAAAGAACACACCAAGCTGAACAGCACCACCAGCCGAAGCCTGAGTGAATTGAGTTAGGTCGAACTTAGCGGCGTCTTTTGGCTCAAGGTGAGCAATGTCAACCTGTCCAGTTCGCAGTAGCGACGATCGAGTCGTTGCTTCTGTGACCTGTACGAGCTGAACACGTTCAGTCTTAGGCTCAAGTTCTGGCAACCAGTGTGTACCAGCTCGGTTCACGATTGTGTATGACTCATCTCGGAGCCATTCTTCAACCTGGAACGGGCCAGTTGCAACGATGTGGTCTCGGACCCAGTCCTTGCCCTTCTCGTCGTAAGCCTTCTTCGAAAGAATCGAAAGGGCCTGACCAGACTGGTTGACGAAGTCGTCTTTCCAAGTCGAGTCGTAAGACGTGAAGTCGAACTCAATCGTCTCATCGTCAACTGCAGTCCACTCACCCCAGAGACCGGCGAAATCACCAGCCTGTCCATGAATGGACTCAGGATTTGTATCGCTGTTGGCGTTGTTCATTGAGAACGCAACGTCGTGCGCTGTCATATTACCGGCGTCGTAGCCGTCAACAACTTGGAACGGAACACCCTGAGCAATTTTCACGGTTGCGTGGGACAAGTCCGACGAAATCGTGAAGTCAGTAGCGAGCCAGTTCAAAGTGCTGTCGTCGGCAGCTCGGCGGAACAGAGTCTCAGCGATACCGATGTTCTTAAGACCATCTGGTGACTGAGCTTCGTTCAATCCGTTTTCCGCACCCATTGTGTTTCCGTTTATTGCAATAACTGCAGTTCCGGCAGGCGTGGATGTGTCTGGTGCTGTGATCAGGTCTTCAGGTTCGTCGGGCTGAGCCGCCGGAACTGAAGTAGCGGTAGCAACGACAACGACGTCGTCACCTTTTTCCGTTACGACAACGGTTTCAACAACCGTGTCACCTTTAACAACAACAGTTTCAACGACTGTGATGGTTTCTGTACCACCACAAGCGATGACGGCTGTCATTGTTGCACCAATCAGAAGCCCCATTACGAGCTTCATCTTGTCTAACTTAAACAAAAATTTCCTCCTCAGACGTGCAATGACCCGACGATCGGGTCTTTGTCAGGCACCTGAACCGAAGTTCAGCCACCACGTCATGTCGCAGTTCTGAGGTCATTGTTGAGATCAGCTCGCTAGTTCACATGCACGCAAACAGCGCACTGAAACAACAAGTGTTCACTGAACACCCCAAAACTTAGCTGTGGAATTATATGAAGGTAGTTTTCCTAATGTCAACGTTAAGGCAAGCCGTAAGGGTCATATATTCGTCGCTTAATCGACCTTTTAGCCCACTTTATGTCGTACCCGGTCTTGCAGGAAATCCACCACATTATCGACAACCATGTTCAGTGAAACAGTCAGCGCCTCGTTCGTGTTTGAAGCGATGTGGGGGGTAAGAATCACGTTTGGAAGGCGGGCCAATACTGAATTTCGATCAAGCGGCTCATTGTTGAAAACGTCAAGTGCGGCACCCGCAATTGTTTCATTGGCGAGTGCCTCAGCAAGCGCCCTGCTATTCACCAATTGACCCCGTGCCGTATTCACAAATAAAGCTGTGGGTTTCATCCGCGAGAATTCAGCCGAACCGAACATATTACGCGTTTGCGGGGTTAGCCGGGCATGTACAGAAATGGCGTCAGCGCTCGCTAAAAGTTCTGAAAAACTAACCTCGGTCCAGTGAGATCGCTCGTCAACAGACAACGGTTCGCTCGACTCACTCAGGGAACTCATCAGAATCCGCATTCCAATCCCTTCTGCGATTCGAGCTAACCGAATACCAACCGCACCGGTTCCTACAATTCCCAGTGTTTTCCCTGCTAGTTGGGTAAGTTGTCCGCCAGGCCACTCGCCGTCTCTTACCCTGAGATCTAGCTGGGGGATCTTTCGAGCTAGCGACATCAATAACGCTAACGCGTGCTCGGCCACCGCCACGGTCGCTGCATTCGGTGTATTCGTAACCACAACACCGAGACGCCGTGTTGCTTCTAACGCAATGTGATCAGCCGCTGTTCCCCATATTGCAATGTGTTTGAGTTCCGGAGTGACAGATTCAAGAATCGTGTTCGTTACCTGAGTAGTAGTACGAGCAACTATCAAGGTGTGGGCACCAGAAATCCTGTCGATCAGTGCATACGGATTACTAGGGCGTTCCGTAAACGACTTTACTTCGACGTTTGGAATTCGTCGCAATCTGCCCATCGCTGCCGAATCGGTGAAAACCGGAGGGTCGTCATCAGCCACGACAACTCGAAATACACCATCTGTTTCATCTGATTTCAAAGGACCGACTACTTACTGCTCAATACCATGTCGAACGAACTACTACTGCGAGCATATAGGCGATCACTAAAAATTGCCCGTTCGCAATGAACGAGAGGTCAGCACGATGCTAAGATTATCGTCCACGTCGGTACGAACAACTCGGCAGCGATCAAAGTTGGATGGATTATTTTAATGACACGCGTGCGCGTTATGTATTGGAAAGAGATTCCCGTTCAAGTTCAAGCAGAAGATGCCGATGGACGGATTTCGAGGCAGCTTGAAGATCGATTTCAGAAAGCAGCCGATGCTGTTGCTATGAAAGACGGAAGCGAAGGAACCGACGAGTATCTCGATGCGTGGGCATTTGGCGAATATGTCGATTCAGATGCGAACGCAAAAGACGCCGCAGAGCAACTCGCTCTCAAATTGGAAAAAATCCCCTCCAATTTCGTCAAACGAATCATTAAACTGCACGAAGATGGAACGCGAGACCCCGCACCGGGTGCGATCGACCATTGGGCGTTAGATTAAATCTATATCCCCCTAAACGAATCTAATTCAGCGACACTCAATAGCGAACGAAATCAATTGGAGAGAACATTTGGCAGCTTCTGACGGAAAACCGGGCATTCTTGACCGACTCGCAGCCGGCGACACGCTGATCTTTGACGGTGCGACCGGAACATACCTTCAGAACAACGGTCTGGAACCTGGTGGCAGCCCCGAACTGATGAATGCCGACAACCCTGAAGTTGTTAAGGGAATGTCTAAGCAATATTTCGATGCCGGCTCCGACATCGTTCTCACCAACTCGTTTGGGGGCAACAAGTTCATGCTCGAACGTTACGGCGCTGGCGACCGACTGTTCGAACTAAACAAGTTAGCCGCCGAGCACGCACGAGCCGTCGCTCCCGAAGGCAAATACGTGGCTGGTTCGATCGGTCCTACTGGCGAGTTCATCGAGCCATTAGGGACAGCTACTGAAGACGAGCTTTATGAAACGTTCTCTGAAATGTCGAAGGCGTTTGAGGCTGGTGGTGCCGATGCCGTGATGATCGAAACTCAGCTTGCTATCGAAGAAGCTGCGATCGCGGTTCGTGCGGCAAAAGAAACAACGGGTCTCGCAGTCATGGCGACTATGGTTTTCGACAAAGGTCCACGCGGCTATTTCACAATGATGGGTGTAACTCCCGAACAGGCTGTAGAAGGTCTCGAAGAAGCCGGTGCCGATATCGTAGGAACCAACTGCGGGAACGGAATCGAACGAATGGTTGAGATTGCCACTCGAATGCGAGCTGCAACCGACAAATACCTAGTCGTTCAATCGAACGCTGGTCTGCCGATTATCAAAAACGGCGAAACCTGCTACCTCGAAACTCCAGAGTTCATGGCGAAGCACTATCGCGAGTTGGCTGAATTGCCAATAAATATCCTCGGCGGATGCTGCGGAACCACTGCCGACCACATCCGAGCACTCGTACAATCTGTCCGAGCGTAATCGAAATTGCCTAAGAAGAGGTCACCGATGCCCCCATCGGCACAAAAATCGAGAATTGTTGAGCAAGTCAAAAGTCTGGGTCAATGTATTGAACTAGTTTCAATCGATCCGCACTTCCACGACGTCACTATTGGTCTGTTCATTAAAGACGGACTGATGACCATCTTTAGCTACAGCACCTTCGATGGCATTGACGCTCGTATCGAGCAAATACGTGACCGATGTGTTCTCCTCGGAGATGTGGATGCGGTAGAGCGAACATCCAATCAGCTTCGGTTGATATCTGACTTACAACTCGACCGAGCACTCCGGTTCATGTTCACGGCAGCTGTCGAGAAAGATCCGGCAATTGAACTGCCGTCCGGTCGGATCACTGCTCCCGACACCAAAACCAAGCTAACTTTCGTAATCGAAGGCGAACAAGTTGGCGATCAGTACGTTTACACCGTTTCTACTGAAGGCCAAGCAGAACGCCCAGAGAGACGCGTTATGGCCGCTGTTGGTGGATTCATTCGCTATTCAGGTTGCACACGTGTCGACAAACACCAATTTTCATTCCCCGACGGCAAGAAATACGACAACTTCGCTCGGCTAATCCTGCCGCTAGCCCGGAACGTCAGCGCAGTCGAAGCTCAACTTGAGCAAGACGAAATGGCTGGCCAGATGAACACGCAAACACTCGGATTCGCCCAGAGTTAGTCTTCAGGACAAGATCACATGTCACCCGTAGTTGAAAAAATGACCTCCCGAGAGCGTGTAATGGCCGCTCTCGCTGGAGAACCAGTAGATCGCCCACCCGTCTGTACCCCGACCAATGTCGCCACAGTCGAACTGATGGACCTTGTAGACGCGCCGTTCCCCGATGCCAATCGCGATGGCGAGATGAACGCTCGCTTGGCTGCAACCGCATATACCGAACTGGGCTTCGACACGATCGCCCCTTATTTCTCGATCATTCAAGAATCATCTGCTCTCGGTTGCGACATGCAGTGGGAACAGAAGGACAACTGGCCTACCGTTCGGATGTCCAATCCGATCTGGAAGGGTTCATCTGACGTAAAAATTCCTGCCGGTTTTCTTGAACATCCTGATGCGAAGGCGATTACTGACTCGATCAGCATCCTGAAGAAGGAGTTTGGTGATGATGTAGCTGTCGTCGGTAAGACGATGGGGCCATGGACTCTCGCATACCACGTATTCGGAGTTGAACCGTTCTTGCTTGGGACTGTCGATGATCCAGCCGAGACTATGAAGTCACTGGAAGCTCTCAAAGAGATCACAATCTTGTACGGCCAAGCTCAAATCGATGCTGGTGCCGACGTACTGACCATCCCAGACCACGCAACCGGCGATCTCGTCAGTGGTGAGTACTACAAGCGTTTCTTAATGGAGATGCACCAGGAGATCGAAGAAGAACTTTCTGTTCCTCTGATACTTCACATTTGTGGGGCAACAGTCGATCGAATGCCTTACATCGCCGAAACCGGCATGGCGGCATTCCATTTTGACTCCAAGAACGACCCAGTTGAAGCGATGGCAGCAGTCAACGGCAAAATTCGACTTGTGGGAAACATCAACAACCCAACAACGCTGTACGCCAGAGGTCCCGAAGAAGTTCGAGCTGAAGTGAGTGCTGCTCTCGACGCCGGTGTTCAGCTCATCGCCCCTGAATGTGCGATCCCCCTCAAGACCAAGTTGGAAAATCTCTTGGAGATACCAGCAGCAATCGAAGATTGGGTTGCCGAACGTGGTCTCAATTAACGTTGAATCTGCCGCTTAAAGATATTTAATTCATTTTCCATCGTTCCGATGAGACAATTAGTGATTGGAGCCGGTTTCTCGTCTCAGAAACTCTGAGAGCAATCCGGACTCCTCAAGACCCTGTAGTCAGTAATTTCGAGATAATTAATGCCGATCATGCACGAAGGCCTAGCCCGAGAATTCGAATTCGTTTCCAGCCCCGGCGAACGTAAACATATTTCCGAAGCGATCGACGACACTGCCCCGATCATGCAGGAGATGGCTTACGAATTGATCGTGGGCAACAACACCGAAGTTGACCGGCTTACTCAGGAAGCCCTCGCCGATGGTTTCACTGCCAACCAGTTGCTTGACGACGGGCTTCTCAACGGCATGGCGATCGTCGGAGTGAAGTTCCGCGACAACCTAATATTTGTTCCTGAAGTATTGGTAGCTGCTCGTGCCATGAAAGCCGGAATGGTTCACATCGAACCAATTCTCTCCGCTTCAGGCGCCAAGCCCGCCGGAACTATCATCATGGGGACGGTGAAGGGCGACCTTCACGACATCGGCAAGAATCTGTGCATCATGATGCTTCGTGGTGCTGGGTTTATCGTTCATGACATTGGGGTTGATTCATCACCAGATGACTTCATCGACGCAGCTGAAGAGCACGACGCTGAAGTGGTTGGAATGTCAGCACTACTCACAACGACGATGCCAAACATGGGACGAACCATCGCTGCATTTGAAGATATGGGACTTCGAGACGAAGTTCGAATCATGGTAGGTGGAGCACCTGTGACGCAGGATTTCGCCGATGAGATGGGCGCTGATGCTTACGGCGACAATGCGGTTGATGCTGTCGATAAGGCAAAAGAACTTGTTCTTCTGCTTGCAGAATTGAAGTCCAGCTAGTCCAATCGCTGGTAAGTGAAGGGGGTGTTCCATGGCTGAAGAACAGGCCCGTAACGACAATTCCAATGTGGATTCCGACAAAGCGCGCACCAGCTTGGATCGGCTCTACAACATTTACAAAGACATAGCTTCGACAGCCGATGAAGTGATGCAAACCCGATGTCCGTACAAAGACGCAGCAAGTCGATGTACCGCCAAATTCGGCTGTCGAAACCAATTCTTCACTAATGATCCTACTTCCCTACCCGCCTGCGCTGGCAGCGACCAGATCGACTACCGGGAAGCCTGGGATCAGTAACGCTATCTCACGCTATTTGCTGAGCACGGTTACTAAAACGTCTGGGATAGTCCAGATTTGAACTTGTCCTTAACCATTTCTGATTCTGAGACCAAATTTTCTTGAGTCCTGTATTCCTAAACTCAAAAGAACTCGATGCGAAGAAAGACGATTCGCTATTCGACTTCGCTGATGCACTTTCCATTCGAGTACCCACATCTTGTGGTCGCACAGGCGAGTGTCACGAGTGCATCGTCGAGGTGCGCAAGGGGGCCGACGCTCTCTCACCTCCGACCGAAGAGGAAAAGTTTCTCCGGGGAAATTACCGACTAGCGTGTCAGGCATGTGTGGTCGACACCGAAGTCGATATCGATTTTTCAGTTCTTCGAAGGCAACCCAGAATTCTCACGGCCGGAACGAAGCGGAAGACCAAACTACAGCCGGCATACGTTCGAGTAGACGACGAAGTTGTGTTTAACGACACAGATGGCCCAGTCGTAGTCGATTCATACCGTGGCGCCATCTACGGCATCGCTGCCGACCTCGGGACAACCACTGTCGTTCTCAATCTCGTAAACCTCGAATCAGGCGAAATCGAATACACGGCATCGTTCGAGAATCCACAGCGATTCGGTGGCAGCGACGTTATGAACCGGATTTCATACGACGGCGGCGAAGATTCGGGAGAGTTACTCGCCGTCATGGTTTCGTCGATCAACTTTGAGATTGGCGAGATGGTGCGTGCACTAAAGATTCGCAGGCGTCAGATTTTCGAAATCGTCGCGGTTGGTAATACGACCATGCGTGATCTGTTTTTCGGTCTCAATGTACAAAGCATCGGCACTCGACCCTACAAGTCGTTGATTGAAGACGAATTCCGAGAATCAAAGCGCACCACGACCGCGTTGACAACGACTGCAGCAGAACTCGAACTCCGAATCCACCCGAAAGCTACTGTTTACGGCGGTCCGCTGATCGCGTCCCATCTCGGAGCCGACACCGCTGCCGATCTGTTGGCACTAGGCATTGAAGATCAAATCGAACCGATAATCCTTGTTGATGTCGGAACCAACACAGAAGTAGTCATTGGCAATCGTGATCGGCTTCTCGCCGCCTCCTGCCCTGCCGGACCCGCCTTCGAGGGCGGTGAAGTTACTTACGGCATGCCCGGTTATGACGGCGCTGTCGAGAAAGTCGTCATCGATGACCGAGGGGTTGCTGATTCGAGCGCAATAGGCGAAATCGATCCCATTGGGATTTGCGGTTCAGGGCTAATCGATCTGATTGCCGAACTACGCCGAACGAACATGATGGACGAATTGGGTAGATTCACTGACGGATCAGGTGAATACGAATTCTCCGCAACGAACAATCTAACGCTCTCCCGAGCCGACATTTCGGCTCTTGCCCAAGCGAAGGCTGCGAACTACTGCGGACAGGCGATTGTTTTGCGAGAGTACGGACTTCCAATCGAAAAATTCGAGAAGCTTTACCTTGCAGGCGGATTCGCCAACTACGTCGATGAAGCGAACGCTATCGATATCGGATTTATTGCGAACATGCCGCTCGACAAAGTGGAAAAGGTTGGCAATGCTTCGCTTGAAGGCGCTGTAATCATGCTGTTGTCGACCCTCAAAAGGGAAGAAATCGAAAAACTGACTTCAACCGTCGAACACGTCGAACTTGAGACCGCTCCTGACTTCTTCGAATTCTTCGTCGAGGGCTGCATGTTCAAGCCCATGGAATCGATCTAGCGCACGCTGTTCTAATGCCCAAGTGTTGGTGACATTCGGTCGATTCATTGCTTTTGGGTCGATTCAGGAACGAAACGGTCTGTATCATTCTGCGCCATGACTACAAAAGTACTTATTACCGACTACGTATGGCCTTCGACCGATCCTGAACGTGAAGTTCTGGAAGCAGCAGGCATCGAGCTTGTGATCGCTCCCGACACATCGGAAGCGACCTTGGCAGAACTCGCCAAAGACGTCGATGCGATCATGTTTTGCTTTGCTCAAGTAACTGCCAAAGTGCTTGAATCGGCAACAAAATGCAAGATTGCCGCTCGCTATGGCATCGGCGTCGATAACGTTGATATCGCCAAAGCGACCGAACTTGGGATAGTAGTCACCAACGTTCCCGACTACTGCATGGACGAAGTAACCGACCACGCTCTCGGGATGATCCTCGCACTCAACCGACGACTCGTACCGCACACCAATTCTGTAGTCGGCGGTGGCTGGAATGATGTTGTTCTAAATCAGCCAATGCACCGAACTCGTGGCGCAACGTTAGGCATTGTTGGTTACGGTCGTATCGGTCGCTCACTCGCTGCCAAGGCTGTCGGATTCGGGATGAACATTCTCGCCTACGATCCGTTGATCGAAATTGGTTCTGAAATCGATGGAGCATCAGTCGTTTCGCTCGACGAATTGCTGGCAAAGTCCGACTTCGTTTCTCTTCATGTTCCATTGATTCCATCAACCCAGAACATGATCTCTGCTCCCGAACTGGCAAAAATGAAACCTGGGTCAATAATCGTCAACTGCGCACGAGGTGGTCTCATCGACGAAGATGCGCTCGCTGAGTCGCTTGCCTCCGGTCACGCCGCTGGTGCTGGACTCGATGTTGTCGAGCCGACCCCGCCAGATCCTGCCAGCGCATTGCTTCAGCAAGAGAACGTAATCATCACGCCGCACACGGCATTTTTCTCTCAGGCTTCGACTCTTGAGCTCGAACAAAGAACGGCACAAGAAGTTGTTCGTGTACTCAAAGGCGAGAAACCTGAAAACCTAATTAACCCCGACGTACTTGGGAAAGCCCGCACGGGTATTTAGTTATAACTAGCTAATTTTTGTTCGAAGATCATCGGCATGAACAGTCGCAGCATGAGCCTGCGAACTGTCAATCGATGCGGACGAAAATGCAGCCTTCGAAGCAGCATCTGCCAGCCAATTCAGACCCTCGGCGTCATCGCCGGCGAATAGCTGTGCAGCGAAAGCGTATTCACGATACGACTCGTTATCTAACCGTTGCCTAAACCCGTTCTCTGCCAAATGCTTTTCAGCAGTTCCGAATGCCGATATGACAGCCTTTCGGTCGTTGCCATCGATCTCACGGTAGTCGAACCTGGCCAGCTTGCTCGATCCGCCTTTGCGGTAGAACAACAAGTACCCGACCGCCATAGCTGTGAACCCAACAAAAACTAAGGCGAGTAGCCCCCAGTTGACACCGTTCTTCACAGCAAACTCGATGCCTTTCATTACAGCACCCGGAGTTTGACCAGCGGCTGCAGCAAGGCTGTCGCCAAGACGACGATCTAACAGTGAGCTAAGACCAGATGGCGGAGCTTCAACGAGTTCCGCAGGGGTTGGCAAGTCGGATCGAGTCGATGCATCGAATGGAATCCACCCGGCGCCTCTGAAGTAAATTTCCGCCCATGCGTGTGCATCTTGTGGCGTGATCTTGCTCGCACCCGAGTACGAGTTGTACTCACCCGGCAAATAACCTGTTGCAACTCTCGACTGCAAACCAGCCGAACGTGCCATGAGCGTCAGTGCCGATGCAAAGTCGATCGCAGTCCCTGGCAGCGCACCAATTATGAATCGGTTTAGATCGGTCGAAGGTTGGAGTGCCGACTCTGCCCGTTCGTCGTACTCCAAATTCTGCAAGTAAGAAGTTATCGCCGAAGCCTTGTCGAAATCATTTTCCGCACCTTTGGTCAATGCAGCCGTCAACGACTGAAGTTCGCCTGAACCCTGCGGAATCACGCCGTATTCACGGCTGATCCATTCACCTCGGTCTCGACGCAGGATGTCTGGGTCGGTCTCAGGCTGCTTAGAAACAACCTGATAAGTCGAACCTGGTGTCAGTGACATGCGCCCTCGATTGTCACGAGGCACTGCAATCGCCAACGGTTCGTAACCCGTCAAAAGATTCGTGCCGAGGTCGTCCTGTAGGAAAAATGTTTGGAGATAACGATCGTGCGCTGCGGCATCGCTCGACTGACCGAACAATGATTGGAACTTCCGATCATCATCCAAAGTTGAGTACCACATACCGAGATCGTCATTGGCCTCAGGATCGAACGTATCGTACGTTCTACCTCGCCAGTAACTTGCTACTGAACTACGAACATATGCGATGCGATCACCACCACCGATTTCACCAATCAGCGGCATACCGTGAATATTGCCTGTTGCATCGCCGACTTCGCCAAATATATCGCTCTGTACTGCATCGCCGTTGCCAGACTGTCCGAATAGATCAGGATTGATCTCAGGTTGACCCATCCGTTGCCCGTCCTGATCATCGAGCATCGACTGAGCAGTCTCTGGATCGATGTTCGGCAGCGGCGAATCCTGTCCGTTGACTGGCAGGAACGCTGCTCGTGCAGCTTGTGGGGTTTGCGACGTATCCCAAGGCAAGATCATGAATGAAATAAACGTTGCTAGCACAACCGCAATTCCTGCCGCTGACCAGTAAACCGTTGACCCGAATCGATTGCTGATGCCTTTCACAGACGCACCATTTGTCAGGTCGACGTACTGTGCTGTCGCCAAAAGAATGACGACGATCGCCATGTATCCGCTGAGCAGACCAACAAATTCATTCCCGAAAGCCTTCTCGGCGGCGAAGAACATTACGAGTCCGCTAAAGACAAGCTGTGTGTACAGCCCTGCCCTAGTTCGGGCATCAAACACCGAAGCGGCTCCCGCGATCAGCAAGAAGTTTGCGACCGGGATTCGATTTCCCTGAAGTGCTTCCACCAGTTCGAATCGCATCGTCACACCGGCAGTGATGATAGTTCCAGCGATCATCATCGAAATCCACGGCATACGCTTGCGAATCGCCTTCACTGCAACCCAGTGACCAATGAGAGTTACAGGAATCGCAAGCAGCGGAATAGTCGAAGAAACTCCTATTACCCACAGTGTTAGGGCAGCCCATACGGTTGCGGCGGCAACCAGTACTCGTACCCGTACTGACATTTCGGGATGATCGTTAAAGATCTTTCGATAAGCCTTACCGAACGTCGATTCGTAGCGCTGAAGGGCGACTGAATCCTGCGAACGAGATGAAGGTTGGGCAATCGTCATGCTGCCATCTCCTCTGACTCGGTGGTAGCAGGTTCGACGCTCGGAACAGGAGCAGCCGTAGTCACGCCACCAGCACCAACTCCAAATTCCATAATTTGGATTGCCTTCGACATTTCACCCGATCGGCAAGAAATAGCGTTGATTCCGACAGCCGTAAGCGAGTTCACTGCGAATCCAGCATCGTCGCCGGGCATGAATCCTTCAAATACAACCGCTGCGATCTCCGATCCTGAACGAGCCATCGCGGTCAGTGAAGTAAGTAATTGCGAGTTAGATGAGTGAACGAAAGCCAAAACCCGTTCACCGACGCTGATCTCGTCAGCCCATCGAGAAGATGTGCCAGTTGGTTGATCCTTGATCTGCGCGAGATCGACCATTACATCGGACCACGTAGTGCGCATTTGACCACCTTCAGCGGTGACAATTCGAACCGTTCCGCCTGCTTCAACCAGCGGAGCAGCAGCCGAAGCCGCCATACGAACTGCGTAATCTGAAGGTCGATCTTTTTCGGATCCGGCGTCAGACTTTGCGGGTATATCGTCGGCGTCAACCAGAATGGCAACGGAACGCTCTGACCAAGAATCGAACTCTTTCACGGCTAGCCGACCCGTTCGAGCTGAGTTGCGCCAGTGAATGTTTCGGTAAGCGTCTCCAGCTACGTAGCGACGTGTTCCAGCGACTTCGATACCCGACCGTGACTTAGAAGCGCCTTCTGCAACACCGCGTGACGATTCCAGTAGTCCTACCTGGGAAATATGAGTCCAAGAAGGGAATACAAGAACGGAATCGGTGCTTGTGAACTTACGACGGCGTTTGAACAGTCCAAACAATCCCATCGATTCGATGGTTACTTCTGATAGCTCGTGTATTCCTCGAGTCGAAACCTTGGGGGCGGTTGAACCTTCGGTAAGAGAATGTGGTCCAACCCCAACAAGTACTAACGATTCGTCGGCTTTTCCACGTTGTGACTCTATCGAATACTGCACGCTAAGTAGAAAGCGTGGAATCCACCACTTGTTCTGAATTTTCAGATCAATATCAACGGAATCGCCCTCGACTGGACCACCGAGATTACCGCGAGAGCTGATGCTCTTTTCCCTAGAAACGCTAAGCCCGTAGACGGAAAGCCACGGAGTAACGGCGGAAAGAATGACGACGCCCCAAAGAACGGCGTCTGCCATGTGTACCCAGCCAACACGAGTCGCGCTCGCAATGAAAAATGCTGCGACCGCTGCGAGGACAAATCCGATGCCTCTCCGTGTTATCACAGGGCTTTTGACCTTCCCGCAACTGTCGTATGCAAATTGGTAAAGCTAAGCATGCTTACGCCGGTACCTGCGTCTCGTCGATTGCAGTGCGTACGGCTTCATCTGCACTCTCGTTAGCTGCAGGCTGCATCATGAGTCGATGGGCGATTACATATACAGCGATCTCGGATACATCTTGTGGCTCAACGAACGATCGTCCGTCCATGGCAGCCCACGCTTGGGCAGCCCGCTGGAGTGCGGCGCCGCCTCGTGGGCTGAGACCATGACGAACTGCCGAATTCGACCGCGTATGGCCAGCGAGTTTCACGATGTACTGCCTGATTTTGGCATCTACTTCGACTCGCTTGACCATGTCTCGCATCTCAACGATGCGTTCGGCTGAAATAACTGGGCTGGCTTCTGGCATCCCATGCTGCGACCGAGAAAGTATCTCTACTTCTTGTTCAGGAGTGGGCAGACCCATTCCCATCGAAATCATGAACCGATCTTTCTGGCTGTCTGGCAACGGGAACGTTCCGTGACTTTCAGAAAGGTTTTGTGTTGCAATCACCATGAAAGGTGAAGGCAACTTCATCACGTCGCCCTCAATCGAAACCTGATGTTCTGCCATCGCTTCAAGCAACGCAGCCTGCGTACGAGGACCCGTGCGGTTGATTTCGTCTGCAAGAACGATGTTCGAGAAGATAGGTCCGGGAACGAAATTGAAAGTAGAACTCTTCATATCGAACACGGTGGTGCCAGTGATGTCTGTCGGGAGGAGGTCGGGAGTGAACTGGATTCGCTTGAAATCACAGTCGATGGCTCCAGACAGAGTTTTGCCAAGAAGCGTTTTACCAACACCCGGAACATCTTCAAGAAGAATGTGTCCCTCGGCGAGTAAACCAAGAATAGAAAGTTGAATAGTCTTCGGAGACGTAACTACGACCCGTTGAATTTCGTTTCCGATAGTTACGGCATCGTCGGCGAAAGCCCGTGCCATAGTGTTGTCTGGCACCCCGACTGAGAAGTCGAGAACTGCGTGATCATCGGTTGCGATAGTGTCCAACGTTCGGAGCCTTCCTACTGAATCTAGCTTCCTGAGCCAGTAGGTCAGAACCGTTCAGATCATTTCAGTCGTATCTGAAACCGCTGAACGCTTAAGCTCTGCGCTTGTGTGTGCGCGAGACCTACCGGGATAAGTAACCCTGGCGGTGGAACCTCGCCCGAGAACCCAAACGCAACTCCCGGCCAGAGCGCATAGGGCACCGAACGAACATCCACCGCCAGGGCAGTACTACTAATATCCTCTGTGCCTAATAATCTGTCGCCCGGTGTACACACCAGATCAATGACGGATAACTCCCCAGCCTGAGTACGTAGTTAACGCAACGTATATGCCCCGGAGCATTTGTGTATAAACCCACATATTCCGTTTGATTTCGGCATGTTCATCGTCCGATAGAGATTCTTCATTGCTAGAATCCCTGCCCTTCGCCGGGTTACATCGAATGATCCGGTCTGAGTTCTGGAACACTTAGATAAGTCGAGACTTCAAGTCATTTTGACGACGAATTAACAAGCCCATGAACCGGAAATAAGAAAGAAATACACTCGTGACATTCACTCTTGGCTATTCAACGTACGCACTTCGGATGCTCGATCCGTTCGAAGCTGTACGCATGATCAAAGACGTTGGCTACGACGCGTTGGAGATATGTGCGGCCGACGGCTGGCCATCTTCGCCAATCGAATTTTCCGAGAACCAGCAACGTGAACTCGCAAAGCTGTCGCAGGGTCTAGGATTCGAATCACCAATCATGTTTGCCCTAATTGACGTGTGCGCGCCCCATTCCGATCGAATGCCCATGATCGAACTAACCAAGAAAAAGTTCGACATGGTGCAGCGATTGCACTACGACGATTCACCTATTCTCATCACCACAACGCCGGGTCACTCGGCGCCACCTTGGGAATCGGGGAAAGAACAGATTCGTGATGCGTTCATGTCGCTCGCTGATATGGCAGCCGAAAACGACATCATCGTTGCGATAGAAGCGCACGCTGGTACCGATTTCGAAACACCCGAGAAAGCAGTCTGGATGATGGAGCAAACCCAGCATCCTAACTTGAAACTCGATCTGGATATTTCTCACTTCGTAGTCGAAGGAGCCGAGTTGGTTCACAGTGTCGATCTAACAGCCGAACATTCGGCGATGGTTCACATCAAAGACGGCGAGAAGATCGATGGCCAGATTCAGTTCTGCCTACCCGGTGACGGTGGAATCGATATCCCTCTATTCATGACCGCATTGCGATCAAATGGACTTGAGAATCTGCCCGTGTTCGCTGAAGTGAGTCAGATGCAGTCGAGAGAAGCCGATTACCAACCTAGAGCAGTAGCTGAATTCTGCTACAACGCCCTCGATAACGCTCGTAAAGCGATCTCCTAACTCTTTCACGTCCAATGTTGGCACTGTTTCCAAGAATAAAAAAACACCAAATGGCAAAAATCAAAATCAACACCATCCACCATCAGTCGATACCAATGCGCGACCGCGGCCGAGCGCTAGGCTTCTGGAGAGATTTACTGGGCCTAGAGATTATTCCAGCTCAGGAATCTGGAGACGGTCTTATTTGGATGCAGGCTGCCGACGGCACGATGGTCCACCTGGTGCAGCGACCGCCAGACGACACGCCAAACATCCACACGGCATTCGAAGTGGATGATTTTGACGAGGCGTTAGAAGCAATGACGACCGCTGGCTACGAAATCATCAAAGGCCCGATCGAACGTGCCGATGGTCAACGTGCATTCTATGTATACGACCCTGAAGGCAATCGACTCGAGTTTGCAACGAAGTCGGGCATCAAGCCATCAAACCGAGTGGTTGACGAGATGGGTTACAGCAGCGACGGCGAGGAATAATTCGACCGACCGTGGGTCGAATTATCTCGATTTGTTCCTGCTCGCCCGTTAGATGTCTCTATATACGTTGCTGAACCGACGGGCGCGTCGTAATCTTAAGCCGTGCTCGATTGCGAAATGTTCCACACATGGCGTATTCGAACGCACTGCGCCAACGTAGCTCAGTGGTAGAGCAGCTCATTCGTAATGAGCAGGCCGTGAGTTCAATCCTCACCGTTGGCTCCAGAAGAACCAATAAAAAAGCCCCTCGAATAATTTCGGAGGGGCTTTTTCCATTAATACGATCTAGCTGGATTTTTCGGCGATAAACACCGGGATCGCACGATCCGTTTTGTCTTGGTATTCCTGATATGGCGGATAAGCGGCGACTGCAATGTCCCAGAGTCGTTGTTTCTCATTTGAATCCGATATCTCGCGTACCCGCATATCGAAAACGTTCGTTTCGTCGCGGATTTCCACATTCGGATCAGCCTTCAAGTTGTAGTACCAAACAGGGTTCTTCGGAGCGCCGCCCATTGACGCTACGAGGATGTACTTTCCGTCATCAACGGCTCGCATCAACGGAGTTTTGCGAATTGCCCCCGACTTACGACCCCGATGAGTGACGATGATTACGGGCAGTCCGCTTTCTTTCAAGGTGGTGCCTTGGGTTCCGCCGCTGCCTTCGTACAGTTCTACTTGCTCTCTAACCCATTTTGCGGTGCTGGGAATGTACTCGCTCATGAATACTGATCACTTCCGATGAATATCGACTGGTGGTGATAGACGACACTAATTAGCGACATTCTAGACTGTTGGTCCGATTGTTTATATTTCTCAAGCAGCTTAAACAAAAGCGGCCCCGTCAGCTTTGGATAGCCGACGAAGCCTATGTCAGCCATTGAGTCCCCAGTGGCTGACTCTATCTACGATACAGCCAACTTCGACATAAATGGGCGAATCGGTGACGAAATCATCACGATTGTCTGGCTGGGAGATATCGAGCTGTGAAACAATTTCCTGAGTTCGCTTCGGATATTGTCCAAGTTTCTCAAAGTGCGATCATTCGCACAGCGAATCTCAATGTTCGCTAGAAACGCCTAGCACTCTCGTTCAAAGCCCTATCTCAGATCTCCTAATTGTCAAAATCACTCTCTCAACTTCGATTCTTTTCGGTCATCTCTATTGCACTAGCAACTGCGATCTTCCTCACAGCATGTGGTTCCAGCGACGACAACGACACTGAATTCGACCCTGAGAGTTCTCTGATCGCCACGCTCAATATTTCCTCAGCGGCTTTCGAAGATGGGGCCTCAATTCCGGTCGAATACACATGCGATGGCAAAAACACATCAATACCTCTACGGTGGTCAGACGTTCCAGGCGGAACTCGTTCAATCGCAATATTGGTTGATGACCCTGACGCTCCGGCAGGAATTTTCCGCCATTGGTCGGTGTACAACATTCCTTCTGGAACCCGTTCACTGCCAGCCGCACAGGCGAATACAGTCAAGCTAAAGGACTCAACCCGCCAAGCAATCAACGACTTTGACGACGTCGGTTACAGCGGACCTTGCCCGCCCGAAGACGAAGAGCATGAATATGTCTTCTTCATTTATGCGTTATCTGAGCCACTCGATCTCGACGACGATGCAACCGCACTGGACGTATCAGCGGCACTCCGAGGCAAGGTCGTTGGCACGGGGTCGTTCTCAGGTATGTACGCACGCCGTTAGTGCTTTTGAGGGTTAACCCCACCTTCAGCACACCTTGGGCACACTAATATTTATTTAGCTAAAACCGGTCACGTATTCCAATACGGAGCTAAATATATTGCGTCGTTTCCTAATAATCGCGGTAGCCGCGTTCTCAATAATTGCAGTCGCCTGTTCAGGTAATGCCGATATTGAGCCAGCCGATTCTTACGTCTCTCTTTCATCCGCTTTAGAATCAGCCGGCATGAAAGTTGGAGAACAAGTTGAGAACAATTTCCTATTTGCAGGTTTGTTCTCGGTTCCCGGAATCGAAATGACCGCCAGCGGTCAAAATATTCTCGCTTTCGAGTTCTCAACTTTAGAAGAAGCCGCTGAACAAGCAGCATTGGTATCACCCGATGGCTACGGAATCGGACTGAAGTACGTCAACTGGTCAGAAGGCCCCCAGTTCTTCCACAACGGAAAAATGATCGTTGTATACGATGGCTCGCAGATGCTAGTTATCGACACATTGACTACCGCTATGGGTGAACGATTCGCCGGCGAAGAGCCAGGCGCATAGTCCGGTCGGGCTGCTAACGGGTTAGTCTTGCCTTAGCGATATAACGACTAGCAACCTCAACCCGACTCACGTGCTCAACAACTCGTTCTTACATCTTCAAGGTTTCACCGTCGACGACGAGGAAGACCTGTGGGCGAGTGGCGTACGAAATTGGGATGATGCTCTAGCTTCCGACGGACTTAGCAGTAAGCAACGCGATGAACTGTTGCGGTGTTCTGCTGCCCTGACCGACCGCGACGCCGTCTACTTCGGCGATATGTACCGAGCGGGCGAGCGCTGGCGTTTATTGCCCAATTTTGAGAACGAAACCGCGTTTCTCGATATCGAAACCACCGGTCTCGGCGGTGATTCGTATCTCACCATGTGCGGAATTCTCGACTCTTCTGGATTCAAGGCATATGTTCGAGGTGACAATCTCGATCAATTGGTCGAGGATCTCCATCAGTACAAACTGGTAGTTACTTTCAATGGAATCTCCTTTGATGTGCCGTGGCTAAGGCGTGAACTAGGTCCGCTACTCGAAAACGCCGCTCACGTAGATCTGATGCATGTTTTGAGAACTGTCGGGCTACGTGGCGGCCTGAAGAAGATTGAAAAGGCGATAGGCCTTGATCGTGGTGACGACCTTTCACAGCTCACCGGTCGCGATGCCGTCAACCTGTGGAACATGGCGCAGGATGGCGAGCCCAACGCACTAGAAACGCTTATTCGCTACAACGCCGAAGACGTCACTTCACTCCCTCGTTTAGCTGAATACGCTTATGGACAGAACTCGGCGGGAACCCCGATGGCAGTTCCCGGATTCTTCTCCCCAGTTCGTTTTGACACTTCATCCCTTCCTTATGACCCAGCACTAGTTCAATACTTATGCAGATGATGACGTAAATGGGTGCTAGACTTGCTGCTTCATTCTCGGGCTCGGGCGCTCACGCACGCGTGCGAGTCGGCGATTACATCAACCCCCTGACTAACTCAAATTAGTTCAAGGGCAAAACTGGCGAGAGTATTGTCGGCACTTCAGTACACCGAACACCCAATCCTTAGTAATACGGTTTTCCTCGCAGCATGGGGCGGCTGGCCGGATGCCGCTGAATCGGCAACACGATCACTCCGAGAGATCGTTCGCCAGCTTTCCGCAACTCGTTTCGCGTCGATCGACCCTGAAGACTTTTTTGATTTCGCCGAGCAACGTCCCGAAATTTCCAACGAATCTGATGGATCTCGCAAGCTCACGTGGCCTAAGAACGAGTTTTACTACTGGAAGTCTGACGACGGTGGTCGCGACCTTCTGATCTTCATTGGTGTTGAACCGAACTTGAAATGGCGCACCTATAGCGATCTTATCCACAAGGTCGCCAGCGAGAGCGATACAAGGCTCCTTGTAACAGTCGGCGCCCTATTGGACTCTGTCCCTCATACTCGCTCACCTCGTGTAACCGGATCTTCGATCAACACAGATTTGGGAATTGGCTTCGAGCACATCAAATACGCTGTGCCGAATTACGAAGGACCGTCTGGTCTAACGTCGGTTCTGATGGATCGTCTTAGCCAAGACAAAATACCTTCAGCGAGCATTTGGGGACACTCACCTCACTACCTTCAGGTAGCGCAGAACCCGACCCTCACCCACGCGATACTCTACGAATTACAGCAATTTGTAGCAGCACCCATCGACCTAGATAAACTGGCGAAGGAAGCTGGAGAATTTGACGAAAATCTTGTTAGGGCGCTCTCCGATCAGCAAGAGATCGAAGGCTATGTAAAACGGCTCGAAGAACGTTACGACTCGGAAGAGGAATTCCGACAGAGCCCGGAACCGGCCGCTTTAGTACAAGAACTTGAAGACTTTTTACGCCAGCAGCGCGGTTCTGACGAATCGGCTGGCAATGGGGACAACGAAGATTGAGCAAAATTACCGAACGACTCACTAAACTCGGCCAAACCGAACGTTCTGGCTTCGGGTTTGGTGCTCGTGCTACCAGCACGAAAGTTCCAGTGATCCTGATTGGAATTTCTATTAAAAAGGCGAGCGATGCTGCGAATGTAGACGCCGATCTCTTCATCCTTGCCGCAGATTCGAAAGGTGCTCCCCAAGCAACTGCAGTGAAAGACGCTGAAATTTGGGGTGTTTCGATTTCGGGTGGATCGGCGAAAGAGATCGACGCCGCTGTCGAGGCTGGTGCCGACTTTGTTATAGCTGAGGGCGAATCGGCTACTGGAGCGGCACTACGGGATGACGACACCGCCAAAGGTTTCGTTGTATCTGCAGACGTAACAGAAGACCGCGCAAAGGCGATCGAAGCTGGCCCCTTTGAATTTCTGGTCCTCGATGGAACAGGCCTTAAGCTTCCATTTAACGTTGGAACTGTTCTTGATATACAAGAACAACTTGCACGCTATTCCTGCCACATATTCCTGAACGTGACTGAAGTTCCCGATCAAATTAATCTTGAACTACTCCGTGATATCGGAATATCGGCATTGATCTACGACGGTGGATCAATATCGAGTGAAGATCTTGCCACACTACGGAAGACAATCGACCTGCTCGAACCCAAGAAGCAGAAAAGTTCTGCCGGAGCAACGATTCCACGCGCTGGCGAATCTTCGGCGCAGGATGACGACGACGATCAAGATCATGACCACGACTTGGACGACGACGACTGGGAATAACGGTATTTGAGACCGGACGTTCGTTTTGAGCGTAATTGTTTGAAACGGAAAGCGACTAATAGGAAACCAACATGACGAACTATACGATCATAGGGCTCGGACGAATCGGTACATCACTCGGAATGGCCATCCGAAGCAACGGCGATTCAAAAGTCGTCGGTTATGACGCCGAAAACAGCGCACAGACTCTGGCTCAACGTATGGGCGCGGTCGACTCTGTGGAGTGGAATCTCGACAAAGCTGTTGAAAACGCCGATGTGGTAATCGTCGCCACACCAGCCGGATCGCTTTATGACGTGTTTGACGGTATTGCTCGCCATCTGAAAGACGGGGCTGTTGTAACAGACACTTCTCCCGCAAAACGGGCGGTAATGGAATGGGCGAAAGACCTACTTCCTTCGAACGTCGGCTACGTGGGCGGGAACCCGCTCACTGGTGCATCGATTCGGGAGCAAAAAGAGGCATCTGGATGCATATTCCACAACGCAAAGTGGGCCGTTGTCACTCCACCGACTGCCGATTCTCGTTCGATCAAGGCAGTTACCGATCTGATCGAAAGCGTCGGTGCTAATCCGGTGTTTATGGACGCACACGAACACGATTCGTTCTCTGCGGCCACTAGCGGGTTGCCCGCCGTTGTTTCTGCCGCGGTTATGAACGCTGTCAGTACATCGCCATCTTGGGCAGAGATCAGCCGATTCGTCGGCGGCGATTTCGACAACATTACTTCACCCGCTTCAGGCGATCCCGCATCTTCCCAGAGTGCAGCTGCCACCAACGCCGACATGCTTGTCCACTGGATCGATCAATTGATCGAACGATTTCAAGTCATCAAAGCTGGACTCGAAGATGAAGAAGCACGTTTCGCTTCAGATGGACCGCTTGCAGATTCGTTTATTCAGGCTTGGGAACAACGTGCTCGGCTCGAAGCCGGCGTTGCTGATCGTCGACCTAATACAGATGAGCGATCTGAAATTCCTTCATCAAGTGAAAGCATGATGGGACTATTCTTTGGCAGCCGGGTTGCGAAAGTAATGGGGCGCGGACCAGACAAGAAAAAAGACTCGACGAAATACGATCGTCGCAGGATGAACTAACAGGACTCTGATGTCAGTAACTATTGCACGGCCGTTGTCTCTGCGCGGAGAAATCATTGCCCCCGGAGATAAATCTGTTTCACACAGGGCGATAATGTTCAACGCCTTATCGAACACAGGCACAGCGAGCGTCACAAACTTTTCTCCAGGGGCCGATTGCACGGCAACGGTTGAGATCATGCGTGAACTCGGCGTCGAGATAACTCGAGAAGCTGGGCCAAACGGAATGGGCGATAGCCTCACAGTAAAAGGTGTGGGTTTAGACGGCCTGCAAGAGCCTTCGGAAATCCTTAACGCTGGGAACAGTGGGACCACAACTCGCCTGATGTCGGGAATCCTTGCGGGTCGAGATATTCTCACAATTCTCACTGGAGACGATTCGCTCAAGTCTCGCCCAATGGGAAGAGTGGTAAATCCTCTCACTGAAATGGGCGCTGTAATCTCGGGTCGCGCTGGCAACACTCTCGCACCTCTTGTATTTCATGGTGGGTCGCTCCACGGTTCGAGCTACGAGATGCCAGTCGCCTCGGCTCAGCTGAAATCATGCCTTCTCTTGGCAGGGCTCCGTGCCGACGGTATTACAACGTTGACTCAACCCGCTGAATCACGTGATCACACTGAACGAATGTTCTCGGCGATGGGAATCAATCTCAAAACCTTTGGACTCGATCTTGTACTTGAACCATCTGAACTCAACACGGTCGATGTAGAGATCCCGGGCGACATCAGTAGCGCAGCCTTCTGGATGGTCGCAGGAATTTGTCACCCCGACGCAGAATTGATGATTCGCAACGTAGGAATTAACCCTACGCGAGCCGGAATAATCACAGCACTCCAGATGATGGGAGCCAATCTCACATTGATTGACGAACGAGTAGTGGCCGGTGAACCGGTTGCCGATGTTCTGGTCAAAACCAGTCAACTAAAAGGTATCGAGCTTTCTGGCGACATCGTCCCGCTCCTCATCGACGAGATTCCGGTGATAGCTGTGGCTGCCGCTATTGCTGAAGGTGAGACCGTAATTCGTGATGCTGAAGAGCTTCGTGTAAAAGAATCTGATCGGATTCACACGAGCATCACTTGGCTTAACGGTGCCGGTATCGATGCCGTTGGAACCGATGACGGCATGATTCTTCCCGGTGGAGGATCAATTGGCGGTGGTCAGTTCCAGAGCTCTAACGATCATCGGCTTGCGATGAGTCTTGGCATCGCGGGGCTTATTTCAACCGATCCGATTACGATCGTCGATCCTGACGAAGCTGGCAGTTCTTATCCAGATTTCTGGAAGATCATTCAAAATATCGGCGGGTTGATTGAGTAACGAGTCTGCAAAAACCATGAACCCAATTGTCGTAGTCATTTCCGGTCCTTCAGGAGTAGGAAAAGACGTAATGATCGATCGTATGATCGAATCAGATCGAATTGGATTCCATTTCACTGTTACCGCGACCACGCGTGATCCTCGACCCGGTGAAACTGACGGCATAAATCACCACTTCGTTACAGTCGACGATTTTGTAAATCTCATTGCTGCCGATGATTTACTTGAGTGGGCACAGGTCTATGGCAACTACTACGGCGTGCCCAAGAAACAGGTACGTGACGCACTTGCAGCAGGTAATCACGTCATTCTGAGAGTTGATGTTCAGGGAGCAAAACGCCTCAGTGAAATCATTCCAGAGGCGTTGTTGATATTTATCATTCCGCCATCGCTAGACGTCCTAAAGAGCCATCTGGAAAAACGCGGTGTCGATACGGAAGTCGAGATGACTAAACGTCTCGCAGCTGCCACCGAAGAAATTTCACAGGCAAGCCTCTTCGATTTCACAGTTACCAACGAAGAAGGTCGCTTGGACGACACGGTGAATCAGGTTGTTGAAATTATCGAATCTGAATCCCAACGAATTCCACCACGCAGAGTGAGCATCTAAGATGCACCGTTCTTCGATTCATGATGTCGGCCTACTGGCGAGTGATGAAACCTTCTCACTTGAATCGAAGACACTTGATGCGCACAGTTCGACCGGAATCGTATCGAGCGATTCCGACATCGTCCTTCTATTTATCGAAGGCGATTATCAGGTCAAAACCGGTGATCGAGTACATTCGGTCACAGGATCGGCACAGGCGTATATCAACGCCGGTGTTAGCTTCGCAATAATCGCCGGTGAATCATCGGCTTCTTATTTGCTGGCTAGTTGCCCGGCAAACGAACTCAAAGATTCGATTGAACACGATCCGAAGGTCGTAACCGGCGGTATCACCATTCTCAGAACCGACCGCTACGATCGCTTCCCCGACTCTGGTTTAGTGCGAGGCGGCATGTTCTATCTCGAAGAAGGAAAAGTAGCGACCTATCACTCGCACGATGCCGCAGCTGAAGTATTTGTGTTTCTGAAGGGTGTCTGTGATGCCAAAGTAGATGGGCACACCGAGAGATTCACTGCTGGTGAAGTGCTCTATGTTCCTGCTGAAAAGAAGCACGAACTAGCGAACGTTGGCAACGACCGACTTGAGGTATGGCTAACAGTAACGCCAAACGTAACTCCGAGTCACACGTTCTACGAGGAACAGTTTGACGGCAAATGGAAACGAACGACAACTCGGCTAGACGGCCTCGAATCCCGACCGCCTTCAGCGTAGATCAAGACGAAACATCGTTGTCACACGACCAGCAATTCAAGCAGCCCTAAGACTGTTCGAATAATTCGGTCTTGAATCGACCTCGTTGCACCGATACGTATTGTTCAGCAGTCATTGCGGGTTTGCTCTTGGCTAACGCCTCTCTGGCGGCCTGAGCGTCATTGCCCAGTAGGTCGAGCACGGTCGCCGTCATGACCTTTGCTGGAGCGACAACAGCACGGTCGTAATCCTCAATCAAATAGTCATTTCCATGACCAACTCCAGACGCGGAGTTAGCGTACGGGTGGATAACAGGCATGATCGTGCTTAGATCCCCCATATCCGTCGACCCACCATGCGTCTGGGAAGTACCAACAACGCTGATTGAATCACGTCCTAAAACGAGTTCAGCGTTATCCACAAACAGTTTTTGCATCGTTGGGTCTTGTACAAGACCGTGATATCCGGCGATTGACTGGACTTCAACGGATGCTCCCATCGCCAACGCTCCTGCTCGATAGCAGCGTATGACTTTTTCGGCGATCGGTTCAAGAGTTTCTATCGATTTAGCGCGAACTCGACCATCGTAGATAACTTCACCTGGTATGGCGTTCACCGATGCTCCACCATTTGAAATTATTCCATGAACCCGAACAACATCAGACTCCCTGAACGTTTCACGCTGTGTATTGATCGCCGTGTTAGCAAGCATGGCTGCCTGAAGAGCGTTGATGCCGTAGTCAGGCGCACCGCCAGCGTGTGCCGATCTTCCGATGTATCTGACTTGGTGAGAAACGTGAGCGTTCGAGGTGCCGCCAATGCTAAGTGCCGCAGAACCGTTTCCTGCCGACGTGTGAACCATCATCGCCATGTCGACATCGTCGAACGTCCCTAATCGGATCATCTCTTGCTTGCCAGACAGGAATTCTAGTTCACCTGAAGCTCTCAGGGCTAGACGATCTTGAATATCTATGAATTCTTCTGCCGGTGTCACGATGAACGCGACGTTGCCAGAGAGGGCGTTTCTAAGCTCAGGTGCGCTAAGCGCAGTCGCCACTCCAAGCATCGAACCGATCTGGGAGTGATGTCCACAAGCGTGAGCAGCGCCAGATTCAGCGTCTGCCCCGGGATGAGTCGGAACCCGAAGCGCGTCCGGTTCTGCGATAACCGCAACAGTTGGCCCCGGATTCGTACCTCGCAGAACGGCTTTCATGCCAGTTCTGGCAATTCCCGTTTCAACTACAAATCCTAGAGATTGCAGTCGCTGTTGAACGTAGGCTGCGGTTTTATGCTCATTGAATCCCGTCTCAGGCGTGCTGTAGACGGTCTTCGCATCGGCAATGAGATCACGTGTGGCACTGTCGATCGCAAGTAAAGCTGCTGCCCGCATTGGGGATGTGTCGGCTGATGTCATAGATTATTCGGTATACGTCGCTTCAGATCGAAAACCGCGCATTCGGCTCAGGTACTCGCTGATCGTCATTGGTGCATTGAACGCCCCGGCGACCTTTCGCCCCTTCGCCCCATCATCAGCAAGCAGGTCGACAACGGTCATTCCCATCGCTTTTCCGGCCTTGATGACGGCAAGATCATAATTTTCGACCAAATAGTCGATGCCATGACCGTTGCCGCTTGTGGCATTTGCGGTCGGTTGAATAGTTGGAATGATCTGACTGACGTCGCCCATATCAGTACAACCACTACTATGACTCAGCTCGATAATGTTGTCGTCGCCTATCAACGAACCGGCGTTGTGTCGATAAATCTCGGTGAGTCGATCATCGTACTTCGCTGGCAAGTAACCGGGATTCGTAGTGATCTTCACTGACGCTCCTGTAGCCAGCGCTCCAGCGCGAATCGCTCGATCAACTTTTTCAGATGTAGTCAATATTGCAGGAACGTTCGACGCCCGCACGTAAGTCTCAATCCTCACATCCGCTGGTACAGAGTTCACCGCTGCCCCACCCTTGGTGATGATTGGGTGAACCCGCACCGTGTCACTGTCTCGGAACGTCTCCCGCTGCGCATGAATCGCTGCCAGACCAATATGGGCCGCGTTTAGAGCGTTAATTCCAAGATGTGGTGATCCGCCCGCATGTGCAGCTTTACCTGTGTATTGGATTGTTTTACCGATCATTCCGTTGTTTGAACCGCCGACACCGAACGTACCGGGTGTTTCGCCGCCCGTGTGGGTGAGCATCGCTATATCGACGTCGTTAAGAAAACCTAGTTTGATGAATTCTTGCTTACCGCCGAAAAATTCAATCTCACCGTTTTCTCGAAGCGATTCCCTGTACTCAAGTTCGATGTACTCTTCGGCCGGTGTGGCCATAAAACTTATCTTGCCCGAAAGTCCGTTCAGCACCGACGATTCCGCTATGCCAGCCGCAACTGTGAGCATCGAGCCGATTTGAGCGTGATGTCCGCATGCATGCGCCGCGCTAGTTACGGCATCGGCGTGGGCGTGACCGGGAACGATCAGTGAATCCAGTTCGCCCATTACGGCAATATGCGGGCCAGGTTTTCCTGTGTCAAACGTTCCAATAACGCCGGTTCGAGCAATTCCCGACTGCACTTCCATGCCGTTGGATCTGAACCAATCAGCCACCAATTTGGAAGTACGCGCCTCTCGGTAGCCACTCTCGGGGTGGTCGAGAATGTCGCGTGCGATGCGCTCTAGTTCGTCGGCACGTTTGTTGATCGACGAACTAAGCGAACTCTTTAAATTGGCACGTTCAGCCATAAGAAAAAATCTACGATAGTGGTTGGTACGGCGGCGAGTGTAGCAGTCGGTCGACGCTGAGCCGTGTAATTAGTGGCGCTTACAGACTCGAATTTTCGGAATGAGTCCTTATACTCACGTTTATGAAGAAAGTAGTACTAGCTCCCCAAGGTTTCAAAGAGAGTCTCACCGGCATGGAAATTGCCGAAGCGATGTCTATCGGTGTCAAAAGCATTTGGCCTGACGCCGAGACCGTACTAATTCCTGTAGCCGATGGTGGTGACGGGACCTTACAGGCATTAGTCGACAGTTCAGGTGGAGAAGTTAGAACCGCCATGGTGGAAGATGCCATCGGCAGAACAATCGAAGCGGAATGGGGTGCGCTCGGCAATGGCACAACTGCGGTTATCGAAGTAGCGAGCGCAATTGGTCTTGCTCGACTCGGTCAAGACGAACGAGATGTTCGAAATGCTTCGACGTTCGGTGTCGGGCAACTATTCACTGAAGCTCTTGATGCCGGATTCAGCGACTTCATCATCGGTGTCGGCGGAAGTGCCACGAACGATGGTGGTGCGGGAATGATTCAAGCTATGGGCGGCAAGCTCACTGATTCCAACGGCGACGATATTGCTCGCGGAGGAATCGCATTGACCGACCTCGCCAAAATCGATGTTTCAGACCTCGACCCTCGTATGTCGGGAGCAAACGTAGTTGTTGCTTGTGATGTGAATAACCCTCTGTGTGGAACGAGAGGCGCATCAGCTATATTCGGCCCGCAAAAAGGAGCAACTACCGAAGATATTAAAGAACTCGACGCGGCCTTAGGCAAATTCGCCGAAGTAATAGCCACGGATCTTCACACAGACGTAGCCGAAATCCCGGGCGCAGGCGCTTCTGGAGGACTCGGAGCTGGGCTTATGGGCTTCTTTGATGCTCGTCTGCGCCTTGGAGCTGACATCGTGCTAGAAGCCGTTAGTCTCGACAAACACCTTGAAGACGCCGACTTAGTCATTGTTGGTGAAGGTCAGTTCGATCGTTCAACCGTTTTCAACAAATCTCCCGTCGCTGTCGCACAACGAGCTAAGCGTCGTGGCACTCCAGTGATCGGTATTGCCGGATCGCTAGGCGCAGGTTTTCGTGAAGTGCACGAGCATGGAATTGATGCCGTTTTTAGTCTCGTAAACCGACCCATGTCGCTCAAGGCGGCAATGGAAGATACGAAGCGGCTGGTTGCCATTGCAACCGAGGAAGCCTGTCGGGCACTCGCAATCAAATTTTAACTTGTGGGCTATCAGCCTGCGAGAATGACCAAGTGGACTTCGAGAGGTCCGTGAATTCCCGTTACGGTCGTCCCTTCGATGTCGGCCGTCTTGCTTGGACCCGAAATCAGGTTCATCGATCCTGCCAATTCACCCGACATAAAGTCGTTACGTTCCATGGCGAACAATTCGTCGAGTGAATCAAGAACTTCGCCAGGTCGCAGCACCGCGATGTGAGTCGGGGGCGCCAGCGATACGAGACGAGAAAGCCCGCTTCGTGGGTGGAGAACTACCGTGCCGGTCTCGGCTATTGCGTAGTCGACACCAGTAATACCAATCTCGGCTGAAAACGCCTTGCTCTTCGATTTTTCGATTTGATCTTGAGAGTAGTCACCAGAGTGCTCGGTCGTATCTAGAGTCGCCCCAGTGTTCGTAATCGCGGCATCAACGCCAATCTGATCTAGCGCATCATGGTTCGACCGCAGCACCGACGTTGCTTTCTTCTCCACACAAATGCGAGCTATGTAGCTCGCAGCGTCTTCCGCGTTAGATGCACGATGTACTTTCCAGCCAGCCTTCGCCGCTTCCTCTGCCATCTGATCGGCTAGCTCTATTGAACGCTCTGACGCATCGGTCGATGCCTTGTCGGCGTTGGCTTTCGCTGTAGCCGCATCTTCGAACCCGGCGGTTTCTGTAATGCTGATCGGTGACAGCACTTCAGTTCTTCCCAGACCCGCCGTGACTCCGGCAATAAATTTTGCTCGATCTGCCATTATTTCGAGCCTCCGCTTCGTTTCTTTAATATCGATTTCAACGAACTCGCAGAAATCGCCGGGAAGTCTCGCGTTGAGGTCCAACCTGACAAAGGTGGTGGAGCTTTTTTCAACCAACCGTTTCGAGAAAGTGGTTTTAGAGCGATGCTCGCTATACGAGATCCGATATCGAATCGCTTACGACCCATCATTCCCATTCGCCAAGCTTTCCAAATGCCTCGCTCTTTGGCAGACGAAGTACGTTCTTCCTTAGCAGTCGAACCCTCCGCCGTACGGTATCGCAGTTCGAGCAGCATCTTTGGAATGTTGATTTTCACTGGACAAGCGTCATGACACGCGCCACATAGCGACGAAGCGCTCGGCAGGTTGCCGGCGTCCTTTAGTCCGGTAAGCACAGGCGTAACGATTGCTCCGATAGGACCCGGGTATACCCAGCCGTAAGCGTGTCCTCCGACTTTTCGGTAGACAGGACAGGCGTTCAAGCATGCACCACATCGAATACAGTTCAATGACTCTCGCATCTGGGCGTCTTCGAGAAGCTTTTGTCGGCCGTTGTTCATAATCACGAGGTGGAACTCTTCAGGTCCTTCTTCCTCGTCGGGCTTACGCTTGCCATTGACCATCGTCACGTATGTAGAAATTCTCTGCCCAGTTGCTGAACGAATGAGAATTCGCAGCATCGTGCTCAGATCCTGAATCGAAGGAACGATTTTCTCCATGCCCATAACCGCGACATGGACACGGGGCACAGTAGTCGACATTCGGCCATTGCCCTCGTTTGTCACAAGAGCGATAGAACCCGATTCAGCAACGGCGAAGTTCACTCCGGTTACCGACATGTCGGCACGCTCAAATACGCAGCGCAGCTTCTTGCGCGCCATCATCGTCAGTTCAGTAGCATCCGGTACTCGGTCGCCATCTTTGTAGTCGTCATCAAGAAGCTTTGCCACATCTGCTCTCGATTTGTGAACAGCCGGTGCGATCAGGTGATACGGAGTTTCGTTGGCAAGTTGAATAATGTATTCACCGAGATCAGTCTCAACCGTCTCGAACCCCTCGTCGGTCATCGCCTCGGCGAGTCCCATCTCCTCTGAAACCATCGATTTCGATTTGATGACGGTCTTTATCTTCCGTTTGTGCGCAAGATCAATGATGTGCTGGCGCGCCTCTTCCGCATCATCGGCAAAGAACACGCTTCCGCCGTTCTTCTCAA
Source organism: Chloroflexota bacterium (assembly GCA_018649665.1). Taxonomy (GTDB): domain Bacteria; phylum Chloroflexota; class Dehalococcoidia; order Lucifugimonadales; family Lucifugimonadaceae; genus Lucifugimonas. Next base: position 7,422 of record JABIHL010000089.1, on the reverse strand, counting down.
CATTGTCAGTGAGCAATCCAAGGTAATAATCGAGATGAGCGATTGTGTGATCTTTTATCGCCTTGCCCTTGGTTCGTAGATCTTCCCAATCAGGAGTATCGCCGGCAGCAGTCAGGCGGCCCTTGAAGAAACCTGTGTAGACATGTTCTATCGACTGCTGAATCTGTGCATCTGCGAGGGTCAGAGCCGCCTTTGATCGGAAGTTAACTGTCAACGGCTTCATCGTTTTGCCTCCGATGTGCTGCTGTTTCTGATCGATTCGGCGAGCACCTGAGCGATGTGTACGACTTGAACATCCGATCCACGCCTGCGAAGACCACCCTGCATTTGGTAAACGCACCCGGTATCCGCAGCGACAACCGTACTTGAACCGTTTGCCTCGATGAAATCTAACTTTTCATCGAGAATTGCCGAAGATATATCAGGCATTTTCACAGAGAATGCTCCCCCAAATCCGCAACACACGTCCGCCCGTTCAAGAGGTGAATATTCGAGCCCCTCGATATTTGTCAGCATTTCTACTGGCTGTTCATCAACTCCGATTTCACGAAGGAGATGGCAACATTTGTGGTAGGTCGCTGCGCCGACTCTCTTGCCTGAAATCGCATCTGTACCAAAGAACCGGCTGACGAACTCGGTAAGCTCGAACAATCTCTCCCCCACCCGCTTTGCTCGATCAGCAAGTTCTTTGTTGTCTCTAAACAGGTCACCGTAGTAGTTCCGAACCATCGCTGCGCATGATCCTGAGGGAACGACAATCGGACCCTTCACTTTTTCAAATAGGTCGATGAAGCGTTCGGCTACCGGATATGCCTCTGACCTAAATCCGCTGTTAAACGCGGGTTGCCCGCAACATGTTTGGTCGTTGAGAAAATCAACAGATACTCCGAGATACTCAAGCACTTCGACGGTGCTTTCTCCTACGTTTGGAGCGAGTTGATCGACCATGCACGAAGCGAACAACGTGACACGATCTGGGCGTAGTGTGGCGGTAGTGTTTTCAGGCATCGTTAGAAATTACCAGATTCCCGTGGCTTGTTAAGCTCAATTTCGACGTTACGAAGGCTCCGGTGCTGTGGTATTTTTTTTCATAGTTTCGTGAAAAGCTGGAGAATGTGTCACTTGGGTTCTACTAAATACGATGTTGTCGTCATTGGTGCCGGAATAATCGGCCTGTCAACGGCGATGAAATTGCTAGAACGATTTCCGCAGATAAAGCTGGCAATTGTCGAAAAGGACGTCAAGGAGGGAACACAACAGAGTGGACACAACTCAGGGGTCATACACTCGGGTATTTACTATCGTCCCGGCTCTTTTAAAGCTGACTTTTGCGTAGCCGGCCGTGCGTCGATGACACAGTTCTGCGAAGAGAACGACATCCCTGTGTGGACGTGCGGTAAGTTGGTCGTAGCTAGCGATGCCGCTGGTGTAGAACGACTAAATGCTCTCGAAGAACGAGGTACCGCCAATCAAGTTGAAGGTCTGCGAATGGTCGACAACGACGAAATGGCGGAGATCGAACCGCATGTCGTGGCTCTCAAAGCGCTTTATGCACCCGGCACCGGTATCGTCGATTATCGAAACGTGACTGCTGTCTACGCCGACCGCGTTCGTGCGGCTGGTGGCGAAATTCATTTCAACACTGAACTCAATGGTTCGAAGGTCGTTGGAGGTGTCACTATTCTCAATACGACTTCCGGCGATTTCGAAACTTCGAACGTCATTAATTGCGCTGGATTACATTCTGATCTTGTCGCAGAAACCATGGGCGTTGAAACCGGATTGCGAATCATTCCGTTCCGCGGCGAGTACTACAAACTCCGCAAAGAGAGCGAGTTCATGGTCAAAGGGCTTATTTACCCTGTGCCCGACCCTGCATTCCCCTTTTTGGGCGTTCACCTCACCCAGACCATGAAAGGTTGGGTAGAGGCAGGGCCTAACGCTGTGCTCGCAACAAAACGCGAAGGCTACCGCAAGCGCGATTTTTCTATGAGCGATTTCCTGCGTACGATCACGTTCCCGGGATTCTGGAAGATGGGAATTCGTGAGTGGAAAACCGGTGTTTGGGAGATCAATAGGTCCCTCAGAAAATCGGTATTTCTTGATGGTCTCCAGCAACTCGTACCCGAACTCACGTCGAAAGATTTGGCTGGCACAGGTTCAGGTGTGCGTGCTCAAGCAGTAGATCGATCCGGCAAACTTGTCGATGACTTCCGCATTGAAGAGTCGCGCGGAGCTATCCACGTGCTCAATGCTCCATCTCCGGGCGCTACTTCATCGCTTGTGATTGGCGACTACATCGCCGATCTTGCCGTGAAGAACTTCGGTCTTACCGCCGCCCCGCAGGTAGCAGTCAGCTAGTTTAAAAACGCTAATCGAACCGACTACTACCGCATTCGATTGTCGCCATTCCACATATCAGCGTTCGATCCAAGCTTCGCCTTGACCGGTTCGGTAGCAGCCGACAATCGGTCGGCTATTCCCTCAGGGAGCTCGTATTCGAACGCCGGGATATTTAGATCGAGTTCTTCTGGAGATCGTGCCCCAACGAGCAACGAAGTAATACCGGGACGGGAACGAACCCACGAAAGAGCGATTTTTGCTGGGTGCTCTCCAAGTTCAGCAGCAATTTCGATAACCTGTGCGATCGCATCGAACGCTTCAGCCTCACAACCGTCTTCACCGTGATTCGCTAGCGGTCGGTCGTTATTGAACAATCGAGATCGTGACAGACCATCGGGAACTTCATCTGGTGAGGCATATCGGCCGGTGAGCAGTCCCTGCGCAAGAGGGCTGTAGCAAATAAGTCCGATGTTGTTTTCAAGGCACGTCGGCTGAATTTCAACTTCAATAGGACGCCATAGTAAGTTGTAGGGAAGCTGGTTAGTAACTATCTCGGCAGATTGCAGCGCTGTAGTTAGATCTTGAACACCGAAGTTACAGACACCTATCGCCCGTATTTTCCCCGCGTCTCGGAGTTTCAACAGAGCCGCTATCGAATCCTCAGCGGCTACGTCATGGTTTGGCCAGTGAATCTGGTACAAGTCGATATGGTCAGTCTGCAATTTCTGCAAACTAGCATCACAGGTCTGTTCGACAAGATTAGGAACTAGATGAGGAGGGCTTATCTTCGTAGCGATTACAGCTTCGTCGCGGCGACCTATCAAAGCTCGCCCTAGCACCTCTTCAGAATGCGAATCATCATCGTAGCCCTCGGCAGTGTCGAAGAACGTGATTCCCTTGTCCAAGGCAGCATGCACAGTGGCGATTGATACGTCGTCGTCCTGAGGACCCCAAACTTTTCCGCCAGCAAACGGCCAGCAGCCTAAAGCGAATTCCGAAACCTTGATATCGGTCGTTCCGAGCGACTTGTACTGCACGCTTGATCTCCTGAACTGTAGTGAATCTGAGCCGATGCGCACTTTAGCACCAGATTGTTCCAATTCGTAACCTGAAAAACATATGATGATTCAGATATCATCACCGCATTGCCAGTGGAGTTCACGTGAGTTCAGGTTCAAGTAACGGAGTCTAGTTTTGATTAGAGTCAGCATCGCCAGCACAGAAAACCGTCTACGGGGAGTCGCACAGGCTCTCGAGTTGATCGATTCCGATGTAGTCATTCCTGACCGCCCAGTAATGGTCAAGCCGAACTTCGTTACGACAACGAACCAACTTGCTGCCACTCACGTCGATGCAACACGAGCTACTCTCGAATATCTCTCCAGCAAAGGTGTCAACGAATTTGTAATTGCTGTTGGACCTGCCATTGGAACGCCTGATTCTGGCTTCGACAACTACGGCTATCGTGATCTGGCAAACGACTACAAGATCGAGTTCATGGATCTCAACACCGATGACAGCATTCCTGTCCCGGCGTTCGACGATCATTTGAATCCACAGACTCTGTATATGTCCAAACGGCTCTCAGAATCGTATGTGGTTTCTGTTTGCCCGATGAAAACTCACAACAACGTGGTAGTCACGTTAGGTTTGAAGAATATTCTTGTCGGCACGCTTTCTGGTGTTGAGCAGAAGAAGAAGATCCATAAGGGGAGCAAGGCGATAAACCTCACTCTCGCAAAGATGGCGCAACATGTGGTTCCTGATCTCACAATTATCGACGGAACAGTCGGCATGCAAGGAAACGGTCCGATCGATGGTTTCGAGATGCCATCTAACGTTGTCGTCGCATCTCACCATGGAATTGCCGCCGATGTCGTAGGACTTCAGGTGATGGGATACCAACTGGAACAAGTCGGTTATCTCAGGTACGCGATGGAACTTCGTAATCTTGGTCTAGACGACATCGAAGTTGTCGGAAAGAGTATTGAAGACGTCAAGGTCACATATGCCGACCACGATGACATCGAAGATCAGCTAACTTGGCCAATCAAAGACGACTGGCACGGCGTGTTCGACCGAAGCTAGCGAGCAGTTTTCAACCAAGAAATGATCCGATTCCAAGAAACCATCGTATTTGGTTACAACCGGTTAACTCCCTCTCGACGGTGCACTGCTGATGTCTTATAAGGAACGTACAAAATAGCGATTTACACGTCATCGAAGCGAGCATTTATGATCGCGGTAATGACTTTATTATTTGTGCTTGTAATCTCGTGTGCAGCGGAAGAGACCCCAGATACCGGGACTGTGGGCAATGTTGAACGAGACCCGACACCGACCCCGGTGATTACGAATGAGAACGGAATCACTAGAGTTGTCGTCAACCTCTCTCCGACTGATGGCGAAGGTCAGTTCGGCACAGCCACATTCGTTTCAGATGCAAATACCACGACGATAGAGATTTCGGTATCACCATCATCCGACGCAGCACAGCCAATTCATATTCACTCAGGTGTTTGCACCGATGTAGGCCCTGTTTTGCATTCGTTACAGAACGTCGTGAAAGGTTCCTCGATAACGCTTATTGACTCTGCGCTTACGGAGATCATTACACACGGGGCCCTTGTGAATGTTCATGCGCGTATGCCGATGCATCGAATTACACAGCGTGTGGGCAACTTCCCGATGAGCTAGTCGCTAGCGACTAATAGCATTCATCCGCCTATGCTGCGTCGAACGACCTTGCTGCTCTCTCGCTAATCGGTACTTCGATCCTGACTGTCGTTCCACGTCCTCTAGCTGAGCGGATTTTCAGCACGCCACCGTGTAGTTCAACGATTTGCTTACAGATGACCAGGCCGAGTCCAGTGCCAGGCACTTGGCGTGTTTCGCTATTTCCTGCACGAAAGAACGGTGTAAACAGTTTCCGTTGGTCCTCGTCAGAAATACCGATACCGGCGTCAGAAATCTCGATTATCGAACAAGTTTCGGTCGAGCGAGTAGAGACACGAATCGTCGAATCTTCTGGTGAGTACTTCGAGGCGTTCGACAGGAGATTCGTAACAACTTGGACTAGGCGTGAATGATCACCAACTATTTCAACATTCACATCAGATAGATCCGAGACGATCTGTTGACTCTTATTCTCGAATATAGGTTTCATCGATTCAAGTACACCGTCGACAACGCCCTTTACTTCCACGGGCAGCATGTCTAATTCCATCTCATTTGCTTCAACTCGCGACAAATCAAGAAGATCCTTGACCAGAGTTCGCATCTGGGTCTCGCCGCGAGTAATCGCATCGACCATTCTCATGTCGCGATCCGATAATCTGCCTTCTTTGTTTTTCGAAAGCATGCTCGCAAACGCAGAAATACTCGTCAACGGGTTACCCAGTTCATGAGTGACTACAGACAACATACGCAGACGAGCTTCGTCGGCCGATTTCAAATCCACATTACGTTGATCCAGTTCAGAAACCAACAAGTGCTCGTGAATGAGCAGCTCTTCAAGTTTGAGCCGAGCTTCGGTCTGTACTCGATGCCCCCTCACTACAACGATCATCAGGCTGACAAAGACAACGGCCATTACTCCGATGACCATCCAGAACCGGAATTTCGCCCCCGCCGCAGTTGCAGCATCGATGGCTGTTGAGACATCTCGATACATAATCAGGGTTGTTTCGTGCGAATTAGGCCCAGGAACCTGTCCCTCTGTAAATACTGGAACTCGGGTTATGACCGCCTCGATAAGCGCTGTGTGACCGTCTAAGCCACTGACAGCAGCTGCACCGACATAGTCACCGGTCGCAGTGTTTGGTCCAAGTGCGTATTCGGAATCGTCACCAATGTAATAGGGATCGGTCGAATAGATGATTTCGCCGTATGAATCTAATATGTCGACTCTTGCTACCTGCTGACCTGCTAGGGCATCGAGCACGATTCGGTCGATCACGCTGATTTCGTTAGGCAGCGTAAGCAGCATCCCCGCGCCGGGATGGGTTATCTGACTCAGAGCTTCAACGATTCGGAACGTAGAAACCTTGGCAGGTCCCAATGCTTCCGTTTCCAGTCGCGAAATCACGCTCTCGCGCTCCACACGACTCGAAACGAAGTTCACGGCGATAAGGGCCGCAAGAACAATCAATATGCTAGCGAGCGCGTACTGTTTGACAGGCGAACCTGCCTCAAGAAAGTTTTCTGTTGCATCGAGCGGATGACTCGAGCTATGTTGCGCACTACTCGTATTTTCTAGTTCCACATTTCAACATTACGTCGTGAACACTGTTTCAGACTCGCGAGTGAGTACGAAAGCGCTGTGAGTGCTTCACCGTAGTTGTAAGCGAAACTATTGGCTCATCAACGGATCAGGCCGGGCTAAATATTCGAATTTAACGCGGTCAAAACGCTGGAGCGGGATTCGTCCAACAATTGGCGGGAGTGCAAGGGAGTCGAACCCTCCGCGCACGCCGAAGGACGCACGCCAGCGGAGTTGAAGTCCGTGAGGCCCACCGGGACCCATCCACTCCCCCACTGTTTCGTACCCGTTAGATTGGGAACTCAGCAAGATTACCGCGAGTTTCACCTGCTGGCTGATGTTTCAGCCTTCATCGGGCAAAGATTATTCAATTATTTTGTTGCGACTGAATCTTCAGTTGTGACTTCGCACGAGATTCTGAATCTAGTTCAGAATGACAATTGCAATTTCGCACCCTTTAACTAAGGGCAAAAAAAAGACCCCACCAGCGTAATTCTGGCAGGGCCGATTTATAAGATTCTAAAATCTCTTAGACAGACATTGCGTCTTCAAGTCGTGCCTGCAACACGCTCTTCGGTACTGCTCCAACTACCTGACCAACCGGGGCTCCGCCCTTGAAGATCAATAGAGTTGGGATACTGCGAACACCGTACTTAGCCGATGTCTGCGGGTTGAAGTCGACGTTCAGTTTGACGAATTTCGCCTTGCCGTCGTATTCACCGGCTAGTTCTTCAACTACTGGAGCGATCATTTTGCAGGGACCACACCATTCTGCCCAAAAATCAACAAGTACTGGGATATCTGAGTCGATGACTTCG
>JABIHL010000088.1 GCA_018649665.1 Chloroflexota bacterium | reverse complement strand
AGATGCCATGAAAGGCGTTCCTTTTATTCCAATCAAAAATGAGTCTTAATTGAATCTATCTCCGAACCGTCATTTCAGCAATGAAATTCGGTTAACGGTCTGTAATACTCCTGCCACTTTCACCGAATCCCGCGGGCAACAAAATAGACCGACTCGCTAAAGTCGGTCTTTTCTCGAATATCAATCGAATTGCAACTCAGTGCAATTCAAGAGTAACTACATCGCTCCGTGCTGCTTGAACAGCTGAGCCAGTAATGCGATTCCCTCGGCATTCTTTTCGACCGATTCGAATGCGAAACAAAGTCGAGCAGAGTTGTGACCGATTCGCCCCGAAGCGTCCGCTTCAAAGTTCGTACCGGCGACGTATCCAACACCCTGTTCGAACACTTTATCGCGAATGCTTGCGATATCGGATCCCTCTGGCATCGTGAGCCATACGTAGCAACCGCCCTCAGGTGCAGACCACTTCGCTCCTGATGAACCAAAATGTTCCTCAAGTGCAGCGGTCATCGAATTGCACTTCGCCTGAAGCATCGGATTAAAATTGTCTTTGTGAGATTCGAGGTTATTTTTCAGATAACCCTCAATTGCTATCGCAGCGAACTGGTTAGGACCACTTCCGAGCTTGAAGCTCAGTGCGCGCCGCATCAGTTCAGGCGAAGCGGTGAAGTAACCAAGTCGGAGTCCTGGTGCAAGCAATTTCGAGTAGGAAGCAACGTAAACGACGATTCCCGAATCATCCAGAGCCCTGAACGCAGGCTGCACATCGCCCTTGAACCGAAGATCTACGTAGCAGTCGTCTTCCAAAATCGGTAGACCATGCTTGTGGCAAATCGCAAGAATTGCCTTGCGTCGTTCGGCTGAAACTGTTGAACCCATCGGGTTCTGGTGCTCAGGAATTACGTATATGTACTTGGGCTTCTCACCGGCAGCGGTCAAGGCAGTGATCTGCTTATCGAGAGCTTCAGGAATAATCCCGCCCTCATCCATCGCCATTCCTCGTATGTCAGCACCGAAACGTCGAAGCTGAGCGGTAGTTCCCATATAAACGAACTCTTCGGCAAGTACTACGTCGCCGGGGTTCGTGAGAGCCTGAATAACCAAACCCAGAGCCTCGCCCGATCCGTTCGTAAGAGCGATTTCGTCAGGGGTTACGGTAAACCCTCGATCAGTGGCTAGCTTCTGAGCCGTGTACTCACGAAGTTCAAGTGCGCCCAACTGATGAGGGTAGTACGCCAACTCGGCGAGCACCTTCGTGCTGTCAGAATCGACAGCCGCCTGAAGCGACTGAATCAATCCATCGAGCGGGAGTGTCTCTGGAGCGGGATATGCAACTGCAAAATCGTACTTTGCGTGTAGTCCCGGATTCAGAGGCGTATCAACCGATTTCTCTGAATAAAGAGTTTCGTAACTGAACGTGTCCACCATATTTGCAGATCCCAATCGCGGCTTCGCCGCCGTCATGTCATATTAGTCAGGCGGGGCAAGCTTACTGCCGCATTGCGCCGACTGCAAAGCCAATTGGCCCGGTTTAGCTGATATACACTGCGCCAACTTTCAAAATTAGATGCTGAATTTCAGCTCTCACCCTACTCAGGAGAATCGAACATGCGTGGAGTTGCATTTCACGGAAATAGCGTGGCAGAGGTAATCGATTTTCCAGATGTTGAACCCGGCCCCGAGCAAGTCTTGATCAAACTGCGATCTTCCGGTCTGTGCGGATCGGACTTCGCCCGATACCGCGATTCGTCACCGAACGAGCATGAAGGGCAACTAATGCGCCCTGGGCACGAACCATGTGGCGAAGTTGTAGCACTTGGACCAAATGTGAAAGGACTCAAAGTCGGCGACCGGATCATCCAGCACCACTACGAAGGCTGCCGTCAGTGTGAATACTGCCTAACCGGTTGGCAGCAGTTGTGCGAGGTAACCGAGAAGAAGCTCTACTACGGTGGATCGATGCACGGCGGACACGGCGACTACATGGTTGCGCACGAATCAACTTGCGTACCGCTTCCCGACGAAGTCGACTACGAAGTCGGAGCCTACTTGGCGTGCGGAGCGAGTACAGCGTTCCAAGCCTTGAAGAAGCTCGAAGTATCTGGCAGAGATGTACTTGCTGTATTCGGTCAGGGACCAGTTGGGCTTGCTGCCACCATGTTCGGAGCCGAAATGGGAGCAAGAATTATCGCGGTCGATGTTTCACCCGAACGACTCAAAATGGCAGCTGATTCCGGTGCTTGGGCGACTGTCGACGCATCGAACGACGACGCGCCAGAGCAGATCAAAGAACTAACTCACGGCGACGGAGCCGATGCCAGCCTTGAAGCAGCTGGACTCGCAGTTACTCGAGTGGCGGCAGTCGAATCAACGCGTATATTCGGGCGAACTTGCCTGGTCGGTGAAGGCGGCGAGGTAACGTACCAGCCGACTCCGCACATCATCCATCGACATCTCACGCTCATGGGTTCATGGACATTCTCGACATTCGGTCTTGCCGAAGCAGCCCGATTCACCGCCGAGCGAAACGTTCCATTGGGTTCAGTCATCACTTCGCGTTCGACAATCGAGGGAGCTGTACAGGCTTATGAAGAATTCTCGTCAGGAGCACCCGGCAAGTTCGTAATCAATTGGGATTAGTTCGAAATTGCTACCCAAAATAGCCGAAGCGACGACAGCATTAAGTCGCTCTTTTCCCGACAGATATCGGGGTACAAAGCGACGATATTCGTAACCAATTTCGACCTACCCCTTTTAGAACGCATACCAAATGTCGTAGAATAGAAGGTCGGTTGATTTGGTAAACGAACGTGGTCAGGTTCAAGGCTCCTTGAACTTGCTCGTCTGGTAGTACAAATTGTTTTGGTCGTATCTAAAACTTGAGTGACTACCACCATTCTCAGCTAGTGGTAAATCCTGCGAGATTAGTAGGGAATGCCACGCGCTAGGCATAGTAAGAATGACCTGAGTTCAAATATCTGTCCGGATATTCGATAAGTCCAGGTACGGGCACGAAATGCCCGAAAGGAACAACCGTTGGTCCAAAAGCGACGAGCAACTCGCGTAAACGACGTTTCAGCAGCTCTTGAGGGAGAAGACGAGTACACACCCGCCTTCAACCGAATGGAAGGCACTGAAGACGAAGCTAACCAGGTGACGGAAAACGGTGCGACTGCCGTAACCCGATCTGAACTGGATATGTGGGAAGCAGCACGAGCTTCAGATTCTTCAACAAGCATCACGAACGCTCTGGCACAAGAAGTGCAAGAGTCGGAACTCACAGAAGACACCGTAAGAATGTACCTTCGTGAGATCGGTCGAGTCGCGCTGCTAACCGCAGCAGACGAAGTAGTGCTTGCACGAGCAGTTGAGCTTGCTCAGCGACTCGAAGCAATCGAAAAAGAGATTCAGGGCGACATCGACGTCGGAACTCCTGATCCATTTACGATCATTACCGATATTCTCTCGAAGCTCGGACCGGTCGGCGACACTGCATCTGCAGTTGCAAAATACCTCGGTCTCACTACCCCAGTAACACTGGGACGTGCGCTCGCCGATCCTGAGCTTCGTGCTTTGGTCGACGGCAAGCGCGAAGACGAACTGATCAACTACCTCTCAGATGCTCTGGGTGTTGAGCCGGACGAAGCTCACAATCTGGTTGTTGAACTCTCAGTTCTTTCTCGACTGCTTTCAGCAGATATGGTCGACATCCTCGGAATCGACCCGCTACTAACTGAACTACCAGACGAAGCAGTAAACCCTAAGTTCTTAGCTGCCGTTCAGCCACTCACCTCTATCCTCAACTCGCACCTGATGCGAGTACGAGAAGAAGGTGAGAAGGCTCGACGCCACTTGGGCGAAGCAAACCTCCGACTTGTGGTTTCTGTTGCAAAGAAGCACCTCAACCGCGGTCTGTCTATGCTCGACTTGATCCAAGAGGGCAACATCGGACTAATGCGAGCCATCGAGAAGTTCGATTTCCGCAAGGGATTCAAATTCTCGACATATGCAACATGGTGGATTCGCCAAGGTATTACCCGAGCGATCGCCGATCAGGCACGAACGATTCGTATCCCGGTTCACGTTGTAGAAACACTGAACAAGATCATGCGAGCACGTCGTGAACTTGGACAGCAGCTCAACCGAGAACCGAAGGTAGAAGAACTCGCAGAGCGGGTCGAACTATCGGTCGAGCGTGTATCAGAAATTCTCCAGATGTCGCAGGAGCCTGTTTCTCTCGAAACACCAATCGGTGAAGACGCTGAGAACGAGCTTGGTGATTT
>JABIHL010000006.1 GCA_018649665.1 Chloroflexota bacterium | reverse complement strand
TTGGCATTACGAATACGCAGCCAGCTCGGTGCCGTGGGCGGTCCACATCTCATCGAACATCGCCCTAATTTCACCGAGTGACAAAACGGCAGAAGTAAGCGGGTCGAGTGCGATTGCGTGGAATGCCGCCTCTTTGTCGCCATCGAGAATTGCCTGAGTAGCCAATTGCTGCACGGCCTGGTTCGAACGACTCAAGGCAGCCAGTTGTCCCGGCAATTCGCCCACAGCCATGGGGTGGAATCCGAGTTTGTCGATAAGAATCGGAACTTCGACGCTGCTCAGTTCGAGCAAATTGTCGATCAAACCTTGGTTTGGAACATTTCCGTTAATCACTGTGGGGCGGTCCGACTCCATAGCCTCGATGATCCGGCACGCATACTCTTCCGATCGTTCAGCAGTAAGAATGCGATCGGAGTTGGCATCTTCCACAAGCTGCGTGTAGTGATCGTCTACCCGAGTGGTTCGACGCTGAAGATCCTGTCGAATCTGGTTCAGATTGAATTCTTCGATGGTCTCTTCGTTCGTGCGGAAGTACGGCGTGTACTCCGACATGTGTCGGGTCGATTCAGTGACGAAGTAGCCGAACTGCTTCATCACCTCGAAACGAACGGTATCTCGAGAGAATATTTCCGGGTTTTCCATCGCTTCAAACAGCTGTGGGTAGGCGTCTTGACCGTCTACTTCGAATCGTAAGAACCATGCGAGGTGATTGATTCCAGCGACCCAGCCTTTGACTCGGTCTTTAGAAACACCGATGTAGTCGGCAAGATCGGCAGTTGTGTGCTGAACGCTGTGACACAGACCTATCGTTGGCACATCGGTTGCTTCAGCGATAGCCCAGCAAGCAATCGCCATTGGGTTCGTGTAGTTCAGCAGAGTAGCGTTCGGGGCAACATCTTCGATGTCTTCGCAGATATCCATCAGAACAGGGGCTGTACGAAGTGCCTTGAAAACGCCACCGGGTCCGACCGTGTCACCTACCGACTGATCGACCCCGTACTTCAGCGGAATCGCTATGTCGCGTTCGAAGCTGTCGCCAACCCTTATTGTCGTGAGCACGTAGTCCGAACCATCGAGAGCTTCACGTCGATCAGGCGTTGTTTCGACTTTGATATTCGTGCCAGTATCGCGAGCAAGCTTGTTCGCGAACTTGCTCATGAGAGCTAACCGTTCAGGGTCGGTGTCCATCAGAGAGACCGTCGAATCGGACAATTCAGGCACACAGACGATGTCTTGTAGCAATCGACGAGCGAACACTACGCTGCCCGCACCAATCAGTGAAATCTTTGCCAAGTTAATCCGTCTCCTACGCGCTTACATACCCGAAGTAATCAAAGGTGATACGGCAAGCTAGCACACGATCAAGAACTCGACCAGAGCCAGCAGCTAACTGGCACCCATCTCTTTCAAGGCGGCTGTACCTCGCTTGATAGCACGAGCATCGAAGGTCGCTTTGTCATCGAACATGCCACCCGAAAGGTTGGCGGCAATAAACGTGTTCGAGTGTGGCAAGTCGCGTCGGAATCGACGGGCGAACTTGTTAGGTTGCGGCTTTTCGGTCGAGACGAAGTAGGCGTCGCCTATCTGCATAATCTGAATGCCGGCTTCTTTATCGGTGCGAATCTCAACTTCAACGTTTCGACGTTGAGTCGTATCAGCAGCACCATTCGCAGCCTGGGTTGCTAGGAGCAATCCCATCGCATGGACGTCTTGAGGCACTCGATCTGCGTGCGACGGTTCTGGATTATCGTCCCACCAGTCGTAGGGTCGAATATCGTGTGATGGAGCCTGTGAAAATAGTGTCAGCCCTCCACCGTTTTGCTCGATGGCCCAAGCGGCATAGCCGGGGTAATCGGCTGTCCACTGAGTCGAATTGCCAAGGATTGTCGCTGGGCAGGCAAAGTTTACTAGCCGAGCAATCCCGCTTCCGTCAGATCGATTGACTGCCATTACAAACAAAGCAGCGTTTCCGGGTCGACCCGGTCCTGCAGTGAAAGTAGAAACATCCGCCAGCAGTGTTCCGGTCGATCCCATTGAAGCTGGTTCGAGAGAACTCATGGCTATTCGTACTGCGCCTGCAATCTGTTCGGGAAGATATGCGGAATAAGCTGCGTATTGAGGGTCGTCTCGCCAAAGAGGCGGACTTGAAGCGTTACCTGTTGTCGTCACCCAAACTGACTCGGCATCGACGCTTGCTGCGGCACTGGCGGCCGACTTGATCGACGCGAGCACCGACTTAGAAAGCCCCCACACGTCGAGGCTAATAAGCACAACTCGTGTGCCTTTGGATTCAAGCACTATGACTCTCGCGAGAAGATCGTCAAGAATGCCGGTCGAAATTCGAGAGCCATGCTCCGGTCCATCGATAACGAATCCAACCGGTGGTGTGATTACCGCCCTACCGACGCCTGCCTTGAACAAACCAGGATCGGTCTTGCCAGCCATTTCCAGAACCATTCAAATTCCCATCTAGTCCGCACCAAGTTTCGACAACACAAAATTGCTAATAACGATATTAGCGGCTGATCGGCTTTATACGTGTGCCAATCCTACGACCGAGTGATACGCTCCGCATCGTTCTCGCCGTTCGACTGATTTAGATGCATTATCGAGACTGGCGATTATAAAAAGCGGGATTGCCGAAGACAGAAGGGTTTTAACGATGGAACAGTTCGAGATTTTCGATGATGAATTTCAAAGGATTCTCGGTTCGAGTCCCGAATTGATTCAGTGCGCCGACGGCCTCGCATTCGCCGAGGGTGTCTGCTGGGTGCCTCGCCTAAACAAAGTGATCGCAAGCGACATTCCGAACAATCGAATTGTGAGTTGGGGCGAGTCAGAAGGCTTTGGCATTTACCGAGAGCCTTCAGATTGTTCAAACGGCAACACGGTCGACCGCGAAGGCAGGATTATTTCGTGCCTGACCCGCGGAAGAGCGGTCGTACGCGAAGAATTAGACGGCACGATGACCACGATCGCCGAATCGTTCAATGGTGGCAAGCTAACTTCGCCCAATGATGTAGCTGTGAAATCGGATGGTTCGATCTGGTTTACCGATCCTGACTACGGGTTTCTTCACCCTGAACTTGGGCACGGCGAAATACCCGAACAAGACCGCAATCGAGTCTTTCGTGTCGATGGCGAAACGCTCGATATTTCGATGGTGAGCGAAGATTTCGATAAGCCAAACGGCATCACGTTTTCGCCCGACGAGTCGGTGCTTTACGTTGGCGATACAGGTCGAACACACGGTGAGTTCCGGCCTCACAATCTCATGGCGTTCGATGTGGCTGGCGACAAGCTCGAAAATCCACGACTCTTCGCCGATGTGGACCCCCATGTACCCGACGGCTTCCGTGCCGACGTAAACGGCAATATCTGGGTCGCTGCCGGCGATGGAGTCCAAGTATTCAACCCGGCAGGCAAATTGCTCGGTAAAATCCATACCCCAGAAGTATCAGCAAACCTGTCGTTCGGTATGTCCGATAGTCAAACGCTGTTTATCGGCGCAACAAGCTCAATCTGGAGCATCGAACTAAATATCGCTGGCGCTACTCGCTCAACCAATTAGCTAACTCCACACGATTCGACGCTCCGCAATCAACGAATCTCAAACCAAACCCAACAACGAGAAAGAGCCCAATTACCAATGACAGCTGAAAACAAGACCTTCCCCGATCACCGATCTCAAACTCCCGCCGAAGAGCTACTCCAGGGCATCGAGGTGATCGACGATCGTTTTCTCGATCTCATCGACGCAAACGCCGAAATCTCAAAGCACTTCACCGGCTGCGAATGGGCTGAAGGTCCGGTCTACTTCCCAGAGGGCGACTACGTTTTGTGGTCGGACATTCCCAACAATCGCATTCTCAAGTTCGAAGCAGGTTCTGGTGACACGACCGTGTTCCGCGAGCCATGCAACAACACGAACGGACACTACCGCGATCAACAGGGTCGACTCGTGTCGTGTGAGCACGCCGCTAACCGAATTTCACGCACTGAATCCGATGGCACAGTGAACACTCTTGTCGACAATTGGCAGGGCGGGCGGTTGAACTCGCCGAACGACCTCGTTGTGAAGAAGGACGGTACGATCTGGTTCACCGACCCTCCTTACGGCATCCTCTCCGACCGCGAAGGCAACAAGCGAGACTCCGAACTCGACGGCAACTTCACCTACCGATTCGATCCAGAAACCAACGAAACTTCTATCGTCGATAGCATTGGCGACCGACCGAACGGTCTCGCCTTCTCTCCTGACGAGAAGTTGTTCTACCTAGCCGACACCGGGGAACCTCGTGACATCACAGTCTTCGATGTATCCGACGATGGCAAGACGCTATCTAACCGTCGACTCTTCGCCGAAGTGCGCCCCGGTGCATCAGACGGCTTCCGAGTCGATGAACAGGGCAACATATGGACCAGCGCTCGTGACGGCGTGCAGTGCTACTCGTCCGATGGAACGCTTCTTGGAAAGATACTGATTCCTGAACAGGCGACCGCTAACCTCGTTTTTGGCGACAAAGACGGCAAGCGCATCTACATCTGTGGCGACACCTCGCTCTACTCGGTTCGAGTCAAGGTAGCGGGCTCACACCGGTTCTAGCAGACAGCTGCAAATTAATAGCAACGGAAATTTAGGCAGATATTCTCGGTGGTTCGGTGGCATTCACGCAGGATTGCACCGAGAATGTCTTGCATAAATTACTTGGCAACGACAAACCTTTGAACAGGCTGGCTTGATATGAAAGTAGCAATTGGCGCCGACCACGGCGGCTACGAACTAAAATCCGACGTGACCAAGGTTCTCGAATCTCTGGGTCATGAGGTCATGGACAAAGGTGCGCACGACTTCG
Organism: Chloroflexota bacterium; assembly: GCA_018649665.1. Taxonomy (GTDB): domain Bacteria; phylum Chloroflexota; class Dehalococcoidia; order Lucifugimonadales; family Lucifugimonadaceae; genus Lucifugimonas. The sequence continues at coordinate 10,275 of JABIHL010000006.1, read as the reverse complement.
ACGCCGAAGATGATTTCCCCGATTTCGCGGCTCCTGTAGCAGCCTCGGTTCAGTCGGGAGAAGCCGAACGTGGAATCGTTATCTGCGGAAGCGGAGTTGGTGCGACAATCGCAGCCAACAAGTACCCCGGTGTACGAGCCGGTCTTTGCCACGATACATACTCGGCTGGGCAGGGTGTTCGACACGACGACATGAACGTTTTGTGCATGGGTGCACGAGTAGTTGGCGTTGCGCTTGCAGAAGATCTTGTGAAGTCGTTCATGGCTGCAAATCTTGAAGCCGACGAACCACGATTCCAACGTCGACTCGATAAAGTCACTGCCATCGAAAAAGATCAAATCTCTAAAAGCTAGCTCGACGTAATACTGCTCACTAACTGGGCAATCTGAACACCTCTCATTCACAGGGAACTTATGAACAACATCCAGAAGGCACTCGAAAATGGTCAGTCGATCTGGCTCGATTCGATCAGCCGCGACATGCTTCGATCAGGCGAACTTCAGAAGTTCATCGATTCCGGAATCACTGGTGTCACGTCGAACCCGTCGATCTTCGACAAAGCCATTGCAGAAAGTGACATCTACGACAAGTCATTGATCGAATACGCGAAAGACGGCGCAAACAGCCAAACCGTGTTCGAACGATTGGCTGTTGACGATATTCGAGATGCCGCCGACGTTCTACGCCCTGTTTACGACGCAGCAAGCATGCGTGACGGGTACGTCAGCATCGAGGTATCCCCGACTCTCGCCGCCGACACCGATGGCACTGTTACAGAGGCACGCCGACTCTGGGCTGCTATCGACCGCCCCAACGTGATGATCAAAGTACCTGGTACCCCCGAGGGTGTTCCAGCGATCAAGACACTCATTTCAGAAGGCATCAACGTAAACGTCACACTGCTGTTCTCGCTCGACGCTTACACCGCAGCCGCAAACGCATATATCGAAGGTCTCTCCGACTTTGCCAAAGCAGCACGAGGCATGCCATCCGCAGTTGCTTCTGTCGCATCGTTCTTCGTTAGCCGGGTAGACAGTGCAGTCGACAACGCCCTGCCCGACGGACATGAACTCAAAGGCAAGATCGGAATTGCGAACGCCAAAATTGCATATGCCAAGTTCGCTGAGTTATTTGATCGCAAGCTAGGCGGCGGCGGTTCATTCTTCCCACTCCACACCACCGGAGCGCAAGTACAACGTCCTTTGTGGGCATCCACAGGCGTGAAGAATCCCGACTACTCCGACACGATGTACGTTGACGGTCTAATGGGACCCGACACGGTCGACACGATTCCGGAAGCAACGTTGGCGGCATACTCCGATCACGGTAACCCCGGATCTGATCTAACCACTGGCCTCGGTGAAGCACAGGCTCAAATGAAAGCTCTCGCCGACGCTGGCGTTTCGCTCGATGCGATCACTGATGATCTTCTCATTGCCGGTGTAGCAACCTTCGCTGATTCGTACGCATCGCTGTTGGGTCGGATCGAAGAAAAGCTAGAGGCGCTCGGCAACTAATTTCGGAGTAGCGACGCAATGAATCAAGACCAGAACGTTTCAGTAGCCCAAGCTCTGCAACGGCTGGTGGGTGAATCATTTGCGTCGAGACTGTGGAACCGTGACGCAACTTTGTGGCCGGAGCCATCTCCCGGTGGTGACCCAGCAAGCAAAACGCTCGGCTGGCTCGATCTCCCAATGCGGTTGTCGATGTTGGCTGCGCAGTTCGCTGATCTTCACTCACAGCTTGTTCGAGATGGATTTACCGATGTCGTAGTACTCGGCATGGGCGGTAGCAGCATGACGCCGCTGACTCTCAGCAGCTTGTTCGGGGGATCGAATTCAGCTTCTGACGACCGCCCAGCAATTCGTCTTCATACCCTCGACACAGTAAATCCGACGACCGTTTCGAATATCACTGCCGAGCTCGATCTAAGTAAAACTCTGTTCATCGTGTCGAGCAAGTCTGGCACTACCGTCGAGCCACTAACGTTGGAGGCGCACTTCCGAGCGGCAATGGCTGACACCCTCGATTCTTCGATGAATCGTAAGAATTTTGTCGCCTTGACTGATCCGGGTACGCCGCTCGCGGAACGAGCACGAGCCGGTGAATTTGGCACGTGGGTTTCAACCCCAGATGATGTAGGCGGAAGGTTTTCAGCGCTCAGCGCGTTCGGAATGATGCCTGCTGCAGCCACCGGAATAAATATCCGAGCATTCGCTGAATCTGCCGTCAGAATGACACAACAATGCCAAGCCGACTCGGAAGACAATCCTGGTTCAGCTCTCGCTGCCTTCTTGGCTGTGAACGCACTCGAAGGGCGAGACAAGGTCACCCTCATAACCAGCGATGAGTATTCGATGTTCGGAATGTGGGTCGATCAACTTCTAGCCGAATCAACCGGAAAAAACGGAAATGGTCTGATCCCGATTACTGGTGAACCGGTTTTGACTCTCGACGATTTCGAATCAGATCGTCAGTTCGTCGTGTTCAAATCAGGGGTCGACGACAATCGGGTAAATCACTCGATATTTGCGCTTCGAAATTCGGATCATCCAGTGTTCGTTATCGAACCAACTACAGATGACAAACACGAAATTGCCGGGGAATTTTTCCGGTGGCAGTTTGCGACTACCGCTGCTTCGTCTTTGATGGACATCTATCCGTTCGACCAGCCTGACGTCGAGTCAGCAAAGGTGAAATCCCGAGAACTACTTTCAGACCCATCGGTAGTCATCGAAGGTATTTCATTGGAAACGGCTCTCGATCAGATCAAATCTGAATCAAGCCCTCGTTACGTTGCTATCGCGGCCTTCCTGCCTGAATCCCCTGAAGTAACGGCTGCATTCTCTGAACTGCGTGAGACGATATCGACGCAGACCGGGATGGCGACAACATTCGGATACGGCCCTCGCTACCTCCATTCAACAGGTCAGTTGTATAAAGGCGGACCACAGAACGCTCTTGTACTAGGTTTCGTATCAGGGAAATACGATCATCTTGCCGTACCGGGCGAGGCATACACTTTCGGTCAACTAACCGAGGCTCAAGCTGGTGGTGACTTTGCGGTTATGGCTGAAGGCGGTCAAACAGTTCTACCGATCAAGATCGAAGGCGACATTATCGATGAACTGATGGCGGCGATACGAACGCTAAATAAGAACTAGACGACACAGCCAAGTTAGAACGAACAGAACGGCCCCCATACGATTAGGAGACCTTCAGATGACTAGCTCGACAATCAACTCAAACGCAAATTACTTCATCGCACTCGACGATCGAGTGGACCTAATTTCTGAGGTACTGGCAACTACCGGGCAGCCAACTGCCGCTGATCGAGAACAAGCGGCGAATCTCAAGCGTGTAGTTTTCGATGGCATAACTACGGCAGTCGAAAACGGATTGGCAAAATCGAGCGTTGGTCTCTGGGCAGATAGCGATCTTGGTGAATCGGTATTGCTACGAGCGAAGGCCATGGCGTTGACCACAGCATCATCTCCTAAAAGTGGAAACCACTCATTAAGTCGACTCAATGTTGACTACACAGCAGTTCAGCTAACGCTCAATCCAGATGGGCCAGAATTAGGGCGTAAGGAACTTCTTGAGAGGCTGAAGATCGTTTCAGACAAGGCTCGCGAGGAATCGACTCCTCTGATGATTGAACTCGATTCAGTTCCAACATCTACCCAAATCGAAATGTATGGCGGATTTTCGAACGCACGTGCAATGCTCGTAATCATGTCGATTCAACAACTGCAAGATGCCGGTGTTCAGCCATCGATATGGGCTTTCGAACCGGCTGACGATGAGAAGTACACCGAGTCAATGACAGCTCAGGCACACGTCGATGATCGCGACAATACTGTGCTTCTCGTTGTTGCCGGGGGACTGTCTACAGAGAAGATAGGGAACGGGCTATCCGAAAGCGAGAAGAGCGTTATCTCGCTCGCAGCCCGTACGCTAGGCGTTTCGGGCGTGTTGATCGGTCCAGGTGCGTATTACCGACACCTAGTCCAGTTAAATGAAGGCATAATTGAACGGAACGAAGCCGTAGACGTGATCGCCGCTCATTTTGGCGATATCGGCAACATCTTCGAAAATTCACGTTCGACTTCCGAAGTTCTGTAACTAGCCCGTAGAAACGATTAATGTCAGATCAGATCGAAACAGACAGCCGGATTAGCGCGTTCATTTTCGATCTCGATGGAACCCTCGTAGAAACCGAACGGCTCAAAGCGAAATCGTATGCAACGATTCTCGGAAGACTCACCGGGGCAAACACTCCTGACCACCGTGCAATCGAACTTTATGAACGTATCGTGGGCTCGACTGATGAAATGGTCAGTCGCCGAATGATCGACGAGTTCGGACTCACAGATTCCCTCGAACCCATCGATGGTGAACTGTGGAAACATCTGCACCAAATCCGCATGGACGAATATCGAGCCACAGACGGTGCAACCGATCAACTGCTGGAAAACGTCTATCAACACAACATCGATCTTTTGCGAGAACAAAAGCGCGACGGTCGCACAGTCTCAGTAGCAACATCGTCCTTCAGCGACGAAGCAAAACGGGTGCTCGATGCTCTGGGAGTGAGAGTACTGCTCGACGATATCGTTGGCCGGGAAATGGTCGAAAACCCGAAGCCCGATCCCGATATATATCTGCTTGCGATGGAACGACTTGGAGTCGCTCCAGAAGAAGTCGTAATCATTGAAGATTCACCTATCGGCACGAAAGCCGCTATGGCATCTGGGGCATCATGGATATGCGTCAGTACGCCGTTTTCACGTGCGGCGATCGAAGCAAGTTCATGGCTAGATCCGCAGTGGGTTGTGCACAACACAGCTAAACTCAACGAAACGGTAAGTCGCAGAATCAACTCGACAAGCAATGTCTGACCACTCACTTCATAAGAAGTACGGTCGAATTTCCACGGAGAAAACGAATGAAACTCGGTATGGTTGGTCTCGGTCGCATGGGCGGAAATATGTCGGAACGACTGCTCAATGACGGACACGAAGTTGTCGTGTTCGATCCTGATTCTTCGGCCATTACTACTCTCGCCGAAAAAAGCGCTTCGGCAGCTAGCTCACTTAGCGATGTTGTAAAGCAACTTGAATCTCCACGAACCGTCTGGGTGATGGTTCCGTCTGGCGATATAACCGAGAGCACTGTCAACGAACTTGTTGAGCTTCTGGATGAAGGCGACACGCTAATCGACGGTGGAAACTCGAACTACAAGGAATCGCAGCGTCGAGGCGAGCATGCCGCCCAGAGCGGAATTGATTTCCTCGACTCTGGAACCAGCGGAGGAGTCTGGGGACTCGCCAATGGCTATTGCCTGACTGTTGGCGGCAGCCGAGATGCCTACGACCGAAACAGGCCGATTTTCAAAACCCTTGCCCCAGACGATTCCGACGGCAATCTACACGTCGGGCCTAGCGGTTCGGGTCACTACGTAAAGATGATTCACAACGGCATCGAATACGGTCTGATGCAGGCCTATGCCGAAGGCTTCGAACTTCTTGCCGCCAAAGAAGATTTCAAACTTGATCTCGGAGCCATCGCCGAAAACTGGACCCGCGGTAGCGTGATCCGATCATGGCTGCTCGACCTCACAGTTGATGAACTCGAAAAAGACCCTCAGCTTGAAGAACTAAGCTCGTATGTCGACGACTCGGGCGAAGGGCGCTGGACGGTCGATGCATCAGTCGAGCTAGCCGTTCCGGCACCAGTAATTACAGCTGCTCTCCAAATGCGATTCCGTTCACGCCAGTCCAACCCGCTGGGCGGCAAGATGCTAGCAGCGATGCGTAACGGCTTCGGTGGTCACGCAGTGAAGAAGGCAAAGTAGCTCCGTGTCCGAAGAAAACTTTCGCCCGCCGCCGCACTACCCTTTGCTCAACACGCAAATGATGTCGGCGCGCGAACTTCGAGAAACCCTCGAAGACCTGTGGGAGTGGGTTCACGAAGCCGAAATGGCGCCTGAAGAAATAGCCCCCGCCGACGAACTAATTCAGGACGTTCGACATCAAATGGGAACGGTTATCGAAGAACGTGTTGACCGACATTCCGACGAACCACATGGTTCCCGAAGCGGCTAATCAAGCAACCGAGTGTAGAGTTCCGACTGTCGCTGCCTGCCTTCAGCATAAATCTCGGCGTTAGCCAGATTCGGCTCGTATGTTTCAGCGATGTGGGCGTGGTGTGTTTCGAGACTGTCCCAAACGCCAAGTGCGTTCAATGCCAGTACTGCAGTTCCTCTGCTGGTGTCTTGCTGCTCTGCCGATACGCCGACTGGCACGCCCAACACGTCGCACATCGTTTGCAGCCACCAAGGGGAGTTCTGTATCGCTCCGCCGCTGGCGATCATCTGATAGCCCGATTTCACGCCCGGCAACAATAAATCGGCGACCATGGCGAATCGATACGACACCGATTCGAGCATTGCCTGAAGAATTTCGATAGGAGTGGTTGAAATTCTCACTCCTTCGAGCACGCCGGTCGCTGAGGTCGACCAACCGGTCGCTCGTTCGCCAGCGATAAACGGGAGAACGTTAATTCCGTGTTGTGCTGGTTTCAGTTTCTCTAGCTCAGAATTGAGCTGTCCGATTGGTGGCAGTTTGAGATTATCGAGCGCCCACTGCACGACGTTTCCACCCTCAGAGAACGATCCGCCAAGCAACGTTCGATTACTACCGAGTCGATACGCCCAGAGGCCAGTCGGCACGTCAGGTGCTGGGCCCTCGCTGAGCACCCGCATCGCCCCGGTTGTACCTATTGTTAGCGCCACTTTGGTTTCGTCCACGCAACCTGTACCAACGTTTACCGCAGCGCCATCACCAACTGCTAGCAGGAACGGCAATTCAGCCAACACTGGCCATCGTGCAGCGAATTCCTTAGCTAGTCCACGTTCAGGTGCGCTCCAAGGTGCTAGCTCTGGAAGATTGCTTTCGTCGATTCCGAGTCGACCGAGCAACCCATGATCCCATTCAAGATCGTGCCTGTTCAGCAGACCACTCCACGACGATACGCAGTAGCTCGCTTTTACGTCGCGCCGACCGAACCATTTCGTGAAAATATAGGTCGATACGTCGACATATCGATCAATTCGATCAGTGAGTTCAGGCTGCGTTCTTCGCAACCATCGAATCCGCCCAGGCAGGTACGAAGTGTGTTGCATCACCCCGGTGCGGTCGTAGATGATCGGGACGTTCAGTTCGTCACGAAGACGATCTACATCGGCAGCCGAACGAGTGTCGGCGTAGGTGTAAACGGGGGTGATCGCATTGCCTTGTGCGTCTACACCCAGCACGGTGCTTGCCATGCAATCGAATCCGACGCCGATTATCTCGGATGCAAGATCCCCAGCTTTTTTGAGCACTGAATCGATAGCCTGCTCTGTGGCGATTCGAATCTGATCAGCGTCCTCTTCAGATGTGCCATCTGACGCAACAGTCTGTGCATGAGCGATACTTTCTTCGATCCCTTTCACGCTTTTGGCGCGGGCATCGAACAATCCGGCTTTAACCGAAGAGCTGCCGATATCGACTGCCAGCACGAACGGCGATTCGTAATCGCTCAACGCATCACCTCTTTATGGCTCGTATCAGGCTAAGTGACTAGGTATTTTTCGACGAGTGACTGATCGATTTCGATCCCAAGACCCGGTTTGTCGCTCACTTCGAAGTACCCGTTACTCGGTCCGTACTCTTCAGAAGTGATCGCATTCTTGTAGCCGTTGGCGTGATGACCATGTTCCATAATCATGAAGTTCGAACACGACCCCGAATATTCGACCGTGGCTGCAACCGACAAAATTCCACCGCCACCAACATGGGGTGCGACAGGGATGTTGTAGGTATCTGCGATCGTGCCGATACGGTGACCTTCAGTGATACCGGTTCGAGCGATGTCGTGCATCACGATGTCGTAGGCACGACGCTCGAAAGCCTCTCGCATTTCGTATCTAGTGCGGCTCCACTCACCTATCGCTACTGCCATATCTAGAGCTTCAGCAAGAGCCACTGCCCCAGGGATATCGTCTGGGACTAGAGGTGATTCAAGCCAAGTGAAATCGAGTATTTCTAAAGCACGACCAAGTTTGATCGCGCTTGTCAGCGACTGGCGCATATGAACGTCGCACATCAGCATGATGTCGGGGCCTACTCGTTTACGAACAGCGCTGGCTATCTCGACAACGCCTTCCACATCCAACAACAGATGCAGCTTCAGAGCCTTGTAGCCCAATCCGACATGCTCTTCGGCAGCGTCGGCAACTTTCTCAGGATCGGTCCCGCCTAGGCCAGCGTAAAGCTTGATCTTGTCGCGATAACGACCACCAGCAAGCTTATGCACGGGCTTGCCAGTCGCCTTGCCAACGATGTCCCAAAGAGCGATGTCAGTCCCGCCGATAGCATCGATGTAGAAGCCAGTTGGATGACCTCTTTCCCGCATAGCGCCGAAGTTTCGAGTCCATATCGCTTCGATATCGAATGGATCACGTCCGAGGATGAGAGGTCGCACCAGATCCTCGACGATCACCTGTGTCGTACGAGGTGCCACAGGTGATTGCGCTTCGCCCCAACCGACAATTCCCGTATCGGTTTCGATTTTGATTACTGTCGTCTCGTGGTGCTTCGAGTAGATCGAAGTGAACGCCGATTCATCGACAAAATAGTCGCCAAAATCGATCACACTGGGACGGTCGTTGCCCTCTTCATCGTCTTCTCGTGAGATTCGGATTGGGAAGGCAGTTATTTCTTTTATCTTCAATTCGAGCGGAACACTTTCTTAAGTCTGAAACGACTACATGCGGCCAAAACTAGTCACCCAAAATGCGAACTAATCGTTTTGCATCTTGGCGGGAGTCATCATTTCAAAGAACTCAATTCGATTACTGATCACGTGCTCTCGTACTTCAGCACCGATTGTGGATGCCGCAGGCACTGATGGAACACCCTCGCGGTACGGTGAATCGATTGTTTCATCGGTCCACTGCATGTATACACGATTGGTGTCGCCTGGCAATGTTCCGCCATTGAAGGTGATAGTCACTTCAGAACGCTGACCGGCTGCGGTGTAAGCATCGCCCTGCTTCTGAAGCAATGTCGCTACTTTGCGGGCGGTTCCGGGCTTAACGTCGTAGACGCGTCTGGTCACGTACATAACTCGCTCCTTGGTTCTTATCCCTAATGCGATTCGAGTGCCTGCACGGCGTGAATGCTGGGATATTTTGAATAATCTTGATCGATCAGTGGATGATATTTTGACCGAGCACGATCAAAGTACATCGCAAACCAACTGCCAGTAAATGGGAGAACAGAGGTTTCACCATATTTTCACACCGATTCGACGATTATCAGAGATATGATGAATTGGTTGTCGCCTAACTAAATAGGCCAAACTAACCGGAACGAGCAATTACGCTTGTTCGACTGGAGCAATGGATGAAGATCGGTGCCCCAAGGGAGTCAGATCCCAACGAGAATCGTGTGGCACTTGTGCCAGAGACGGTTGAACGCCTCGTCAAAGCTGGCCATGAGTTATTTATTGAAGAGGGCGCAGGGACAGCCGCTGGCTTCCCCGATTCCGCCTATGCTGAGGCCGGGGCAAAGACCGCCTCTGCAACTGAGATAGCCGGATCGGTCGATATTTTCGTCCATGTCCAACCTCCTACTTCGGAAGAAATCGGATCTCTCAAAAAGGGAAGCATCGTCGTAAGCACTTTGAGTGCGCGAACGAACGCACCGGTAGTAGCGTCACTAGCTTCAGCCGGAGCAACTGCGCTTGCGATGGAACTGGTCCCACGAATCGCCCGAGCACAGCGAATGGACGTTCTGTCGTCTCAGGCGTCTATCGCCGGGTACAAGGCGGCACTTCTCGCTGCCAACTCGCTCGGCAAATATCTCCCAATGATGATGACTGCTGCCGGAACTATTCCGCCAGCGAAAATTCTAGTGCTCGGAGCCGGTGTTGCCGGTCTTCAAGCAATCGCCACTGCACGCCGACTAGGTGCGATCGTCGAAGCATTCGACGTTCGAGCTGCTGCTGGCGAACAGGTCGAAAGTCTTGGCGCTACGTTCATTCAGCCACCAGCAGCCGAAGACGCTGAAGGTGCTGGTGGATACGCACGGGCACAGACCGAAGATGAACAGGCTGTTCAGCGAGAGTTCCTAAAAGGACACATCGCCGATGCCGACGCCGTAATTACGACGGCTGCAATTCCGGGTCGACCTGCCCCGTTGCTGATGACTGAAGACATGGTCGACG
>JABIHL010000087.1 GCA_018649665.1 Chloroflexota bacterium | reverse complement strand
TCGGCGATATTGTTCGCCGATAGAAAGAACCTGACCAGTTCGAGCAGAAGTTTCTGCCATCTCACGGCACGCACGCATTGTGAGTCCCATTGGCTTTTCGGTGAGTACTGAAACGCCTGCTTCCATCGCGGCTATAGCGAACGAGTGATGCATGCGAGTATCGGTCGTTATGTCGATAGCTGCTAGATCATCGATGTCAGCAAGCATCTCGTCAAAATCGGTATATACGACAGGGCGCTGTCCGGTTGCGGCTTCAACTTCTGATGCCACGTGATTGGCCGATTCTTCGTGCCTGTCGCATACAGCTACAAGTTCAAATGAATCGAAGTGTTTACGCAGTTCGATGTAAGCAAATGCGTGTCGTAGTCCCATACCACCACAGCCAACGATGGCTAGTTTCAACGCCATTAAGATTCTCAACTTTCCGTATTCAAATGCGTGTTTAAAGACAAACACCCGCCAATAAAATGTGCGGGTGTTTGTTCACAAAAATTTCCAATCTCCGGAATACCTGAGGGCACCACCTGCGATGCCCTCAGATTATTCGGAGGCGGAATTTCTATTTCAGTTAGTTTGCCTTCGTGATGTTCAAGAACTCAAGAAGGAAACCAGCCCATAGCGAGTAAGGCGCTACGTATGGATCACCAGTGTTGGCCCAACCAGTCCAGTACGACGTGTTGAACGTAATTACGTGACGTTCTTCAGCTAGCGTGATTTCAATCACGTCACTGAGGAACAGTTCAAGTGCTTCGTCAGCAAGTGCCATGTACTTAGGGTCGTCTGGCGACGGAAGAATCGAATCCATTTCATCGATAATTGCGTCGTATTCCGGGTTGTTGTACTGGCTGTTACCCCAGATGTACGAGTTCTGCTCACCCTGTGAAGGGGAAGCGAACTTCGAGTGGTAGTGCTGCAGTGTGCCATGCGGCTCTGCCGAGCTACCACAGTGAACCAGAATCCACATGTCTGCGTTACCAGTTCGAACCTTTTCAAACAATGGAGCAGAGTCCGGGTCGTGCAATGCGAAAGTGATGTCGAAACCGGCGTCTCGGAGTTGCTTCTCAACAACAGGACCCATCGGCTTCAACCAACCAGGTACCTCTACGTCGGTAGTCAGAGTTTCCCCGTCTTTGGCCCACATGCCATCGCCATTCTTGGCCCATCCGGCTAAGGCCATTTCGGAATCAACCAGATCCTGGCTGTGTAGGCCAGGGTTGTACTGTTCGATTAGAGCGGCTTGCTTGTTCTGGTATGCGGTCAGCCCACCGTAAGTGGAATAAGGCACAACCTGGGTAACTGTAGAACCTTCGTATGCAAGATCAACGATCTGCTGACGGTCAATTGCTGCCTGAATAGCTCGTCGCACGTGAACGTCCGACATGACACCGTACGCGGTGTTTACACCGAGTGTGTAGAGACATGCATCTGCAGCACCGTAAGACGGTCCCTCGAGTGACCATGAGACCACATCAGGGTTTCGCTTGTTAGCTGCGAGGAATACACCAGGCTGCATGATCGATCCAACGTCAAATTCGTTGTTGATCATACGAGCGGCCATCGTGTCAGCTCCCCCAGGTGGGATGTACGTAACTCGCAGAGGTTCTGGTAAGTCCTGGAATCCAACCTTGTTCGCCCACCAGTCGTCGTTACGGTCAAAGACTTGAGCCTGACCAGTAGCCTGAACGAGTTGGAATGGGCCGGTGCCGAGTGGGTAACCCTTTTCAAGGTCAAAGTTGTTCCACTCAAGCGGGTCCTGACCTTCCCAAGCGTGTTGCGCAAGGATAGGTAGGTGAATTTCAGAGTTTTCTACAAAGTAGAAGTAGAAGAATCGTGGGTTCGGCTTGTTCAGGTTGATAGTGAAGTTGGTGTCGTCAGTAATTACGACGTCCTTTACCCACTCCTGAATGTCACCCGCGAAAACCAGATCGTCGTTTCCGAGCAGCGTGTCGATCGTGAACTTCACGTCATCTGATGAGAATGCCTCACCGTCTGACCATTCAACTCCGCTTCGCAGAGTTACATCGACACTCAAGAAGTCATCGGAAACTGTGTAGCTCTCAGCCAGCCATGGGATCTGTTCACCCGTGTTGTGGTTGTAGAGATACAGGAATTCGAAGATTGTCTTGTTCAAGATTCCTCGAACACGTCCGAGCCCGCCAAGTGAGTACGGGTTCATGTTCTCAGGATCTTCGATCTGAGTTGCTCCAGGTCCGAAGAAGGTAATAACGAGAGTGTCTTCACGAGAAATCTCTTTGTCGCCATCGTCATCTTTAGCTGGTGCCTTGGTGGCGTCAGGGGCTTTAGTGGCCTCTGGCGCCTGGGTTGCCGGAGTAGCTGCGTCGCCACCCGACGGAGCCGAAGTTGGCTCAGCGTCATCACTACTGCACGCAACTGCGATCAGTCCGATCGCAGCAATCATGGTGAGCAGAAGTGCTAATCGCATGTTTGGGATTGACCTCACGGTCAGACCTCCCGGGGTTTAGCCCCTTGTACTTAAATAAAGATCATCTTTCGCCATAGAGGCTGACACCGACGCCTGCTGCCCGCAAACGTACTCTGTTCGGTAAAGAACGCGTATACGTGTAGACATGCATTTGCCGCAATCAGATTCTTGACTGGGCGATAAGTTATCTCTACCGCCGGATGTTGTCAATCACCAAAAAGTGGTTATAATCCCCACTCAATAGGTCAACTCTCGATTTTCGATGTGATTGCCCTGAATCGGAGTGGGATTCAATAGCTACAGGCGAACGATATGCCGGAAACTCAAGCTTCTACAATATATGTCTCAGGTGAAACCGCTCAGTTAGCTCGGGAAATTGAAGACCTGACTGGCGTAAAAGCCAGCAGGATGTTTCGCGAGTTTGTTCAGCAGTACAGGCGTACCTTGAACCCCGGGTTTGGTGCTCCCGTAGATTCGCTGGCATTTATCCTGCCAGCGCTCTCACCGTGGGATGTAAGAGGCCCTCGTCCATTTTTAAGCGGATCAAAGGATTCTTCACCCCAAGATAAAGACGTTTGGAACCATGTATTTGATTCGGCCTACCCACGGGCTTTCAAGGCTTTCCTGATGGGTAAGTCGCTTGAGCATCCAATCACGAATCATGTGGATGTGTGGACCGATTTCGTTGAGTCGGGGGGCATCCTTGAGGTTCTGTTCCAGGGGGATATAAGTAGCGGTGTGGATTCGACGCCGAGACTTTTCGCAACGAACGACCCAGCGCTAAACGCTTCTAAATTAGCGGCTCGACAAAAAACACTGGCTTTTCTCAAACAGTTGTCGAGCAAAGCTCCCGACCAGATTGTCGTCCGGAATTCAGGGCAACTACTACTGCTCATGAACGCTGGTGTTATCTTCCGGGTTGATGGAACGGTTGATATGCACTTGGAGTTCGGGCTTGGCGAGACTGTGGAATTTAGCTCTAGCATGATCGTCATGACTGCGCGTCACGACCCGCCTGACGAAAAATACCGCCTAGTGGCTGGCTCGATGGAGGGCCTCTGGTTGCGTTCTCTACCTGAAGCAGGATTTGAATCGAATCAATGAAATCGAAAAATCCTAAAACAATTGATCTTCATATACGGAACTTGGTATCGTGTGCTCCAAGCTGCGAACCAGCATTTAACGGTCCCATGCAAACTCTGTACCAATTCCCAAAAAGGTTATTCACTTAATGACGATTGAATTCGTGTTAAAACGGTTCGGCCTGTTTTTATTGATCATTGCAGTGGCAGGGACGATCAATTTCCTTGTACCGCGACTGCGTGACACTAATCCTATTGAGCAGCGGCTTTATGAGTTCGCTGCACAGGGAGGCCTGAATGTTGCTCACATGGATGAAATGGTTGAGAACTATTCGAAGAAATTCGGACTCGACCAACCACTGTGGAAACAATATCTGAACTACTGGGCTGATCTTTCACGCCTAGATTTCGGGAAATCGATTGCATTCTTCCCGGCCGATGTAAAAGCGGAAATTCTTAGAGCGCTCCCCTGGACCGTTGGATTGTTAACGGTGGCGACCATAATGGCGTTCCTTGTAGGTTCGTTGTTTGGCGCCTGGTTAGCGTGGCCGCGTGCGCCGCGAGTAGTTAAAGCTCTGGTGCCTATTCTGATGACACTAACTGCGATTCCATATTATTTACTCGGAATATTAATGATTTTTGGGTTCGCTATATTCTGGCCGATATTGCCTGCCGGAGGTGCTGCTTCTTACAACATCACTCCGGCTTTCAATTACGAAGCCATCGTAGATATTCTCAGACACGCTATTCTGCCAGCGTTCTCGCTCGTTCTAGCCAGTATTGGTTTCTGGGGATTGGGCATGCGAGGAATGATGATTACAACGATGGGCGAGGATTACATGAAACTCGCCGAATACAAGGGCCTAAGCGACAAACGTATATTCCTACGATACGCGATTCGAAACGCTATGCTTCCGCAAATTACGGGACTTGCCATTCAGATGGCATTCATCGTTTCGGGGTCGGTCCTGGTTGAAGTGATATTCGCTTACCCAGGCGTCGGATTCCTGTTGTTTGAAGCCATCTCAGCAAATGACTTCCTTTTGATGCAGGGCATCCTTATGTTTGTGATTGTGGCTATCGGAGTTTCTCTGCTTGTCATCGATCTGCTGTATCCATTAATTGACCCACGAATTAGGTACCGAAAAGCATGAGCATGGCATCACCAGAAATTGCACCATCCGACGTTCAAATCGATGATGAACAGATCGGAGTTATTACGGCGGCATTCGAAGTAATCAAACGTAACAAAACGTTAGTTGCAGGATTATCTATAATCCTGCTGATCGGTTTGTTCAGTCTGTTTGGAACACTGCTGATCGATCCCGAGAGGACCGAAGTTGGCGCTGGTCGGCCAGCACAGTCACCTTCTTCAGAGCACATTCTCGGTACCGATCAACAGGGGCGTGACGTGTTCGCTGATCTGGCATACGGCACACCCGCGTCACTGATGATTGGTCTCATCGCCGGTGTGATCGGTGTTGGGATCGGGACAGCGCTTGGATTCTTGGCCGGCTACTACAGAGGCTATTGGGATACATTTATCAGCCTGACAACGGATGTTTTCTTAACAATCCCGGCACTACTTGTGCTCGTCGTAATTGCATCGATGACCACGGTGTTGTCGATTGAAGCAATGGGCTTGTTGATTGGATTCTTTGCGTGGATGGGCCCCGCACGAACCATTCGTTCTCAAGTCCTGAGCCTGAGAGACCGTTCTTACGTTGACGTTGCTAAATTCAACGGCGTTCGAGATATTGAAATTATCTGGCGTGAGCTGGTGCCAACGTTGATGCCGTACATTGCAGCAAGTTTCGTTGGAACGGTTGCTGCGGCAATTTTGGCTTCTATCGGCCTGTCCGCACTTGGGCTAGGGCCACAAAACGAACCGTCTCTCGGTCTCACGATTTACTGGTCGGTCACTTACGGCGCGTTGATACGAGAAATGTGGTGGTGGTTTGGACCACCGATCGTTGTGATCGTAATGTTGTTCATCGGTCTCTTCTTAATGACAGCAGGACTTGATCAAGTTTCTAACCCACGTTTGAGGACATCGGTATGACAACAACCAACGATGTTCCACTGCGAGTTGAAAACCTTGAAGTTCACTACCACACCCGTAAAGGTCCGGTTAAAGCGGTAGACGGTGTAAGTTTTGAGCTTCAGAAGGGTGAACGACTAGGACTGGTGGGGGAATCAGGCTCTGGAAAATCTACAATCGCCCTCAGTCTCATGGTCGCCCACAAGGAACCTGCCAAGATCGAAGGCGGGAAAATCTTTCTGAACGGCACCGACATGCTGAGCTTGAGTGATACAGAAGTACGCCGTAAGCGGTTGAGTGAGATCGCGATGGTTCCGCAAGGGGCACTCAATTCGCTCAACCCGGTAATGCGGGTACGCGACCAGATTATTGATGGTCTGAAAGCTCACGGCGTTAGAAAATCCAAAGAAGAATTTGTCGAGTTCATAGCGGATTTGTTGAACAGAGTTGGTCTGGCTAGCGACGTTGCAGAGATGTACCCCCACGAGCTCAGTGGCGGAATGAAGCAGCGTGTGACCATCGCTCTGTCGATCAGCATGAACCCAAGTGTGATTATTGCCGACGAACCTACAAGTGCTCTTGATGTAGTAGTGCAGCGGCAGATTGTTCAAACTCTATTGGAGGCACAGAAACAGATCGGTGCCGCAACGATTCTTATCGGGCACGATATGGGCTTGATGGCTCAGTTCGCTACGCGGATGGGAATTATGTACGCCGGGCGTCTTGTAGAAATCGGACCAACAAGAGAGATTTTTAATAACCCGAAACACCCTTATACACAGCTGTTGATTTCGAGCTTGCCGAATACTCAAGGCAAACGTCGACTGTCGGGAATTCCGGGAATCACACCGTCTCTACTGAATCCTCCTCCAGGTTGTGTTTTTCACACGCGTTGTCCTCAGGCGACAGAGCGCTGCAAGGTAGAAATTCCGAATCTGATTACCGAGGAAAATGGACACAGTCAGGCCTGCCATTTATACACAGAACCAGCTAAGTCAGAAGAAGAGGTGACGGCTTGAACGAAGTCATCCCCCTGCTCGAGTGCCGTGATATTTCAAAGACGTTCGTTAGCGGTACATTCAGGAAGCGCTACAACTTGGCGCTCGACAAGACATCCCTCACGATCGCCGAATCCCCTCCGGCAATCACGGCTATCGCTGGCGAAAGTGGAAGTGGAAAGACAACTCTTGCACGAGTGCTTTTGGGTCTTCTTCCACCCACTGAAGGCCAGGTGATCTACAAAGGTCAAGATATTGCAAAAATGTCTAGATCTGAGTTTCGAGACTTTCGCCGGGAAGTGCAGGTTATTTTTCAGGATCCTTTTGAATCCTACAATCCGTTCTACAAAGTCGACCATGTTCTAGAGACTCCAATACGGAAGTACGGGCTTGCCAAGAACAAAAAAGAGGCGAAAGACTTAATCGTTGACGCCCTCGAAACAGTGGGACTACGGCCAGCTGAAACTCTGGGTCGTTATCCTCACCAATTGAGTGGTGGTCAGCGCCAGCGAATCATGGTGGCGCGCTCCGTTATGTTGCGACCGTAGATCATCGTCGCTGACGAACCGGTATCGATGGTTGATGCGTCGCTACGGGCAACAATTCTTGAAACTCTTCGAACGTTGAACGACGAGTTCGGAATATCAATTCTCTACATCACACATGACCTTACAACGGCGTATCAGGTCGCTGAAAACATCATCGTCCTCTACAAGGGGACTATTGCTGAAGCTGGCGACGTTGAAAAAGTAATCAACTCACCAACACACCCTTACACACGGTTGCTGGTGGACTCAATACCGCAGCCTGATCCTGACTTGCAGTGGGGATCGGATTCTAGTGTTTCTCGACTAACAGGTGGCATGTCGGGACATGGCTGCGTCTTTTATGATCGTTGTCCGATCAGAGAAGACCGATGCGATACAACACCACCAAGCTTGTATCAGCCGGACAAGTACCGGGTCACTCGTTGCTACGCATATGAGGAATCGGGAACCTTTGATAGCCCCAAACTGACCGATGCGTTCATACCGGCATCAGAGATAGCGCCGATTCAAGGGTAGTAGTTAGGCACCATTGAACTCTCAACAGCCCGTTCGGTTTACTTAATTAGTGAGCCGACCGGGCTGTTTTTCTAAGTTGAAAACCTTGGCGCAACAAACTCTGCGAACGTGCGCATTCCAGATTCAGAAGGCATGTCCATAAACCAGAGTTGCATATGATCGATATCAATCGCTTTGTATTCAGAAATTCTGGCAGCAATCGTGTCGGGATCGCCGATCAAAAATTCTTCTTCTGCCCGTTTCCAAGCAGCATCGGTATAACTCTTGGGATTCGCCTCGGAGATTTCATCCTTTATGCGTTCGACTTCGCCCCGATTGGGTGCGATCAGAATTTGAGTTTCGATTGATTTCCTGATCGATCCGTAATCTCGATCGTTTCGGTCGCACGCTCTCCGCAAAGCGTCGAGCATGACCTCACATTGTTCGGGTGATGCGGGCGTGTTGTTCCAGCCATCGGCATACTTAGCCGCAATTTCGAGCACTTGTTCATTGGGTGCTATTGGCGAGGAGAGATCAGTCCCTAATGTGCCGATCCAAAGAGGAGGGTGGGGCTGCTGTGTCGGTAGTGGGTGGTTCACAGCTTCACGGATCGAGTAGTGTTTTCCTTCATAGGTCGAAGGTCCTGCGGTCCACATCATGCGAATGATATCCACGGCTTCTTCAAACTGAGCCAGTCGCTCTGGATCTTCAGCAAAATCGAATCCATAGGCTTCGGATTCCGGTTTAGTGCCGCGATGCCCCATTTCAAAGAAGAACTCGAGTCTCCCATTGGTGAGGACATCGAGCGTGGAGGCGATCTTGGCGCTCATGGACGGAGCACGAAGCTGGTTCGAAAGATGTATTGAACCGATCCGAATACGTTCAGTTAAACCGGCTGCCCAACACATGGTGGTCCAGCCTTCGAGAATCGCATGGTCCTTTCCCATTATCAGATGGTCTGCCACCCAAAGAGTTTCAAAATCTAGGTTTTCAGCGGCAAGAATAGAGCTTTTGAGTTGATTGACATCGACTCGCTCCACTAGCGGAGTGCGGGAGTGTTCGTCGCCCTTCCCGGCGAAAATAGGCAGACAAAATCCAAACTTCAATATCGCTCTCCATTAACTATGGTTTTCAACATTTAGCATTCAGGGCCATACTAAATTATCTGGACGGGTAAGCGTGATGTGTGGAGAGTATTTTTTCCTAGTTCCCAGTAAACACTTCAGCGAACTCCTATCTAAACTTCAGTTCGATCTTGCCGTCTCGCCAAATGTGCGCTTCATCGAGAATCGTCTGAAGAATCGCCTTCGCCTTCCGAACTTCAAGCGACTCGAACGACTTCAAGAATGAACTGATTTGATCGGGCAGGGCAGAAGTACTTTCTTTCGCCGCTTCCGCCTTCGCCAAAGCCTCTCGTAGTTCAGCTAACCGAATCTGCGTCTTGGCTCGCTCATCACGCCGTTGGACATTTGCAGCGCCAAACTCTTCCTCGTTCAGAAGATCCTTCTTCAAATACTCAAGATTCTTCTGGAAATCGGAATCGAGCCCAACCAACTTTTTCTCAAGTCGTTTCAGCTCTCGCTTGCTTCGTACAAGATCAGACTTGCTCGACTCCGATAGCAACTCAGCAACCCGCTTCGGATCACTGAACTGACCCAGATACTCAAGTACAGCAGTCTCAAGCTTCTTACTGGCGTGACCGTTATAGAACGCACAGCCTTCTCTTGCTCTTACTGCTCGAGTACAAACGTAACTTGTGTACCGCCTTCCTTTGTAAGCAGAACCTGATTTACCCGTCATAGGCCCACCGCAGTGCCCGCACCGAGCTATTCCTGAGAGTAAGTAGTCACTCTTGTGAGACGACCCTCTGGAGACCTTTTTACGGATATCCATGCGCTGCTGAAGGGCATCCCACTCAGCATCACTAAGGATCGAAGGGAACACACCAGGCACTTCGATCACTTCGCCCTTTGGATTACCCGTCTTGGGACGACGACCGTAAACCATCACACCTTTCAACACTGGGTTACGAAGAATGTGCTGAACTGAAGACGGCACCCAATGTCCTGTTGCTCGTTGCAACCCACGCTCGTTCAATGAATCAGATATCGCCTTGAAGCCAAGATTTTCTTCGGTCGATAGGCGAGCCATCTCTCGGATGATCTCAGCTTCCGACTCTTCAATCTCCCAACTGACAACTCTGGCGCGCCCATCGACGATCTCTCTAACAGCTGAGAAACCAAAAGGTTTCTGACCACTATGTATTCCACGTTTAACGATGTTGCCCATATTGGCTCGAACTCTTTCTGAAGTTCTCTTGCTCTCATGACCTGCCACACCTGCAAGAACAAGAAGAATTAATTCATCTTCGATGTCTTGATCGGTCGCTTCGACAGATACACCGTGAGCCTTCAACTCCCAGATGCGTTGAAGAATCTCTTGAGGATTGCGACCGAACCGATCTAGGTACTGAACAAGTACAACGTCAACGTCCTCTTCAAGAACGTACTTGACCATGCTCTGGTATTCAATACGATCGTCTCGGCGACCGGATTGGACATCTTGAAACAATCTGACGACTAGGCCGTCATCTTCTGAGGCGATCGCGCGTATCCGAGACTCCTGAGTTTCAAGTGATGAGTGTCCCTCACCAACTTGCTTATCTCCGGAGACCCTGATGTACCCGACGTACTTCTTGTGCGAGATAGTAGTGACCATGATGCTCCTTACCTAATGGTAAATTATTCGTGCTCTAATATCTAGCACGGGAGCGAGGGGTCGCAGGTTCGATCCCTGCCACCCCGACCAACATAGAATCCCAACAAAGACCCAGCCTAGTGCTGGGTCTTTGGTTTAAAAAATTCTCAAATCATTTAGTGTGCGATGCACTAAATATGGATGCTTCCAGCTATGAAGAAGCCGGAGCCCTGAACCAGTTCACTGATCCGCCGCTTGGAACGCGTTCTAGCCCTTCAGAGCTGAACCAATCTTTTTCGTAGTCTGTCTTCACAACAACCCAGCGTT
>JABIHL010000086.1 GCA_018649665.1 Chloroflexota bacterium | reverse complement strand
GGAGATTGCGACGCGCGACCAAGTCGTCCGACGACGCCCGGAGCCTAACGCAAATGCGACCGCTACTAACGCTAACGCTCGTATATCTTCGCCGCCGGCGTGAAGCCGTCTACGTCACTCAGACTCATCCCCGGAAAAACCTCGCACGTCAGCGTGCCGTCAGCATTCAACTGAAGCAACGCCACGCCGTGCGACTGGCTCCCGTTAATCAAAGCGATATCGTCCCCGGCACGAATACCGTCTGGCCCGGTTCCATTGCGAGATTCATCGTTAAGTGCAACATAATACGAATCCACCAGTTCGTACTTGATCAACCCTGTCTCAGAACTAACGGCTAATGGATCGGGACTATCATCCGGTATTCCGAACTGGCGAGCATCACCAAACTCACCCGAGAAATTCCCGATAGAAAATCGCCACTTGGTGGGATCGAGAGCGTCTGGGACTATCGCAAGATGCCCGTCCCAATACTTGCCCATCGTGCTACCTGCGTAGCCATTCGTGCCCTGCTGGAACCAGTTACCAGAAAGAGTTCCTGCTACGTCGTAATCAATCTTCCCCGCTCTCGGCTCAACCTGCCTGAACATCAGGTCTAGCAACGATGTGCGGATTTCCTCTGGGAAGTACGGAAACGGGTCGACTGTGTGGATCTTCCACGACTCATGCTCGTAGTGAGCAGGAACGATATAGCCCGAAAGCGTCGTCTCGTAGTCGTAAACGCCGAAGTCGAGCGTCTGCGCACCGATACGACCCACCACCTGTCCCGCCTTCACGGGTATTCCTTGCCAGCGCCCGTTTCTCCCACCCTCCGTCTTGCTCCACTCCGCCTCGATCTCGGGGTCTAGCGATGTCAGCAGGTCGAAATAGCTAGTGAACGTACAGGTGTGGGCGATAACCATCCGCCACTCACGTTGGCGCGACTGACCAGTGTCTACGTTGATATCACGCGGCTCTAGACTAGATATCACGCCATCCTGAATCGCTCTCACCTCGTATGCGTCCCGACCCAGTGAACTGTCGGCTGGTTGAAAGTACATATGGTCGATAGGAGTGACATGTGCACCCGCAAGCGTTCCGTAAGGCAACAAGTGCGAAACGTCTTCAGGTCGCATCGGCGATACAGAGAACATCACCGAACCCGTGCCGGTGCATCCAATAAAACCGATTAATTCCTGATTGCCATCACTCATTCCCGAATCTGGTTGATCCGCCGTCTCCGTAGAACGTTCGGTCGGGGTAGTAGTTGGGCGTACCTTCACGGTGGCTGTTGACGATAATCGTGATTGTCCGGTCGGCGTCGCCATCGAACTTGAGATCGTGGCGGACACAGATGTCTCTCTCGCCAAATCCGTTTGAGCGATAGAGATGGAATCGACCTCTTCGGCTGCCGTGCAAGCAGTCACTACAGTCATCAACCAGGCCGTTAGAACAATCCATCCGATAGGACGGAGAATTTTCGTAGACATAATCAGAGCCTAACGGCAACTCAAACGCATGTCATCGACTCAACCAGCCACTCCGTGTAGGTGCCGACAATCAAACGCAGTAGGAGAAATCGAACTAATGGGAAGATACAAATTCAACAGCGGAAACAAACTTCCTCAGGGTGATGTCCCCCGATAAACTTCACCTGATGCCAAACCCAATCTCAACATGGCTAAACAAACTTCTCGGCCGCCAGCAACCCCAGCGCCAATCACGCACCACGCCCGAGAAAATCATCAACACGTTCAAGAACGGCGTCCGTGAAGTCGACGAAGGGCATCCCAAAAAAGCGATCAAATACTTCACTGAAGCGATAACAGCTTCGCGAAACTCGGCGAAACTCCACCACTATCGAGCCGACGCCTACGCCCTCGATGCCCAACATGAGCAAGCGATCGTCGATTACGACACCGCGGTGCGGCTCAATCCCAAGTACCCCGACACCTACCTCGACCGCGGAAACTCGCACTACCAGTTAGGGCACAACGAAACTGCCCTCAAAGACTTTTCCGAAGCGATCAGACTCAAACCAGAGTGGGGAGAAGCGTTCGCAAACCGCGCCGTAATCAACATCGAACTCGGCAATACCAAAGAATCCGAAACCGATGCGAACTCCGCCAGAAAACTCGGAGTCGATGAAGCGAAGCTAGGCGAAATGCTAGAAGCTGCCAGCCAAGAATCTGATAACTAGTAGCATCCTCCGCCAGCCCAACAGAATCATTCTTCAAGCATTCGCAAGCGCCCAGGACCCAGTGCGCAGGTCACTTTCGTAGCCGATTAAGTAACCAATAAGCCGCGAAAGTGACCCCGAAAGTAATTTGCCCTAATCTGGTCTACTGGGCGATCGCCTGTTCCATCCCAAATTCTCGGTACTGCAACTTTCCGTCCCGAATAAACGGCATATCCAGAACATCGCTCTCAGTAACTGAAGGGAATGGCATGTCACCAGCATGAGACGACACCTCTGCAGGTACATCGAGGATTTCTGGCCCGCCAACGCGCTCGAATCCCTGAACTTCTTCTTGGTAGAAGAAAACCATTACAGATTCGCTCGAATGACGAGTTCCGTTCGGCAATAACATGCCCGCTGGCAAACCTCGCCACATGTGAGGAACGCCAGGTCCGATGTCGCACAGAGTATTCGGCATGATTACGATCTGCTCACCGCCAACATCCAGCAAAATCGCCGATTCGAGAATCAATATTCGCTCTCGAACGAATCGTTTTCCATCGACGCTAAGGTGAACATGCCTCATGAGGCCATCTGACTTTGTGAAGCGATTGACGCCGAACTGTCCCGTGAATCCTGAACCTGAACGTTCGGAAAAGTAGGTCATAGTGAACGCCTCGAAGGGTTCCTCACGACCTGCCGCTTCTTCATCTACGATAAAGCTATCTTGTATCTGTAAACCATTTATGGAATGCGTAGAAGTTGTCACGAATACACTCACTTTACAAAGAATCGACTCACGAAATTCGCTGCGCAAACTTGTCGTCATAGTCGATTAGTGCGACCCTAACCCGTTACGATATTCGGTGCAACACTCTAATTAAAAACTCTAAATACATCGGTAAGCGGCTAATTTTATGCATAACTTACGAATAGCGTAAATAAAACATCCGTAAATGACTTCATCGGTTATTTCATTGATCGAGCAGCGACTGCCGCTAATTAAGAATTTCCATCACTAACAACATCAACGTGTTCAATTCTTCGAAGTACTGCCCGTCGTCGGTTCAACCCATACCGCCTTGCGCGCGCCGCATCTTCCGCTAAACTCTCGCTCATAGAGAACTAGCGAGGATTGAACCCGAAATGACCACCACCGAGTCACGCACCGACGAATTGCTTGTCGCCCATCTGCTCCGAAGAGCTGGATTCGGCGGCACGGCCGCTGATCTACAACAATTCTCGAAACTCGATTACGAAGATGCTGTCGACCAGCTACTCGACGCAATCGACACCACTTCGCTTCCTCAAGATCTCATCCGTCGATATCACATCGACCAATCCGATCTACGAACCCGAGGGAGCAGCGCCGGAAACTGGCTCTACCAAATGGTCACGACCGACGCTCCGTTCATCGAGAAGATGAACCTGTTCTGGCATCGAGTTTTCGCAACCGGTCAAACGAAGCTCATTCAAGGGAAGGCAATGTCGACTCACCTCGACATGCTGCGTGCACACGGTTTGGGCAAATTCGACGATCTCCTGTTCAATCTTTCCAGAGATCCAGCGATGATCTTGTGGCTCGACAATCAAGACAACCACAAGGATTCGATCAACGAAAACTACGGTCGTGAAATCCTCGAACTGTTTTCGATGGGAGTCGGAAACTACACCGAAGAAGACATCAAAGAATGCTCTCGGGCTTTCACAGGTTGGACCGTCGCAAACACCGATTACATGGCGCTCAAAATGCGCAATAACACGATGCGACCCTACGGCTACGTCAACTGGCAGTTCAAGTTCGATCCCGATGACCACGACGATGGTGAAAAGACCTTCTTGGGCGAAACTGGAAACTTTAATGGCGAAGACATTATCGCCATCATTTGCAAGAACCCCGCAACTGCCGGATTCATCGCTCGCCACCTGTATCACTACTTCATTGCCGACGAACTACCGGTTCCGCAATGGCCGCACTTCCCTCCGCTAAATCCAGAAGCGATTGAAGTGATGACTCACGCCTACTTCGAGTCCGGTCACTCGATCAAAGCAATGCTGCGAGCACTGTTCCTGTCTGATTCGTTCAAATCGCCAGCGTCATGGAATGCACGAGTGAAAAGCCCGATAGAACTTGTTGCTGGCACGGTTCGACTCGCTGGCGGCTACGATTCACCAACTTACGATGTCTATGCCCACATTGCAGCAAGCGGATATATGGGACAAGACATCTACGCCCCACCAAGTGTCGAAGGCTGGATGGGCGGAGCCGACTGGATATCGACCGGATCAATGGTCATGCGAGTCAACTTCGCTGGTGAAATCGTCGGCAACCTCGAAAGCCCCGGCGTTCAAGAATTGATCTCATCTATTCGATCAACAGCGGGCAACCCACCAACAGCCGACTCGCTAGTAAGCGCCAGCCTAACCAGCCTAGGAAACCTCCAAGTCGCTGACGACACTCGCAGCGGCCTAGTGGAATACACAAACAATGTCATCCTGAGCAATTCTAGTGGCAATTCAGCCAACAACATCCCCAACGAAGCCATCGCCTCGCTACTCCAACTAATCGTCGCCACCCGCGAATACCAGTTCGTCTAACCCATCATGACTACCGTAATTACTGGAACCACCCAGACGAAAAACAAACTCAACTACGTAGATACCATCGGATTCGGCGCCGACGTCGGCGGCCGTGGCTTCCACATACCCGTCGATCTATCCATCCGACCCGATGGCAGAATCTTCGCCGTAAACAGAAGCCCAATGCACCGTCGAGGCATCCGTGTTGGCATATGTGACATCGATCACGGCTGGTACCACGAGTTCGGAAGCGACGGCACAGACGACGGCCAGTTCGTGAGCCCGACTGCGATTACGCACGGACCCGACGACCGCGTCTACATAGCCGACGAAGAACTCAACCGAATAACCGTGTACAACCCAGACGGCGAGTTCATATCGAAATGGGGCGAACAGGGCAGCGATCCCGGCAAAATCAGCGGACCGGCTGGTCTGAAGTTCACTTCAAACGGCGATCTATTGCTGGTCGATCATCTCAACAATCGAATCCAGCGCCTGACTCCCAACGGTGATTACATTTCGCACTTTGGCTCCGAAGGCTCGGGTGAAGGCGAGTTCAATCTCCCTTGGGGCATCGATACCGATGCAAACGACAACATCTACGTAGCCGATTGGCGAAACGACCGGATTCAACGATTCGCCAACGATGGAACTTTCATCGACCAATACGGCACCTCAGGACGTGAAGAAGGCAAGTTCGATCGACCTTCCGACGTCGCCGTTGATCAAGACGGGTTCATATACGTCGCCGACTGGGGTAACCAACGCGTCCAGATGTTCGATTCGAACTGGAATTTCCAACAGTCGGTACGAGGCGCAGCCACCGTATCGCCGTGGGCACAGGAATACCTCAACGCAAACGCCGACGAAGCCGAAGCACGAACTCGATTCGACTCGTTCCTCGAAGTCGATGCCACCGAACCCCACGAAATCTCATCAAGAGTCGAATCCTACCTCTGGGACCCCACCGCAATCGAAATCGAACCCGAAGGACGACTAATAATCACCGACTCCCTCCGCCACCGCCTACAGGTCTACCAACGATCCAACGAATAGCGGAGTAGCACTCGCCAACTGTCACCCTGAATTCATTTTCAGGGTCAAACGCACAACCAGAAACAAACGTTCCAACCCAGCCAACCCCCGAACCCGCATCATCCTGAGCCCCGTCGAAGGGTCGAAGACGCACCACCATGACATCAACGAAAACCAAAGAAAAAGTCCTCGTAGTCATCCAACTCTCCGGAGGAAACGACTACCTCAACTGCATCGTCCCCTTCCAGAACGGCTTCTACAAAGACTCCCGACCCAACATTCGTATCACCGACGACCAAGTCATTCCGCTCGACAAGGGCTACGGACTCAACCCCGGGATGGGTCCGATGAAAACGCTATACGATCAGGGCAAGGTCGCCATCGTTCACGGCATCGGTTACCCAACTCCCAACCGATCTCACTTCCGATCGATGGACATCTGGCACACAGCGGAACCAACCACGGTTGGTTCAAAAGGCTGGCTAGGTCAAGCGATCAAAGACCTCGACCCCGAAGGCAGCAACCCGGTCACGGCGGTCAACTTCGGAAACGGACTTCCAAGAGCACTTGCAGCGCCAGGAGTTCCCGTCGCATCAGTAGGTGATCTCGAAAACTACGGCCTTCTCACCGGAGTAGCCGGAGATAACCAACGTGAGCAAGCGCTAAGCGCCTTCAGCCGCATGTACACGCCGTTACTCGGCTCAGACACCGTTATGGACTACCTAGGCCAAACCGGGCTCGATGCCATGCGAGGGGCCGATATCCTCAAAGAAGCACCGCTCAAGTACAAATCGAACGTTGAGTACCCCGACAACCCGTTCGCCAAAAGTCTAAAAGGCGTAGCTCAAGTCCACTTTGCCGATCTCGGAACCCGGGTCTTCTACACCCAGTACGGCAGCTTCGACACTCACACCGACGAAGTAGCTCTTCAGTCGAACCTATGGAGCCACATTTCGAGCTCGCTAATATCGTTCTTCGACGATCTCGAAGAACATGGATTAGGCGACGAAGTAACGGTCCTGATGTTCTCTGAATTCGGTAGGCGAGTGCTCGACAACGGAACAGGCACCGATCACGGATCTGGCGGAGTGGCATTCGTAGTCGGAAATCAGGTCGCTGGCGGACACTACGCCGAATACCCATCAATCGACCCCGCCGACTGGGTGCAAGGCGACCTCGCATTCAACAACGACTTCCGAGGTCTCTACACCGACATCCTCGAAGACTGGCTCCACGTAGAAGCCAAACCCATAGTCAACGGCACCTACGAAAAAATAAAACCCTTCGTCGGCTAATTACTTTCTTCGCGCTCCCAACCCATGCAAACCCGCACCTACAAAACCACCCCAACATTAGATCTCCAGCTCGACATACACGAAGCTGACGAACCAACAACCACCCCAAAACCCGTAATCGTCTGGATCCACGGAGGTGCCCTCATCATGGGCACCCGCACTCGAATCAGCCCAACGCACCTAAACGGCTACCTGAACGCCGGGTTTGCAGTCATATCCATCGACTACCGCCTCGCACCCGAAACGAAACTTCCAGCGATAGTCGAAGATGTCGAAGACGCAATCGACTGGATACGAACGACCGGCGCAAGCGAATTCAATCTCGATCCGGCCCGACTCGCCGTCATCGGTCACTCAGCTGGCGGCTACCTCACTCTGTTGACCGGCCATCGAATAGACCCCGCACCGAATGCCCTCGTCGCTTACTACGGCTATGGCAACCTAGTCGGCGACTGGTACAGCCAACCCGATCCTTTCTACAGCACCGAATACGACCTCTTCACGAAAGAACAGGCCCATGCTGCGGTAGGCAACGGCGATCAAGAAGTAACCGACGGTTCAAAAGATCCAAGAAGAAGAGATTTCTATCTCTGGTGTCGACAAAACGGCTACTGGCCCGAAAAAGTAGGCGGGCACAATCCGATTACCGAATCCGACTTGTTCACGCCCTACAGCCCAGAAGAAAACGTAACCAAGAACTACCCACCTACGCTGCTGATCCACGGCAATAACGACACCGACGTCCCCTACGAACAATCAGTCCTAATGACGTCGAAGCTCAAGGCCGCCAACATCCAACACGGCTTCATCACCATCGAAAACGGACCCCACGGCTTCGATAACAACCCCGAATCAGCCAACACCCCACAAGTAATCGTCGCGTTCGAAAAAGTCATCGAATTCCTAATAGCGAACGTCTAGCCGCGAACGAAACGCTACTTCGCCGGTGTAGAAACAGCCTGGTCGGATTCTTCGGCCTTCGGAACCGAACCTGCGAAGAAGGCAAGAATCATGCTCGAAATAGCGAAGCCAGCAACGATTAGGTAGGCATATCGCCAATCTGTCATAAACGCAGAAATCGCCCCGTCATTACCGGTGACTTCGTCGAGCGGAATATCGAATCCTCGACTCGCCATCACCCCGGCTACAACAGTCGTGGCAACCGCCTGCCCAGTTACCGATCCAACGTTTCTAGTCAGATTCGTCAGCGCACCGACTACACCCATAAATTCTCTCGGTGCCGAGCCCACCACGACGCTGTTGTTCGATACAGCCCAAGAACCAAGCCCGAATCCGTTCACTGCAAGCCCTACCATCACAATCCCAATTGGGGTCTCAGCCGTGAACGTCGAATATGAAAGGGCTACAACAGTAAGAACGGCGAATCCTGTAACTTGGAACCTCATCTCCCCAAAGCGATCGCCCAATCGACCCGATATTTGGGCTGCTGATCCCATTCCAATAGAAGTCAGAAACAAAATACCACCAGCGGCTGCTTCTTCAAGCTCTCTCACGCCGATCAGGTAAATAGGCATCAATAAAGTAGGGGCCGTCTGACCCAGAAAGCCGAAATACCTAACGGCAACCGACAAACTAAGTTGCCGACTCTTGAACAACCTTAGCTGCAGCATCGGGGAGTCTGATTTCAGCTCCCACCAGATGAAAATGGCTAAGAGAGCAATTACGCTCGTGGCTCCACCGATCATCAGTGGCGATAGCACGCCGATGCCGAACGGATTGTTGATGAGCACGACACCAATGGTGATGACGAGTGCCGATACCACGGCACCTGTCCAATCAAACGCCGGCCGCTTGTTTGGGACGTTCCTACTGACTAGTTGCTCTGAGAGCAAGGTGTAGCCAAGAACCAGTGAAATACCTGTTGGGATCATGATCATCCAGAAGATCGATTGCCAGCTGAAAAACTGCAACAAGAGTCCCGCAGCAACCGGACCCGTCGCTATTCCAGCAGCAACAAGCGTGGCCTGCATGCCGAGCGCTTTTCCACGTTGATTTTCAGGAAATACCGAAACAGTCATTGCCGTTGCAACCGACTGAACCATCGAGTTGCCTATTGCGCTTATAACCCGAGAAATGATCAGTATTGCGAACACCGTGGATAGGGCGGTCGATGCCATTCCAATCCCGAACACTACTAATCCAATGAGATAAACCTTGCGCCTGCCAATGATGTCGCCAAGCCTGCCCATCGGCATCATCACTGCGCTAATCGTCAGACCCTGAACGATCACCACCCACGAAATCGTCCGAAGAGTTACGCCGAAATCGCCCGCCATCTCCGAAAGTGCCACGAACACCATCGTCTGACTCGCAACGCCCGTAACGATTTGGATAGCAAGCGCACTAAACGGAATCCAAGAATTTCGTGGAGTGTCTGGCTGGGATGTTTTTGCAGTCGGGATCGTCGTCAAACGAAAATAAGTCTCTTCTGATGCTCAAAACGCGCTATCCACACAACGCAGCGCAAACCATACACCCGGAACTAACCGTCCTCCCTCCCAGAGTGGGAGGGAGTTAGAGGGTGGGAGACTGTGACGCGTGACTGAGTCGTTCGACGACGATGGAACCTAACGAGATTGCGCCGCGGAGCTGACCGGTCCTCCCCCGGACAGGGGGAGCTAGAGGGGGAGACTGCGACGCGTGACTGAGTCGTTCGACGACGATGGAACCAATCGCAGATGACGACCGCGACTAACGCACTACCTAGTCCAGCGTCACAAACAGCGAGCGCCGAATCTCACCGTTCACAGCCCGTGAAATGTGACCCTGACCCGTCGTGTCCTCACAAATAAACACCTCGCCAGCCTCAAAAACCCGCTTCTCGCCCGACCCAATCGTAATCTCAACCGCACCATCGAGATTCACAACATACTGCCGAGCCGGAGCCGTATGAAAATCGTAGTCGTACGCCCCGCTTGTCTCCCGAAAAACAATTCCAGTCGCACCAAGCGTCTCCGAAATGTGCCCAACAATATTCGGCTCCATCTCAATCTCAACATCCTCGAAATGCGACCGCCCATCATCCCCCGTAAACAACCGAGTAATTTTCGTCTTTTTAGTCATTATTTAAACTTCTCCAATAACTCACACGAACCCACTCAGTTAGTACGAGGAAAACCTACAAATTTCGTAAGTCTTCCGAACTTACCGATCCAGTAACTCTCTCGTCCATATCCACCGACAACGTATTCAACGTCAACCCCCCACTTCGTGACCGAAGATCGAAATAAACAACCGTCAACCCGATGAACATCACAGGGGCCAGCAAGGCTAAAGCGATCGATGAAAATACAGTGGCAAGTGGCTGACTAAAACCGTCGACAGTGCTCGTGACAGTACTGATCAGAACCTGAATGCCAAAATTGATCAATATAAATACGATCCCGATGCCCAAAATACGCCACCTGCTCCCCTTCACTAAGTTGTAACTAGCTCCGAGAGCCGATATCGGCCCTTTTCCTTCGATCATTATTGCCTGGAACACAAATGCCCAAGAAATCGCCAAGAAAATGCCGATAGGGATACCGATGAGAAAAACTATGAAAGGCGCAGTGACAATAAATGCCACGAAGATCAGAATCATGGCAGCGATCAAGATGAGTATTTTTGAGAATCCCTTCCGGAGACTCTCCATCACATCGATAGTTTGACCTAGATATTGCTTCCCTACGGCGTGGATCGTCGCGCCGAGCACAACCACAGTCGCCACTGCATTTATGATCCCGAGGATGAACATTTGCGGTGCAACCTCGACCAGATCTTCGAATGCTGCTTCACGCGTTGCTTCAGACGTGAAACCGGAAGTAAATCCTTGCGGAACATCGGAAATCAGGAGCAACACTGCGATCCCCAGTATTTGAGGCGGAAGGCCGATAAGAATGAACTGCCAAAAATTCTTTCCGTAGAGGTGAAAAGTTTGGCTAATCAACTGCCCAAGATCGCGATCTGGGATGACGTTTTGGTCGACCATTGGAACTAGCGGAGTCCCGCACCATGTGCAGAAGCTAGCGTCTGCAGCATTGTCCTGATCACACTTCTCGCATTTAGCCATCATCATCCTTTGTGAACGTACAAATAGCGTAGAAACACAACCTATCAAACCCCGCTTCAAATAAAAAAAGCCTGAATCAAACGATTCAGGCTTTTGTAATGAATTTCGACGTTAGTCGTAATCTAATCTAGCGACCTCTGCCGTTACCGTTTGCGGATCGTGCTATCTGCGGCATTGAATAGTACAAAGCGGTTATTTCAGCAAGTTGTGTTTCAAGATCGGCGATATCGTCTTCTAGTTCGTCGATAGCTGCTTGTAAATAAATCAGCTCGATGTCCTGACTATCGTTCGTACGCTGCAGTACCTCTAGTTGGGCGATCTGCCCTGTGATCGTATCTTCCAACAGCTCGATTGTTGCTTCAAGGCCTGCAATCGTCGATTCGAGCGTCGCTATCTCCTCGGCGTGAGTCAAGACGAGAGCATCGTATTCAATAGTCAACTGTGCAAGAAGCTCTTCAGCGGTTGGCGGGAGCGGTGTTGGCGTCGGAGTCGGTGTTGGCTCGGTCTCCAGAACTCGTACAGTTACCTTTTCAGTGGTGGAGAAGGCGTTTGAACAACCAACGTAGTAGATCCAAATTTCATAGTCCCCAGCGGCGGTTCCAGCCGGGATGATGATGTCGACATTAATGTAATTCGCTTGGACAGTACTCCAGCCAGTAGGAAGCACACCCGGTGGTAAAAGAGAACCGCAGCTGGAAGTCGTGGGGCTGAAACTGGCAGTTCCGCCGGTTGGGCCAACAACTTCAACGAGCTCCGGGCCCACGTATAGATTAGCTGCTTTCGATACGTTGGTTTGCACGATCATTGCCGTGATCACGACCATTACTAGCACTAGCGAGATGGATACTCGGATGATTGCTTGTCTCGACATTTGAACCTCAGCGACCTGTTAGTTTCACCTTTAACAACCCCTCCCATCGTCAGTCGCCGAGTATTTGTATCAACACCTGAGAGGTCGGTCAACGAAAGTCGACGCGAAACGCTAAAAGATGAGCCTATCGGCGATTTAAAAGGGAATTGGGGCAGCCCAATTGGTACAAAAGTGTCGGGTTGCAATTTCCGAACCGAAATTCCCGAGTTTAATTTTTCCAGAGTGCCGTCCACGGGTTCTCGAAAAGCATCACGCTAATCAGAACGGATCAAGCCAGCTCAAATAACCCAAGTACCCGCATCGAAATCGCTCACATACCGATTAACAAGCAGAAGCCTGAATCTCGCGACTCAGGCTTCTATATACGATCTCTCAGAAAACAAGCCTTCGGCTTTAGAAATGAATAGCCTCGTTCGTAACCGCCGCACCAGCTTCCTTCACTGCTTCCGATAGCGTCGGGTGCGCATGAGTCATCTTGTGCAGCTCCAAGTTCGTGCCTTCTAGCATTTGCAGCATGCCAATCTCAGCGATCAACTCGGTAGCTTCAGGGCCAATAATATGCGCCCCAATAACCTCACCCGTGTCATCGTCAGTAAGCACCTTCACGAAGCCCTGCGGCTCGCCAATCGCAACCGACTTACCAGCAACCGCAAACGGCACTTTACCGATCTTCAAATTCACACCATTCTCGCGAGCCTGCGCCTCGGTAAGACCAATCGAAGCGATCTGCGGCTGAGCGTACGTGCAGCGAGGCATATTCACATAATCCTCGATCGGCTCGACATCGTGACCCGCAATCGTCTCAGCAGCAACAACACCCTGATCGAACGCCACGTGAGCCAGCATCAGCTTGCCGTTCACATCGCCAACAGCGTAAACACCGCCGACGTTCGTGCGCATGTTGCCATCAACCTCGATGAAGCCAGGGCCAACAGTGTTGATACCCAAGTTCTCAAGACCAATACCATCGGTATTCGGCTGAACACCAACACCAAGAAGCACCTTGTCGCAAATGAACTCCTGCTTCTCGCCGCCAACTTCGTACTGAACAGCAAGTCGGCCGTTCTTCTTCTCAACGCCTGAAACGCTGGCAGAAGTAGCAAACTCGATTCCCTGTCGACCAAACTGACGTTCCAACTCAACCGAAACCTCTTCGTCTTCGCGAGGAACAAGGTGTCCGAGCATTTCGAACATCTTTACGTTCACACCGTACGAATTGAAGTAGTAAGCAAACTCGCAACCGATAGCCGATGCACCGATAACGGCAACAGCTTCCGGCTGCTCTCGAAGTTCAAGAGCGTGCCGAGAAGTGATGATGTCCACGCCGTCGATCTCAAGACCCGGCAGGCTTCGCGCTCGTGCGCCAGTTGCAATAACAATATTCTTGGCAGTAAGGGTCTCGCCGCCCTCAACATCGATCTGAGTCGATGATTTCAGAGTCGCCTTGCCCTGAACGAGGGTGATCTTGTTCTTCTTGAACAAGAAGCCAATCCCGTTCGTAAGAGCCTTCGAAACCTTGCGGGAACGATCGACAGCCTTCGACATGCTTGCCGACCACTCGCCAACTTCAATGCCCCAGTCTTCAGCGTGCGTAAGGTGGTTCACCACTTCGGCGTTCTTCAGAAGCGATTTCGAAGGGATACAACCCCAGTTCAAGCAAACTCCACCGAGTCCGCCAATTCCAGTGCCGTCGTCCTTCTCAACAACCGCAACGCTCAAGCCAAGCTGAGCACCCCTGATCGCAGCGTGATATCCGCCAGGACCCGCACCAATAACAACAAGATCGAAGTTAGTTTCTGCCATTCGGAAAATTCTTTTCATTTCTGGGGAGGACTACCCCGTGCCGAAGCACGTTAATGCGCCCTCCATGAGCATCTTGACCGCGAGATTTATCGGCAATCGAGCCAACAAATCTCAACAATCCACAAAATCAACCGCCCAATTATACGTGCGATTCAGGTCAGAACGACCTCATCTCAGCGCAACGAATAATCAACAACCAATGCAGCGCTAGCCCAACGGCCTAAGAGTCTCGCTCTTCTTCATCATTTAGCGGCGAACCGATACTAGGCTCGTAAGCCTTATCGCCGCCAATCGACGTATCGAAAATCTTGTACACCCTCGCACCCACCACAGAAACGACAACCGCCGTAATCACGACCACCACCAAGATAATCGCCGAAACTATCGCATACGGCTCCCAGCTAGCAGGGCACTTGCGAATGCCCGAACACAACCAAGCACTCGTTGCCGCGTAGCCAATCGCAATCATCACACCCAGCAATGTGCCGAGAATCAATCCGACAACCAACGGGCGCTTTTTTCCAAGAAATCTAAACATCGTCACTCAACAATACTGGCAACAACGGCATGAGTACATCTCTTCTTCGATGCCAGTGAAGAGTACGTAAATGAAGCTAGCACCGATCTTCACCCAGGGAATAACAACAAGAACTGCGTATGAAATCAACTGCGTACCATCACGGTAAATACACGTCAGCAAGAATAGCCCGTGTATATAACGGTTCTCGGTACATCGCCATTTGCTCCTGAGCAAAACCGCAAAAGCATTGCGTGCTAGGTCAAATTCAAAACGAACCAATAAGCTCGAAAATTGATACTTGGTGTAGATATTGGAACTATGGGCTGGCTGAGTCGTGATTTCGACCAGTCGGGTGGAGAAGTAGGTACGAACGCAGGTAATAACCACGCTTCACTCGACACTCGACAGATCTATATGCCGTTGAACCAACGAATAGTTAAAGCGCTGCTTAGCAGATCATCTGCATACGCCTGGACAATCGCGCTCGTAGTCGGTTTTTTCATTCTCGATCTTGCCCTGCCATTAGGTGTCGCTGCGGGAGTGCCGTACTCAGTAGCCGTCATGGCTTCAATGCGTACTGGGCGAATACGTTTCGTCATTGTTATCACCTTCACAGGAATAGCTCTCACCCTTGCCGGCTTAGCTATGTCGCCCGATGGCGGAGAATATTGGAAAGTAGTTGCAAACCGAATAATGGCGATATTTGTAATTGTCGGTGCAGGTGTATTCGGCTTCCACGCTATCTCGGTTCGTAGGCGAGCAACACGCCAGGCGATACTTTTCGAACAAGTCCGGCGCAGACGGATTCAAGATGCAAACGTTCAACTGATACGTTCAGCTGAAGCGCGAAGCAATTTCCTCGGGCAAATATCGCATGAGCTTCGTACTCCACTGACCAGTTTGACCGCTTTTGCTCACATTCTTGATGAAAAATCCGACACTCTATCGAGAGATCGAATCAAAGCTCATTCTGAAGTGATCTCCCGTAGTGCTCGTCGATTGGAGGTACTGATTAGTGATTTGGTCGACGTTTCAGGAGCGGAAACTGACTCGTTCGAACTCGACTTGACCACTATCGACTTACCAAAGGTTGTATCTGACACTGCCAACGATTACGCGTTTCACGTAAGCTCCCGGGATCAGGAACTCACCGTTGATATCGATACCACCAACGGTTCGAGCTATCGAGCAATCGCCGACTCCGCCCGCATAGCGCAGTTGGTTACAAACCTGCTCTCCAACGCTTCGAAATACTCGTGGCCAGGGTCGGTTATCAATGTGTTCTGTGGACTTGAAGGCGACAAGTACATTGTGAAAGTTACCGACCGCGGCGGTGGTATTAGTCGAGAAGACATTTCGAAGGTATTCACACCGTTCTTCAGAGTCGACAACGCTGAGGTGCGAGCCGTTCCCGGTGCCGGTCTCGGACTCACCATCGTCAAATCGATCGTCGAACTGCATGGCGGCCACATCTACATCGAG
This sequence comes from Chloroflexota bacterium, assembly GCA_018649665.1. GTDB lineage: Bacteria > Chloroflexota > Dehalococcoidia > Lucifugimonadales > Lucifugimonadaceae > Lucifugimonas. The sequence continues at coordinate 12,937 of JABIHL010000086.1, read as the reverse complement.
AGTGAAATAGACGTCGGAACGACTATCTCATTCACCATTCCAGCCGTAATCATCGACGAATAGCACCGAACCTCTCGCCATCGTCACCCCCGTACAACCGTCCCCTTCCAGATGGAAGGGCTAGGGAAGGAGACTGCGACGCGAAGCCGAGTCATCCGATGACGACCGCACCTAACGCCAAAGGTCCCCCTTCCGGATGGAAGGGGTTAGGGGTAGGAGATTGCGACGTGCGACCAAGTCGTTCGACGACGCCCGGAGCTATAACGCACTGCGACGCGGAGCCGAGTCATCCGATGACGACCGCGCCTAACCAGCGCGACTAACGCCCGCGACCAACGCCAATCTCTATTTCACCCTATCCAGCACACCCCGACCAATCGCCTCGATATCGCCCACATTCCACAGCGATTCAGCCATCGTCGGGCCCGTCGACACCGTGACCACCCATTCCCGCTGACGCATCACTATCGTCCGACCGATACCGTCCTGATCGATTAATACTGAAAGCACATCAACCAAGCCCTCATCAGCATTATTGATCTCAGACAACCCGTCACCGGTTTCGGTATATGCACTCTTCATCAACTCGTAATGATCCACCGACGAATCATCCGACTTGAACTGTATAAGCACTACCGCCAAGAACTCTCTCGCCGACAAGTTCGTGTCATACATAGCCGAACACATCGACACTATCTGTGGCTGTGAAGATTTAACTGAATCGGTTAGCGAATCCCTGAACAATTTCAGATCGCCCTCATCCTCATCCTCCATCGGAGTCAACACACCAGCACAAGTCACAGCATCAATCGCCGCTGATGAAATTGCCGCCGAACCCGCCTCGGAAGTTGGATTTATCGCAGACACCACCGGCTCCGGCGCCTCGCCCGAACTGCTCGACACGCAAGCCGAAAATATCGCCGCCAGAACTACCAAAGCCATCAAGCTAACTAATCGAAACATTCCAAGCCCCTATCTAAGATAAATATGCGTCAAATACTACGCCCACCCACTAACAGAACGCACGAGCCAACCAATTTGTTCCACCCAAACCCACAAACCGGTGTCACCCCGATGAAAATCGGGGCAAAACGTCCATCCGACACCCACACCGACGACCGCCACACCGCCACTCACTTTTAATAGCTCCAACAAAGTCATTCCTGCCCTTACTATTAGCAAGCAACTTCAACAACGAACCCGCAATGAGGACAAATTAATTGCTGTTCGGAATCCCAAGCGAAACAAAAGTCGGCGAACACCGCGTCGCCCTCACACCCGAAAGTGCTAAAGAGCTAACCAGCCGCAACCAAACGATCCTAATCCAAACTGGCGCAGGCGCCGGAAGCGGATACAGCGACGACTCATATCGCAACGTCGGCTGCCAAATCGCCCAAACAGCAGAAGAAGTCTGGTCCACCGCCGACCTCATCGTGAAGGTCAAAGAACCTCAGCCCTCCGAATACGACCTCATCCGAAACGACTCCGCACTCTTCACATTTCTCCACCTCGCCGCCGACCTGCCGTTAGCTAATACGTTGCTAAGTAAATCCGTACTCGGAATCGCCTACGAAACCGTCACTCATCCCGGCACGAGATTTCCTATCCTCGCCCCCATGAGCGCCATCGCCGGACAACTCGCCGTTCACGCCGCCGGACACCACCTCCAGCGAGCCCACGGTGGCTTAGGCAAGCTCTTATCGAAAATCCAAGGCGCACCCGCAGCTGAAGTCGTAGTTATCGGAGCCGGAACCGTCGGACAAAACTCCGCGTTATTGGCACTCGCCAACGGAGCCAACGTAACGCTAATCGACGTCACCCAAGACCGCCTCGACCAATTCGCCTCCGATAACGCCCACCTAGTCAGCAGTCTAAAAACCGTCATATCAACGAAAGAATCAGTCGAAGAATCAGCAATCAACGCCGATGTCGTCATCGGAGCCGTCTACTCACCCGGCCGTCGACCACCGGTTCTCCTTAAAGAAAACCAAATAGCGAAAATGCAAACCGGATCAGTCCTAGTCGACGTCGCAGTCGATCAAGGCGGCTGCTTCGAAACGACCCACGCAACAACCTACGAAGATCCCACCTACACCGTCCACGGCGTAGTCCACTACGCAGTCGCCAACATGCCCGGAGCAGTCCCGAAAACAGCCACGGCAGCGCTATCAAACGCTACACTTCCCTACCTAATCAGCATCGCTGAACACGGAATAATCAACGCACTGAAAACCGACCAAGGATTCGCCTCCGGAGTAAACACCCACAAAGGCAAACCCATCGACCCCGGACTCGCCGCCATAATGGGCGTAACACCAACTAAATTCGCAGCATAAGCAAAAAAGCAACTAACCCAACCAACCAAATGTCATCCTGAGCCAGTCGAAGGACGACACACAAGCCAACTAACCCAATCCCGGCCCGCAACGTCCCCTTTCCAGACGGAAAGGGCTAGGGATAGGAGACTCCCGAGCCGAGTTACAAAGTAACGAGCGCGAGAAACGAAGACCCATGCCAATACCAGCCGCCAACGACCCCAAAGCCCTCCGCCAAGCCGTCCTCGACCACATGCACGTCGGCATGACAAACCAAACCCTCCTCGCCGAAGAAGGCGGACCCCTCCTCATGGAATCCGCCGAAGGCATCTACGTAACCGACGTCGAAGGCAACAAATTCATCGACGGCATCTCCGGCATGTACTTCCGCAACGCCGGCCACGGCAGGGAAGAAATCGCCAAAGCCATCTACGATCAGCTGGTATCCATCAGCATGAACGTCTACTCAGGCGCCACCCCAAAGACGATCCAACTCGCCGCCAAACTCGCCGAAATCGCACCCGGCGAACTATCACGAACATTCTTCTGCCAAGGCGGCTCCGAAGCCAACGAATCATCCCTCAAAATGGCACAGGCGTACCACGTACGTAGAGGCGACCGCGGACGCTACAAAGTCATCTCACGAGAAGGCTCCTACCACGGCTCCACCTACGGAACCATGTGGCTCGGCGGCCACCCCGGCTTCCCACGACACGACTACCAACCAAAACCCGCCAACGTCGTAACCGTCGGACAACCCCACTACTACCACGACACCTACGGAGCCACCTCAGCCGAACAAAACGGCGAACGAGCAGCGCTCGAAATTGAAAAAGCAATCCTCTTCGAAGGACCCGAGTCCGTGTCCGCAGTTATCGGCGAACCCGTATCGCAACCACTTGGCGGAGTCGTACCACCCTCCAACTACTGGCCAATGGTTCGCGAGATTTGCGATAAGTACGGTGTACTGCTGATCTTCGATGAAGTCATCACAGGCTTCGGCCGCCTCGGCACCTGGTTCGGCTCCGACCTCGTCGGAGTAGTCCCCGACATCATGTCCTTCGCCAAAGGCATCACCTCAGGCTACTTCCCAGTAGGCGGATCCATCTCCACCCAGAAAATCGCCGACGCCTTCGCAGGCGGACCCGAAAAAGTCTGGTCCCACATGTACACCTACTCAGCCCACCCCGGCGGTGCCGCAGCTGCGTTTGCGAACTTGGAAATCGTAGAACGAGAAGGTCTAGTCGAGAATGCACGAGTCCGAGGTGAACAAATCGCAGACAGCTTGCAGGTTATGAAAGAAAAGCATGCTATAGTCGGCGATGTGCGTGGAGTGGGACTAATTCAAGGAATCGAATTCGTCAAAGATCGCAAGACCAAAGAACACTTCGACTCCTCAGTCGGAGTAAATGCGATGTTGACAGAGGAACTCCGAAAACGAGGCGTCTGGATCAGGGTCCCCGCCTACATCCTCCCAATAGCCCCACCACTAACAATCACAGCCGACGAAACCGACACCCTAACCACAATCATCGACGAAGCTTTAGGCGCAGTTGAGCAGCGGTTGGGGGTTTAGAGATTGCCAAACGAATAATTTGGAACCCAGCCAGACAATCCCGCCTGATTCGACACTGATTCCGATTCCGACTGTTGTCATCGACGTTGGTACAGATTCCGCGAGACTTCTTGCTCAATCCAGTCAAGAAGGCGGCTTTCAACTTGATCTCTGGGTATCAATTGTCACTTTGATCGTTCTGGCGGTGTCAGTATCACTGGCTTATCTGGTTCAGCGCGCTCGCTACCTCGACGATGCGACCCTATTTCTTGACGTGGCTGGAATTAGCCGAGAAGTTGGTCAAGGAACAGTTGTGTCTAACTTGGGTAAATCGTATTACGTTGGTATGTCTATAAAAAATCCGTCCAATCAGACTGTCGACGTGAGATTCGATGACTTGGCTAGGATCAAGGGCGTTTGGAAAAGTGCCCTTTCAGGATGGACATTTAGTCCTGCTGACGACGATGGCTTTGACACCGGACCATTGCTATTTACCTTGCAGCCTCAAGAAGAGATGAGGCTAGAGTGGTTAGCTCGGCATCTTCCGAGTGTCGGAATGATCGCGCCAGCCATACAGACTTCAACTCTCAAGGCAGAGATAACTTCGAAGCAGCGGGCGATATTCTGGGCGCTGTTTAAATTTACTGGAAGGCTTTCACGTGAAGCGGTACTCGAGGTCCGGATAACCAACTTCGGAGATCAGGTTGACAGTCGAGTACACGTGTCCCCAATTGAAATCACGCGGGACCCTATCGCATAGCGGGTTCATTTTTGATTCGGGCAATCTCCCTAGATAGCGTTGCTCGTCATTATGCCTTCTGGCATCGCGTTCCAAACTCTTCCATCAAGTTCTCGACCGCCAGCTTTACTGGTATGGCCTCCCCATTGTTTGAAGAAAAATGCAACGCCGCCTGCATCACACTGCAACTTTATTTCCGTGACCCAGTCCTCTGACAATGGTCGATGCCCCGGGCCGCTCTCACCACCCACGATCACCCAATCGATTCCATCTAGATCAAGTTTTCCAACTGGCCCGATGAGCGGTTCGATGGACAAGAATCTAATGGAGGCTGGAACGAGGCGTAACTGGTCTATTCGCCATTTATATTCGGCATTTTCTATGGACGTACCAGCCCATACATTTTGTGGCCAAACTCCGTTGAAGTGCTTCATACGTGAAGGTCGCTTAGTCAAAACTTGGAAAATGTGTCTTTCACACGCTGAGGCTATATCAAAAACCTGTTGGACAAACTCAAACGGTACTTCAGGGTGGAAAAGATCGCTAACTGAATTAACAAATATCCTGCTTGGTGACTTCCAAGAGATCGGTATCTTCAATCGCTCTGGATGAAGCTCGACTTTAGAAAAATCTTTCTTGAATCTGGTAGCGATTCGTTCCGCGTAGCAGTTATCACAGCCGGGTGACACCGCTGTACATCCTGTGACAGGGTTCCAAGTTCGATCAGTCCATTCGATTGCGCTAAGACCGGGCATGAGTGTATTCCTATGCTGCTACAGTTCTGTGTACCAGTCGGGAGTATCGGAGAAATTCCAAGGCTCAGACATTAGTGGCATTGGCATCGTCTCTTCAAATCTGATCTGCTTGTGTAGGACATGTTCCATTATTCTGTTCCCCGCACTGTGATCGGACGCAAAAATTAGCGTGTAAAGAGGAAGTCCTTTGGGGGTTGTGATCAGTTTCGGATTTGGGACATAGGAATATCCGAGCTCACGGAGGCCTTGCCAGTACAAGAATACGAACCGGTGTCGGAATTGCTCACGAGTAATTTCTCCATTGTCCTGTTGGTCAAGAAGCGCTTTCCACCGCCAATCGTCCGGCATCACGCTATCGACAACGGATTCTTGATCGGGCCATTTGCTGTTAAGCGTACGTCGCGAGCCAAGCACGCGATTAATTGCCATGTGAAATGGAAACAAGATAAATAATTCGATCTTGTATCGTGCTTTTCTTTTGTGATCTGCAATTACCTTTACGGTCGACCATTTAAGGTTATGTTTGTGAGGGTCAAGAAATGCGAATGCAGCACCGTAGACCTCTGGAACATTAGCCAGAATCTTTGATACGTGATCGTTGCTGTCCCCAAGTATTGTTTCGAAGTACTTTGGAGACACGAGAGACGCCACACGCTGATTTACTGAAGCGATATTTACTTCGTCGATATCGCAGAGAACTAAATGGTTGATGTTTGGAAAAAGCCTTGCGGCGATCACCGGGGACCCATCTCGCTCTTCGCCGCTGTTTTTATTTTCTACTCGACCTGTTCCTGCGAATAGATCCAAGTAGCTGACTTTTCCCTTTACCTTGGAAGTTGCCTCAGAAAATGCTGTCAAGTAATCAGATAAAAATGACAATTTTGAGAAGGACCATGGACCGACCAGTTCAGTAACAAGAGTCAATTGAGATATCCTCATGCGTGTTGTTTATGAATTGATACCAGTTCATATCGCCGCGTGTCAATGACAGTGACAGACGTACTTGACCAAATCCACCAACCCATGGCAACCTAAACCAAGAACCAGCCGACCAAAAACCACCGGCAAGCGCGGGCGTTTGGCTCTGGGCGTCGTCAGACGACTTGGTCGCGAGCTGCAATCTGGCGTTAGTCGCGCTCGTGATTTGTCACTCGGCTCATGTCTACGACGTGGTCCTCAGCCCTTCCCAAAGGAGGGAACGGGGATGCAAACCTGCGCTCACACCACCGGAGCAGCGCCACCATCCATATTGATAGCAGTTCCTGAGATGTAGCTCGCACGATCGCTCGCCAAATACGCAATCAAATCGCCAGCTTCTCGAGCCTCACCAACCCGCAAAACCGGAACGTTCTTACACCGATCGATGTAGTACTCCTCAGTAGTCGAAACAGCACCCGAAGCAACGGCCTCTTCAGCACGCTTCATGTTTTGCGCACTACGAATCGACCCGATACAAACGGTGTTCACTAAAATATTGTCGACACCGTATTCCTTCGACATCGATTTCGTCATGGCGATACCAGCAGCCCGCGACATCGCTGTCGGCAACGTCGAGTAGCCAGCAGCCTTTCCAGCGGCGGTCGTGATATTGATAATCCGACCCCACTTCTGCGTCCGCATGCTCGGCAGCGCCGCTTTGGAGCAGTTCATCGCACCGTGGATCTTCAGCCGGTAGTCGTCGTCAACAATCTTCGCTGTCAAAGAATCGAACGTGTTCGCATTACCCTGACCAGCGTTGTTCACCAGAATGTCGACCTTGCCGTGATTCGCCAGAATCAACTCGAACGCGGATTCGACACTAGCCTTGTCGCTCACATCGCAGCTGATCCCTTGAATCGACCCAACAGCCGTTTGGCCGATCTCAACGACCGCTGCGTCCAACTTGCTCTGCGTGCGAGCGAGAATCACAACGTTCGCACCCTCTTCAGCAAGAATCGCCGCCGCCGCCTTGCCAATGCCCTCGCTGCCGCCAGTAATGACGGCTATGCGTCCTGAAATTCCGAGATTCATGATTGCTAACTCTCCAGTAATTGCGCCTTTTGCAGATCGTCGCAGTATATGTGGAACAAATCCGGATTCTCGTACGTCATACCTTGCAAGACCTAGTTTCTAAACTCGTTAGGATTTCAATAATGCTTACTAAGAACCGATTTATAACTCTCGCCGCGATGTCGATCATGGCACTCGCACTCGTCGCAGCATCAGCCTGCGGGTCCGACTCCAAGTCCCCCGGCGGAATCGAACACGTAGCCGACGATGCTGCCGGCAAAGTCGCCGCCGCAAACGAAAACGATCCAACCACTATCGAGCCCACCGACCCGGGTGCCGTTTCGATGGGAATGCCAATCGCTGGTGACCTAGGAGCTGACAACGATATGATCGTTGTTCTCGACGGAGCACTCGGTTCTGAAGGCATCCCCGATCCCACAGATGGCACTCGCCTGAACGATGATGAACTATTCCCGAACGGCGAATCACGTGGCGGAGCAGATCCGCTCGATACCGATGCTGTCAATGATCTTCCTATTCTCATTGCTGAACCTTCCACTGACCCGGCTGTTGGTGAAGATGTCGAAATATCCGATGGCTTACCGCTTGCGAGTGGAGTGATCAATCCCGATAGCTGCGCAAACGTTCTTCCGCCTGCATCAGAGCCGTTCGAGATCAAAACTCGCTCAGCGACCGACAGCGCGAAATCCGATAACCCAGCAGTAATCACAATGTGCACAACTTGGTACGTAAGCGATTTGAACGAGCACTCCGCATCGGTCGCACTGATCACAATGAACAGCGACGAATCAGCGATGGCCCACTACGAGCTACTCCAGAACGAGTTCTCTCAGGGTGGAATCAAGTTCGATGAACAGCGCAGCGGAAACCAAGATTCGCTGACCGCTACGATCGATCAAGGCGGAATTGGCGCAATGGCTGTCGTTCGAATTGGCTCGGATCTGATCAGCGTTCACAACGGCCCTACGAGCGATCAGAAAGAGTGGAACATCAACTGGATGCTAGAAATCGCCCACGACACTCTTGATCGTTTGCAATAATTCCATACATAGCATCGAGGGCAGGCGTACACTGCCCTCGATTTGCCAAATACAGACTCCCCCGACACAACCCAATCGACACCCCCAGACGAGGTCCTGAATCAAGTTCAGGATGACGGTGCCGACGATGAAGACTCTTCCGACTCCCCCGGCCTAGGTCTCATGTACGGCCTCTCCGCTGGTCATGGAATAAAACACTTCGGGCAGGGCGCTCTGTTGGTGATGATTCCGAGTATTCGATCGACGCTCGGACTCGGAGACATCGCTATCGGTGGAATGTCGTCGGCGCAGTCGATTTCGTCAGGAATCGCCAACATTCCCGCCGGCATCCTCACCGACATGTTCCGCAAGAAGATCGCCTGGATTCTTCTTGTATCGATGCTGCTAGTCGGAGCCGGTTACATCGTCATTGGTGTGTCACCGGTCTACTGGGTGCTCCTAGTCGGAGTCGTGTTCGTCGGGTTCGGAACCTCGCTTTGGCACGCACCGGCGTTCGGAACGCTGGCAGCCAGATACCCCAAGCGACGGGGCTTCGCTATGGCTGCTCATTTAACGGGCGCACAGATAGGAAATACGACTTCACCGTTGATTATCGGATTCCTCTTAGCAGGATCGATCGGATCATGGGTGGTGTTCAGCGGAATCGATTGGCGCTGGCTTGCGGTTATTATCTCGATTCCGATGTTCATGACCGGATTCGTGGTGGTCGCAAAGTTCAAAACTGCGGGAGCTGAATCAAAAGGCGATGTGAGCCTTCGTGAGTATTTCGGTTCAGCGAAGAAGTTACTGAGCAACCGTGGCGTGCTCGGAATGGCTCTGTTGGGAGCGCTCAGAGGGGCGATTCACAACTCGTTCCAAGTGTTCCTCGTTATCTACATGCGTGAAGAGCTCGACTATTCCGATACGTTCGTGGGGCTGCACGTTGCTCTCATAACTATGGCTGGAATTCTTTCGACGCCGATCATGGGTAATCTCTCTGATCGCATTGGTCGAAGACCGGTTATATCGTTCGCCATGAGCTCGATGACGATTTTAATCTTCCTGTTCCTACAGTTCGATTCAGGATTGGCTATGACTGCTCTGATTGCTGTACTTGGACTCTTCTTCTTCTCGGTGATGCCGATCATCAACGCAGCGGCGATGGACATGATCGATAAGGGCTCAGAAGGCTCAGGAACGGCGCTGATGTTCTCTGGTGGAGCCGTAATCGGATCGCTGACACCAATCGCCGCAGGGTTTATCAATCAAGAGAACGGTTTTCACGGCGTAATCATCTTCGCCGGAATTATCGCTGCTATTGGCGCAGCGCTTTCGTTGATTTTGCCAATGACGGCCAAGAGATAGCCTGACTCGCCAGTTAGCGTTTTGCTCATATCTGGTTTATTCGATGCTGATCGAATAACCGATGCCACGGTGTGCCCGAATGAGTCCGTCGCCTTCAGTCTCGGAAGAACCTTGTTTGAGTTTTTGTCGCAACCGACGAATCGCCATGTGGACCGCGGCGTCTGATACCTCAGTGCTGTCCCAAGCCTGCAGTTTTAGCGTCGAGTAGTCGACCACTACGCCTGGTTCGGACAGTAACCCTTTGAGTACGTCCCATTCGGTGAGATTGAGATCAACCTTGTCGCCCGCAACGGCAGCCTGTTTGCGATCGAAATCCAGAGTTATCTCACCGAATGTGAAGCTGGTGCGTTCGACTTTTCTTCCTGATGCGCGCCTGGTCACTGCATCGACGCGAGCCAAAAGCTCAATTGGAACGAAGGGCTTTGTGATGTAGTCGTCGGCACCGATCGTGAGTGCCTGCGCTACCGATTCCGAGGTGTCGTTACCGCTGACAACAATTACGGGAGCGTCGGTGAAATCTAGTAAAGATCTTAGGACTTCAAGGCCCGACATGTCGGGAAGTCCCATATCTAGGAAAATTAAATCGGCTTTGTTGCGTTTGAAATGTTCAACGGCATCAGATCCTAGTTCGAACTCGGTGAAATTGTTATTGGAGCCGGAAATTTCGAAGCAGGCACGAATTGAATCGCGCTGATTAGGATCGTCGTCGCAAATTACTATTTCCACATCAGTTCCCGCTGTCGACCAGTCACATTCTCACTAAACAGAGATTTCAGTTGCGAACGATATCAGTTTAACCTAGGAGTTCGCCAAGGACTGTGCGAAGTATGACGAGCGTAGGGTCCGCATTCGAGCGGATATACCGCTGCGAACAACGTACCCTTACGTGCGATCTCACGCATGTCGGTCGTGGGGTAGCTCGCAGTTCTTTTCAAGAAATTCGAGCTTGAATCGCACTAATCAGGAATTGAAAATGAAAGCCATCGATATACATGCTCATATCCCTCGAATGCCGGGGATTCCCGAGTACGGAATTGAGCCAGGGTTGCGTCGAATGTTTCGTATGTCCGACGAACCCGATGATGTGGCGAAGATGGTTGAGACGTACCGAGCTATCGACACTATGGCGGTCATATTTTCGGTCGATGCTGAGACAGAAACCGGTGATCTTCCCGATCCAAATGACTATGTTGCCGAAACGGTGGCAGCGCACCCCGATGTGCTCTTGGGTTTCGCTAGTGTCGATCCCAGAAAGGGCAATGCAGCGGTTGTGGAGTTGGAGCGTGCCGTCACGGAACTAGGTCTTCGCGGGTTAAAGCTCCATCCAATTCATCAAGCGTTCTTTCCAGACGACCCACAGTTCACTCCGCTCTTCGCCAAAGCTGAGGAGTTGGGAATTCCAGTGTTGATGCATTCTGGATACGCAGCAGCCGGAGCGAATACACCGGGAGGTGGTGGATTCGAGCTGGCGTATTCACGCCCGATTCCCGGGTTTGATTCACTCGCCGCAAGGCACCCGGGGCTGACGATTATCATGGCTCACCCTGCTTGGCCGTGGATTCAGGAGCAGATTGCGGTTGCTTTGCACAAACCGAACGTATTCATCGATCTTTCCGGATGGGCCCCTCGTTACATTCCTAAGGAATTGATAGCGGAAGCTGGCGGCCGTCTGCGCAACAAGGTTTTGTTTGGTTCTGACTATCCCTACATTTCACCCGTGACTTGGATGGATCAGTTCGATGAATTGGATATTCGCGAAGAAGCTCGACCGCTGATTCTTCACGACAATGCTGCTGGGATATTAGGGCTGTAACGTCTGTTATTTTCGATCGGCTGTTTCATTCAGTTGATCGAAGTTCATCCGTTACCGGATAAATCCCGTATGCCCGTTGAGATGCGATTGGGGGGTTCTCGCGAGTGGGCAAAGCTGTTACGGTCGGTATCAACGTTCATTTGCCATTAAAAAATTGTGCCCCTCCGGAGGCGTAATTGGAGGGGCACATGGGCTCGCAGCGGAGACTAGACTAGAAACTTCAGAGCCCAAAAAGGTTTCTAACGGCGTGGGGTTTGTGTGTCCGCACAAACCTCAGCATTTCATCAAGTTGTCTCTACGCGATATTCAGTTTTACGTGCCTGTTGGCGCAATGACCTGGATGTCTCGCGCCTGCTAATAAGCAGACTGTCCAGGTCGTAACCGGTGGGCTACACCGGTACTTTGGTTGTTGCGGTGTACTGTTTTGGAATTGACTGCCGTACCGCCACGCCTCCATTAAGACTTGCTAGTGCTGACTTCAGCCGGCTATCGAGAATTCGAAGACTGCTAATGAGCTTGAGTCGTCGGTATTCAGGTATGACCTGAAGTTGCATTGCATCGAGTTCTCCAGCGATTTTCAACACTGCGTTTTCGATCAGCGCTGTGTCGGCTTCGACAGGGATGGCTGGCTGAATTACTGCAACCGGTTCTGGCTCGCGCTCGGGTGCGCGCTTTCCATTTACAACCTCTTCAATGATGTCTTCGATTGAAAGTGTCGCCGATGTTTTTGCTCGCCCGACAATGCGCTCGACGTGGACGCTAGAGAGCCGTCCGTCGATGAATGGCTGAGCGATTTCTCTCTGTCGAACATGGTCGTCAATATCAGCGATCGAACGTGCCTCTTTGAAGGTCAGTTCACCGCTATTTACTCGCTCGCCTAGGGCAGGGTCGAGCGTGCGAATCAGGCTCTCGTAATGATGAATTGTTCCGGGGGTAATTCCGGTTCGTCGAGCCAGCTCTTGCTGAGTCACTTCATGGTTGTCTCGGTACTCCATGAATGCGCGTCCGAGTTCCATCGCTGGGACGAGAGAAGAGTGGTATTGCTCCGCTAGCGAAAGCTCCCAACGCTCCTGCGGGGTGACTTCTTCTTTGACGGTGCACTCGACGGCAACTTCACCAGCTTCTTTGGCCGCCGTGAGCTTTCGTTCGCCTGCGAGAAGGAGGTACCCGTTGTCCGTAGACAGAACTACCGGATCGCGTTTCGAGCGTACGGAACGTGTATTTTCTCGACGTCCGTTGGGCTTCTTTGAGCGAGGCATATCGGGGTCCGGGAAGATCTGGTCTATCGGAATTTTCACTTGCTTTTCCTCATCTATTCGCTGATCTCGTCAACATTAGAATTCACGTTGGTTCGGAATAGGAATGT
>JABIHL010000085.1 GCA_018649665.1 Chloroflexota bacterium | reverse complement strand
GGGTGGATGCCCAAGCCCCCGTGCCTATGATGCCAATTTGTGTCACCCGTGCAGTTTACGGGGTTCGCTGCGCCCTGCGCGGCGTTGGCTTGCCGTCTAACTTAGATTCATCACCCTTTGCCAGTCGATCGACGTTGGATCTATGGCTCCAGAAGATGAATATAGGGACAGGAATGGCGAACAGCAGATACCAAATATCGTGTTCCCATCCAAGAATCGTGAGTTCGAAAATACTGAATATGATGAGCAGACCAAGACTTAGTCCGCTGCCAATAATCGAACCCAAACTCACATATCGGGTGATTGCAGCGATTCCGACTCCACTAAGTGCAATACCTGCCGCTATTGGGGAAATAACCGCCAATGCACCGAGTCCGGTTGCGACGCCCTTGCCGCCTTTGAACTTAATGTAAACCGGGAACATATGCCCGATAACTGCTGTTGTACCAGCAGCAGCAATTAGCCAAGCATCGCCTTCCACTGCCCATCGCGCTAGAACGGCAACGACAAGTCCCTTGCCAACATCGGCTGCTAAAACTCCGCCGCCTGCAATCGGGCCGAGCGTTCGATTTACGTTTGTAGCACCCGATCCGCCACTACCGTAGCTACGAATGTCGACGCCGCGAAAAATTCGGCCGATTACCACGCCGAAGGGAATCGCCCCAATAAAGTAGGCGACTACAAGAATAATTATTGCGATTGCGAGATCACTCATCGTCTCGAGTTTGGAATACCAATCTCATTGGAGAACCCATAAATCCAAATTGCTCTCGCAGTCTGTTCTCCAGATACCTGCGATAGCTGAAGTGTATTAGTTCTGGGTTCCGTGCGGTGAACAAGAACGTAGGAGGAGAGGTCCGACTTTGGATACAGCGATAGATCCTTGGACGTCTGGTGCCGATGCCCGGTAGTGGATTGTCGCCCATTGCATCGAAAATTACCCGACTAACTTCGGCCCTAGGCATTTGCTTCGAGAACTCTGTGTACACATCCAAAATTGTGGGCAACAGTGTGTCGACTCCCCAGCCTTTTAGAGCTGAAGTAAACACGATCGGCACGTCTGGAATGAACTTGAACCGGTTTCGAACAGCTTCTGCTGCCTCTGCCTTATCGAGTCCTAACTCCTCAGCAAGATCCCATTTGTTCACAACCACAACGGCTGCGCGCGAAGCATCGTCGATGTAGCCACCGATGTGTTGATCCTGCGCGGTTACAAATTCGGTGGCATCGAGTACTAGAACGGCAACATAGCATCGTTCGATCGCCCCGAGAGTTCGAATGGCGCTGTACTTCTCGATACCCGATTCGACACTGCCTCTTCGCCGTAGTCCAGCCGTATCGAGGAACGTAATTCGCGTGCCTTCGTAGTCATAGAGAGAGTCAACGGTGTCACGAGTTGTTCCGGCAACCGGACTAACAACTGCCCGCTCTTCGCCCGTGATTGCGTTGAACAGTAATGACTTACCGGCGTTAGGTCGGCCAGCGATTGATACTCGAATCGAGTTCTGACCAATTGGTTCATCTTCGAATGGTGGCAGTTGCTCGAACACTTGCTGCATCAGATCGCCAATACCAGTGTCGTGGTAGGCGCTAATGGGCATAGGCTCGCCAAGACCAAGCGCGTAGAACTCGTGGATCATGTCTTCACGGGCAAGCGTATCGGCCTTGTTCGCAGCAAGTACGGTAGGTTTTCCGGCACGTCGCACCATATCGGCGGCGTCTTGGTCAGCATCGGTCACGCCGTCGTTCACATCGACAGTAAAGATGATCGCGTCTGCCTGATAAATGGCAATCTCGACCTGCGCCTTGATGTCATCCCACATCAAATCGTCATGTGGCCGATCTTCAACACCAGCGGTATCGACAACCAGATATCGATGTCGCCCCCACTCCGCGTCGATTGATACTCGGTCACGAGTGGTTCCGGGAATATCGCTTACGATCGCGATTCGCCGACCCGCCAAACGGTTGAACAGAGTCGATTTGCCGACGTTTGGTCGGCCGATGATTGCTACTACGGGGAGTGCCATGGGGGACTAATTTTTCTCTTGCTCGTGATCGAACAAACTATCGCTACATAATTGCATGTGCGAAAAACGCACGCTCGTGCTTCGTGAAGAACTTCGTAAACGCTATCGCTAGGACTGAATCAGCTTTTCCATCAACGCCGCTTGCGCCCACAGGCGGTTTTCTGCCTGATCGAATGCAACCGATCTTGAGTCGTACAGCAGTCCATGCGAAATTTCTTCGCCGGGGTGCGCTGGCAAATCGTGCATGAATTTCACATTTACCGACGCTTGGTCGAGCAAGCCCGGGTTCACTTGGTAACCATCGAAATCGACCAATCGCTTGGCGGTTTCGGCTTCCTGACCCATGCTCGTCCACACGTCGGTGTAAACGATGTCGGCATTGGCAACTGCTTCTTGCGGGCTCGTAACCTGCTTCATGCTTCCACCGGCTGCTGCACCGTATGTGTTCGCACCTTCAAGGTCTTCAGCAGGAACGGTGTAGCCATCTGGTGATGCGACCGTTAGGTGCCCACCAAGACCGGCAACTGCGTATCCGAGGCTCACAGCGACGTTGTTGCCATCACCTATGAACGCTACATTGGCACCTTTGACACTACCGAGCTGCTCGGTAATAGTCTGCGTGTCGGCGAGCGCCTGGCACGGATGCTCGGCATCGGTTAGTGCATTGATGACCGGTATCGAGGCGTTCTTCGCGAACTCTTCGATAATCGACTGTTCAAATGTACGAATCACAGCGACATCCGACATGCGAGACATCACCTGAGCAACGTCGGCTACAGGCTCTCGTTTTCCGAGACCAACCTCTTCGGGTGCAAAGTGAACTGGATTTCCACCGAGTTTTTCAGTGCCGACCCAGAACGAAAGCTTCGTACGTAGAGAAGGCTTCTCGAACAAAATCGCCACCGACTTGCCAGCGAGCGCGTTGCTAGTCGCCCCAGATTTTAAGGCAATAGCGCGATCGAGTATCGGCTGAATTTCTTCAGGCGCGATGTCGCTGAGTTTTAGAAAGTGATTGACCATCGTGAGAGTTGCCTCGACTCGAATAAAAAAGAAAAAGAAGGACGCGAGTATTTGCGGGGTGCTTATGCACCCTTAGTTCGGAGTCGTCGAAGCAGACGGCGAGTGTCGCCTGACGATGACGCGAAGTTTGAAGCAAGCATTCTTGTTTTCATGGTCGAGATTCGTGATTCGTTACCCGTCACTAGAAACAGTTCGTGTGACGAAGTAACAATTCTAACTCGGCATTGCCCGCGAAACTACGCCGATTGTTTTACACAGCGAATATCAGGTTGGAGTGAACTTCAAGAGCGTCTGACCGTCAGGGTCGTGTTTGAACACCGGTTTTAGTGCCATCCCGATCTGAAGAGACTCAGGTTCGGGTGTAATCCCGACAATATTCGTTGGCACGATTACGTCTTCTTCAAGTTGAACCAGAGCAGTTATGTACGGCACATCCCCAACGAAACCCATGTGCGGAGCGGCGTGGACGATCGCGAACGTAAACAGCTCGGCTTTGCCCGATGCTTGCACCCATTCGATTCCTTCTTCTCCCGTTTCAGGATCAGATATCGAGAAGTTTCTTGGATAAAACTGGAATTTGCCGGTCGCCTTCGATCGCTGGAGCCAAATCTCTTCGTTCTTGAGACCTTCCCAGTATCGATCGGACTCGGGCTGCGGAACTGGCTGAGGTTTTGGTGTTGCGTTGGGCATATCTAGTCAGCCCCCAATACGACTGTTCCTGTTGAGGATAAAAGTCCGCCAGTACCGTGAGCCACCGCCAAATTACAATCTTCCAACTGTCGGTCGCCCGCCTGTCCTCGTAATTGCCGCGCTGCCTCAACGACAGTAAATATGCCGTACATGCCGGGATGCGTGTACGAAAGTCCGCCTCCATTGGTATTCATAGGGAAGTCGCCGCCCGGCGCGGTTCGCTGCGAGGCAACAAAGTCAGGTCCTTCACCCGGTGCACAGAACCCGAGATTTTCGAGGCTGACCAAGGCTGTATACGTAAATGAATCGTAGATCATCGCCAAATCGATATCCGAATGTGTCACACCCGCCATTTCCAGCGCTTGGGGACCTGTGTGCCTACCGAACGCGCTTGTGAGATCTGGCATTTGCGAAATACCGGAATGATCGTGTCCCTCGCCCGCACCAAGAATCTTCACACTGCCGTTTTTAGCGTTTCTCGCTCGTTCAGGAGTCGTAATAACGATCGCTGCTCCGGCGTCGGTCACTAGGCAGCAATCCAGCAGATGAAACGGCCAAGCTACCCACTTCGAGTTGTGGTAATCATCGAACGTGGTCGGCTTGTCGTAGAAATACGCCATCGGATTCAGATTCGCCCATTTGCGAGTCGAAACTGCAATCTCTGCCATCGCCTGTCGTGTTCGATCTTCGCCGTACTGGTGCATGTAACGCCGAGCGGCCATCGCATACGAAACGGGAGGACCGATGATGCCGTAGGGAGCCTCGTACTGTGCCATCGGCGTGCCGGGATTCCGTGGAATCGGCGCCCTATCGCTACGACCCGACTGACCGTGTGTAATCAGTGCGACTTCGCAGTACCCAGCCGCAATCGCAGCGAGTGCGTGCGCTACGTGAATCACGAACGATGATCCACCTACCGACGTGCTGTCGGTGTAACGAGGCTGAATGCCCAAATACTCGGCGACGTCCAATGTTGACCAACCAGCGGTGAACAGAGCATCGACGTCAGATAACTCGAACCCCGCATCGTCCAGCGCGTTGATCGCGGCTTCTGAATGATGTGCCAGTGGCGATTTCTCGGGAACCTTCCCGAGCTTGTTCGATTCGCCAACGCCCACGATGTGAGCCTGACCCGAAAGGTTTTGAAGTCTCTGAATATTTGGCATTTTCTATTAACTCGATTGAGCTGCCGGTCGCCAATTCTCAGGCAACCAACTGGCGATGGCGAACAGTTATTGCAGTGGAGAATACGGTGTGGGTGTGAGCAACTGGTTCCGAACGTTCTTCACGATCAGTCCGTCCTTGTGCGACTCATCGAACACACGTTCCCGTTCCGGGTCGGCTCGGAACCTCGCCCATGCTTCGGCTCGCTGGTTGGCATCTTCGAACGCCACCATATAAGTAAGCTCGTGATTACTATCACCGACATCGGTAGTCCAGTAGCCGATGTTCTTGATGCCGTGCTTTTCGAAAAGCTTGATCGTGTGGTCGGCGAATCGAGCGTTAATTGCGGGTAGTCGACCCGGCAGGCATTCGTAGACGCGTAGTTCGTAGAGCACGGGGTATCCTCTCACCAGATGAAATCGATCCCATGTCGGTGATCGATAATTTAGGTTCTGGCAAGATTCTGAATAGTCGCGCCCCGCTCGTCAACCTATAACGCAGTTCGCAGCTTCAATCATTCTCTGAAGTGTCGGATCGTGAGGTTGGTGAGCAAGGGTTGGGCCTTCGAGAGAAGAAATCGCGATTCGATTGCGGCTAAGCACTTCGAGATCGGTACCGGGAGCTAATTCTAAGCCGTCGATGTTCACCGCAAGACCAGAAATAATTTCGTATCCCCCATCGCTGTGTGCCTCGATCAGACTCTTCAACTCAGAAGGTGCTGGAGCAGCACCTTCAACTCCTTCGATTGGAGTATCTCCGAACGCGGGAATGTTCACGTTGAACAGTGCGCCTCGCTCAGTATCTGGGCTAAGCAGTTCAGTAGTGATCGCAGCAATCACGCCCTTTACGGTTGGGTCGTCGAAATCACCCTCGACATCCATCGAGAATGCACAGGCCTTCACGCCCTTTGCCGCAGCTTGTATTGCGGCACCCATCGTGCCTGATATGAAAACGTTACGACTCGTGTTGAAGCCGGGATTTATGCCCGATACGACAACATCGGCACCGCCAACCAAGATGTGATCTAGTCCTAAAACGACCGAATCGGCGGGAGTGCCACTGACTGCGTAGCATTTCACGCCGTCTACCCGGCTCGGGGCTTCATTGATTTTCAATGAAGTTCTGAGCGTAAGCGCCGTGCCAACACCAGACTGATTGCCAGCAGGAGCGACGACTGTCACTTCTCCGAGATCTTTTACCGCCCGCACCAGCGACCAAATCGCGGGGTTGTCGAAGCCATCGTCGTTAGTTACAAGAATTTTCATGCGCTAAATCGTAGAGGTAACCCAGTGGTTGTGGTGGCTGATTTTCTGACAATTGGTTTTTCTACAGTCGCTAACGTCTCTTCTCGATCCAAGCAAAGTGAGGTGGGTAAGGAGTCCAATTTGACTGACGAGCCTACGCAAGCAGGAAGTTATCTATGAGCCGAGCGTTGCCGATTTTTACCGCCAACAACGCCCGTGCTGTGTGATCGACATGGTCTAGCTCTTCGAAAGTATCGACATCAGCTATCGATGCGTAGTCGACTTCTGCCAATGGCTCTCCGGCTAATATCGAATCGAGCATGAACCGCAGCACTTCGCCTGATCGCTCGCCTGAATCGAACGACAATTTGGCGACAGTTAGCGCTTTGAACAGGATCGTTGCGGCTTCTCGTTCTTCGAGAGACAAATAAATGTTACGAGTGCTGATGGCGAGCCCGTCTTCTTCACGAACCGTCGGAATCGGAATAATTTCTATGCCGAAACCCAGTGATTCGTTCACGTGCTGAATGACTCGAAGTTGCTGGGCATCTTTCTCGCCAAACGTAGCTTTGGTTGGCGAGATAATCGAGAACAACCGTGCAACTACAGTCGCCACTCCCTCGAAGTGACCAGCCCGGTGCGCACCTTCCAGCAAGTTCGCAATTGGACCAGGATCAACCGCTGCAAGGGTTTCGCCCGGTGGGTATATCTCATCTTTCGAAGGTGCAAATACGAAGTCAGTTCCGTGTTTTTCAAATTCAACAAGATCAGAAGTTTCGTTCGACGGATATGTCGAAAGATCTTCGTTTTCGCCAAACTGTGTTGGATTCAGAAACAACGATCCAATCATCACATCGCAGTGCGGTCGAATCGTGTCCAAATGCGCAGTGTGTCCACGGTGAACACCGCCGAGAGTAGCAACGAGTCCTACAGTGCCAACCAGCCCGCGCCGAACTTCCCGCATCTCCGCGGCAGTACGAATTACTTGCATTGGGCACAGCTGGCTTCGTTATGAAGTCCTCTCCCTGAGGGAGAGGGCTTGGGTGAGGGGGAATGCGAAGTAGGAGACATATTAGCGAGAGAGTAGGTCAAGTTCGAAAGCAGCAGGCTAAATCAGCGTTCCCCCTCAACCTAACCTTCTCCCTAGAGGAGAAGGAATAAGAACGGAGGACGGAGCAAAATCCAGAGAATAAGCGGCAATTATCGATCTAGTCGTTGGTCTTCGATTCCTCGCGAACTCGGGATTCATCAGAGAAGAACGACTGTGCGTCAGTCGGGAACGTTCCTTCACGAACATCATCGCTGTACCGCTCGAGAGCATCTCGAATGATTGAAGCGAGATCGGCGTATTTTCCAGAATGACGTGGCCTGAAATCGGGATCTAGACCAAGCATGTCGTGGAAGACCTGAATTTGACCATCACAGTGAACACCCGCACCAATTCCAATCGTAGGAATATCGAGTGTTTCGGTGATTTTCTTTGCCAGTTCGACAGGAATTAGTTCGAGAACAATAGCGAACGCCCCAGCTTCTTGAAGTGCAATTGCATCTTCGAGAACCTCGTTAGCTGCCGAGTCAGTCTTGCCTTGCACCCGGTATCCACCGAGTTTATTCACATGCTGCGGGGTAAGACCAATATGGCCCATCACCGCTAATCCAGCATCTGCGAGCCGGCGAACAATAGGGGCAACCGTCTTGCCGCCTTCGAGTTTGACTGCCTGTGCTCCGCCTTCTTGAATGAGGCGTGCGGCATTGCGTAGAGCCGTTTCGGCATCGATCTGGTAGCTAAGAAACGGCATATCAGCAACGATGAGTGGGTTGGTCGTACCACGAACAACGGCAGCCGACGCGCTAACGATGTCGTCAACGGTTACTGGAATTGTTGAGTCGTGACCAAGAACAACATGCCCCATACTGTCGCCAACAAGGATCATAGGAATCCCTGAAGCATCGACGATGCGAGCTGCCGTGTAGTCGTATGCCGTCACCATTGGGATCGGCTCGCCACGGCGTTTCATCTGCTGAATCTTGT
>JABIHL010000084.1 GCA_018649665.1 Chloroflexota bacterium | reverse complement strand
CCGGCCCCTGCCACAAGTACAGCTATTCCGGCAACGATCGCGCCGTCGCCTACTCCGACACCAACCCAAATTCCAACACCTACCGCAGTTCCAACGCCGGTTCCGACCCCGACACCCGGGCCGACCGCTGCACCGACCCCTGTGCCAACTTCTACGCCGACTCAGACTCCTGTAGCTGTGCCAACACCGGTGATTACTCCAACTGCGACCCTGATACCACCTACGCCAGAACCTGTGATTACGCCGGTTTCGACTCAGGTGCCGGTTCCGCAGCCGACGTCGACTTCGACTCCAATTCCATCTGCAATTCCCTTCGTTGTGATCCAACCGACAGCAACGGTCGGGCCAACGCCGATCATTGCGCCGACTCAGCTACCGCCAACGGCAGTTCCGTCTCCCACACCTGTTCCCACGATTGAGCCCACACCTCCTTCTTGGTTGGAAGATATAGGCCAAATTTCGGTCGCACTCAGCACCAGCGTGATTGTGGCGGGTGACGACACTGTGATCACGATGCAGTTGTTGGATTCGGACGGTTCTGTCATCGAAGTAGAAGACGACTTTGAGTTGATGATATTGAGTTCATCGGAGAGTGGCTCATTCAACTCGGTTCCGAGTCCTGGAGAGGTTCCGGTTCTGATTCAAAATGGCAGCGATTCAGGACAGGTGATTTTCTCCGACACGAGCACTGGTGAGGTCATGTTGACAGTCTCAGCTCCTTCCAGTTTTGGTCTTACTCCCGTCAGCGTTGTGGTTACTGTTGTTTCCGGAGAAGCCAGTCAAATCAAAATTGTGGGAGTAGCTAAACCAACCCAACCCGGAGAAGTGTCAGACACAATCGACGTGTATGTCGAAGATCGATTTGGTAATCCTGCGTCCCCAAGTGAACCGACAGATATCGAAGTAACGATCGATTCAGCAACCGCAGGGTTATCGGTAGATACGATTGGTGACTTCGTATCAAAAACAATTCGTGTTCCTGTTCCAGATGAGGGGACTGGTATCCAGTTCTATTACCGAGATGATGAGATCGGGGTTGTGGTGATTTCAGCCGCGGCAATTCCAGATCAAGGTTGGGATGCCGTCAGTGTGGAGGCTCGAATTGCACTGACATTTACGGTCGACAATCTCGGGTCGATTGCGGTTACCGAAGTAGATAACAAGAATCTGACAACTACTTCGCAGTTAATTTCCTCTTCGGATAGCGGTCGAGTAATGCTCGCTTTTTCACCAAACATGAAAGCTATTCAAGGTGATGGTGAACGAGTCGAGATGGTGACAGTCGATGAAGTAGTACAACGTGCTGTGCCGGCAAACGATCCTGAATTGAATTCTGAGACTGCCGAGGTACGGACAGTGGGCACAGTCGTTAAGTTGGGTCCAAGCGGATCTCAGTTTGACCCTCCGATCGATATGGCACTAAGTTATGACTCCGATTGGCTGCCAGATCGTCCTGATTTCTCATCAATTTCTATCGCCGTGTTTGAAAATGGCGAATGGGTGAAAGTCCCGAGTGTCCATGATGAGGACGGACAGAACGTGATTGCTCAGATTTCTCACTTCAGCACGTACACGATCATTGTCGAGCAAAAGACTAATTGGCTTCTGTATTTATCGATATTCATGGGGGCGACGGCACTTTTGTTGGCAGGACTCCATCGGTTTGTTGGGAATCGATTTGACCTGGTATTCGATTCACCAAACGATAGTTTGATATTGCGCGTCGGTGAAGTCACAGACATATCCATGCGATTCCGAGGATCGCCGGGTCGGCCGTTGACAATGAGCAAGGCAAATACGTTGATCCTTGACGCTGGTTCCTCGGGTCTTCGGATCTTAAGTAACGGTGTAAGTGTCGATAGTGTCTCGTGGCCAAACGGCGTGGACCAGGTGCCGATTTCACTTGTCGCAGATACGCCCGGCCCCCATGAATTGACTGTTTCGCTTGATTCGAAGGTCGGACCTCGCCGTTTCTCTCTGTATAGCCCGAGTTCAATGACGAGATTGACAGCCGAGTAACGTAGACCGCGTAAATCCACTAGAGACCAACCGCTGAGCCACAGCCTAAAAAAAACTGTTGTGCGATATTTGCTGGTTCGTCCTCCCGAGGAACTAATGACCAGAACCGACTAAACGTGCGGGCGTCGATATACTTGTTATCGCTTGGGCTGGCTCACATCTTTCTGATAGACGGAACCGGTCCAAACACGCAAAGACGCTTCTCACCAGCTCGATTTCACAAGATAGGCCGCCAATAGATGGACGTGTATCTCGCCAGCCCCCGAGGTTTCTGTGCCGGAGTCGATCTCGCTGTCGACATCGTCGACCTCGCCATTCAGCAGTACGGCACTCCGGTCTATGTGAAACATCAGATCGTCCACAATCCCAAAGTGGTTGCCGATGTCGAAGCAAAAGGCGCAATAACCGTCGAGAAGGTCGAAGAAGTTCCAGAAGGCGCGGTTGTCGTCTTCTCTGCTCATGGTTCTCCACCATCCGATTACGCGACCGCCAAAGAACGTGGGCTAACCGTTCTCGATGCCACCTGCCCGCTCGTCACACGGGTTCACAACGAGGCGAAGAAATACACCAAGGAAGGCAAAAAGATCGTTCTCGTCGGACACGTAGGTCATCAGGAAGTCATCGGAACCACCGGACAAGCCGACATGACTCTGATCGACGAACGTCAAGATTGGGACCTCCCTAACTGGGGCGATGACGCTGAAGTCGCTGTTCTCACCCAGACCACCCTTTCGGTAAACGACACTGCTCTGGCTGTTTCGAAAATCAAGAAGAGCCATCCCAACGCCACTGTTCGTGACGATATTTGCTACGCAACGACTAACCGTCAGGCGGCTGCGACAGAGCTTGCCGATATGACCGAGCTTGTACTAGTGATCGGCGCCCAGAGCAGTTCAAACTGCAATCGACTCAAAGACGTCGCCATTAAAAAAGGCGTGCCTGCGCATCTCATCAACGGCCCCGAAGAACTCGATCGCTCTTGGCTCCAAGGGATCGAAAAAATCGGAATCACCTCAGGGGCATCGACTCCTGAAAAACAGGTAAAAGCCGTTATTGAGGCAATATCGCCCGAAAACGTCTACCGAGTTGGACCCGGCGAAGAAAGCATCACTTTTGCCATACCCAGAAACCTAAGAGACATGGTTGGCGATGGAATCCGCAGCAGCAGCGAAGAAGAAATAATCCCCGATGAAAATAACTAGCGTTGAATGTCTAGTACTCGACGAAGAGTACCCATATGTAATCCTTCACACCGACGAAGGAATCACAGGATTCGGCGAGTGCTTCCGCCGCGCGCCCTACGTTTCGAAAGCTGCCATTGAAACGATCTTCGCTCCTCTCGTAGTCGGCAAATCTCCGTTCGATTCGGAAGAGATTTGGGACAGCATGTTCAAAGCCGGCGCGGTCGCTGGTCCGCAAGGAGCACTGCTCACCGCGGCAGCTGGAATCGACATCGCACTATGGGATCTCAAAGGCAAGGCTCTCGGCACGCCTATCTACAACCTCATCGGAGGTAAGCGACGCGAAAAAATCAAGGTCTACGCTAGCTCGCTTGCTCGCGACATGGCTCCCAAAGACGAGGCTCTGCGTGTGGCCCGATTCCGCGACGAGGGCTATTCGGCGTACAAGTTGCATTCGGCAATTCCCGGCAAGATCGACGATCCAAGAGATTTGACGATCGAAACGGTAACGGCGATTCGCGACGAAGTCGGATACGACATGGATGTAATGGTCGACGTGAACAGCGCCTACTCTGTGCACCACGCCATCGAAATTGGTCGCAAGCTAGAAGATCTTGGTGTGTTCCATTTCGAAGAGCCTGTGCACATCAGAAACTACGCTGGCATGGCTGAAGTTGCCGACGCTCTGGACATTCCTATCGCTTCCGGAGAAAACTCATTCACACGCTGGGAGCACCTGACTCTCATACGTGAAGGTCGACCCGATATCGTTCAACCCGACGTTGTAAAAGTTGGCGGCATCACCGAATTTTTGAAGATCGAAGCCGTATTGACCGCTCACGGTGCAACGATGACGACGCACAACACACAGCCGTACGGCTCGACTGCTGCGCACGCCCACCTGCTCGCACCAAGCAACAATTTCCCCTACGCACAGGAATACAACATCGAGGAAGTCGGTATTCGAGACAAAGATTCGATTCTCGATACGCCTTACGAGGTCGAAGACGGATTCATCAGAATCCCAGACGGACCGGGACTTGGGCTCGATTACAACCTCGAAAAAATGCGAGCACGAAGCAGCGACCGACCGTCACAGCTCTCCGACGTATGGGGCCACGTGCAGTAGCGGTTCGCTAGAGCCACTTAATCCAGCGCCCGTGAGCTTCGCAGTGTGCAAGATCGATTGCTGAAACCTTCTCTCCATCTCGGAACGTCGTAAGGCTCAATATCGAATTGCCCAAATTACCACCCTCGAATCCGAGTTGATTGATGGGGCGGCTAACGGATTCAGCCGACAATAGACCATCCAGTCTGAGCTTCGATTCAGTCGAAAACTGATTCAAAGTGTGGCTGTGATAGACGTTTACTGGCTACCGGTCTGGCAACTCTACAAACAGATCGGGCAGCAACTCCAGCGCGTCGCCAAACCTGACGTCGAGCGGGTTTGATCCGACGAGTTTTACCGCTGCGTCGAACAATCCTCGATTGTCTCCATGCTCCGGCCATATCAGCGCACGCAGCCAACCGATTGCATCTTGATCGTTGATATCGACACGGTCTATTTCTATCCCGACATTTGCTGCAATCTCAGGAAAACCATGATCTAACACCTGAGCGATATTTCCTTCGGTCTCGACTTCCACAGCCCACGGGAACGCTGGTGATCCCAGTTCGATGTCACCCGCTCCGCTGTGGTATCGATATCTGTATTGATTCCAAAGTAACGTAAGACCCGCGCTCGCTCCGATTTCTACATTGACGAACGGCTTGCCCCCAAAGGATCGAGACGACTCGATCAATCCCGGCAGCAATACTGCCGATCTCCGCACAACATTGCTTTGGACCTTTCGACTGGAGATGATTGGTATGATCTCGTCCCGATTGGCTAGAACAAACTCTCCAAATGCTTCTGTGGACCAATCGTCATCAAATGACTGTGGGTATCTTGCCAACAAGCTCGGCGAGTGACCGTTGTCTAGTAGAAGCCTTACTGCGCCAAAAATAAGATTGGGAGCAGGCTGACCATCACTCGCAGCAGAGACGATTTCCAACAGTTCCGTGTCATTTGAGATCGCTGCCGATAAGTGCGCATAAAACGGCGACATCTTCTGCGATTCGACAGAAGAAAACCGATGAAACACGTCTGCTAGCACCGAAATATCTCTTTGCATCGTGTTCTTCACTACCCTCGCTCTTCGGCCGAGAAACCTGTGATCAGTTTCGGCCATTTCAATACGGAAAACACGAGCGCTATTAGCCCAACAATTGCGTAGCCGGTAATCGTAAAGGGCACCCCGTATTGCTCGATCAGCCAGCCTCCAATGACCAACCCCATTGGTAGTCCGTAAACCGCCAGCATTCGAATGCCCATCACCCGCCCACGCATTTCGAATTTGGTGAAAGTCATCAATACGACCGACATCGAAACCATACAGAAGCTGATCGACGCTCCTATCAATGCCAACAACGGTAGACCGATGGCATTCGAATCGGTCTGAGCGAATAAAATCAGCAGCACGTACCAAACTACCATCGTGATCATCATGAACCGCTCTGGCCGGCGCGAATTCACGACTGCCGCCATCAACAACGACCCCACCAGCGCACCTATAGCGAACACAGCAACCATCAACGCCAGTCCGTTTTCGTCGTGCTGGTAAATGTCGTGGGCGACTACGGGGAGTAGACCGTTGGTAAGCGGGAACGCCGTCGCATTCACCAGAAAAGCAAGGAACATGATCGGCTGAATCACCGACGAGTCAACCATGTATCGTACTCCCTGCTTCATCTCGGTAAAGGGGTTCACGTGCTTCACAGATATGTTCGATCTGACTGAGCTGATACCGAGAGCCATCAACACGCTCAACGAATAGAAAATCGTCACGCCTACATACGCCCAGCCGAGTCCGAGTCTTGACAACAATATCGCACCTAACAACGCCCCAACGATACGAGCGGTGTCTTGTGTTGTTCTCGCTAAACCTGAAGCATTCATCAACAGGTTTCGTGGCACGGTATCGGCGATTAGCGACTGCCTAAGAACGTTGTCGGCGGGTCTTAACATTCCGCTGATGCTGGCGATTGCAAAGACGTGCCATGGCTGAATCAAATCGGTTACAGCCAATATCAAAAGTGCCAACGCCGAAAGTCCAGCGCCTGCGCGAAGCACGACTAACATCAACTTTCGACTCATACGGTCGGCGATAACACCAACAATCGGCGCAGTGAGAGTTCCCGAGAATCGCAATGCACCAAGTAATCCAACCAAGAGCGGAGAGTCGGTTGCGACAAGGATGTACCAACCAAGGATCAGAGTTTCCATCTCCGATCCCCAAGTTGTCATCGCATCTGCCGACCATTGGAATCGAAAACTTCGAATCCTGAATGCAGCGAATGGGCTCACTTTTGTGTTCGGATCTTGCGTGACCGAAGTTGGACGTTGCTCAGTGCTCAAATTATTGGCAACATCAAATTCTGGAAGCTCCGGTAGGACTCCCAAATGTATGAACAACGAATTTCGTCAGCTACCATCGATCCGTGAATAATCCCATCTGCAACGTGAACGTCACCTTATTCGCCCTAGTGGCGGCGGCAAGTATCGCACTTATTGCCGCATGTTCGACGAGCGAAGTTGTGCCTCCAGCCCCGACAACGATTGTTCTACCGTCCCCAGGAGCGTTTATCGTCTCAGCCGATTGCGGTGACCTAGAGTACGGATATCTGGGGCAGTCGGAGGTCACCGTGAGTTTGGATGAACTCGATCTGCAAGTAATCGTTGAGAACGCCAGCAATCCAAGCGAACGAGCACAGGGACTGATGTGCCGAAAATCGATTCCCGCCGGAACCGGAATGAAGTTCTACTACCCTGGACCAAAAACAACCGGATTCTGGATGTACAACACCTATGTACCAATCGACATCCTACATATCGACCGCTCTCACAATATCGTCGATAAAATCACCATGACGCCTTGCCTTCGAGACGGGCTAAGCGACGACGACTGGCAAGTGAAGTGCGCCACTGAAGCAAACGACTACGTACCGTCTGGTGAGTGGTTCACCGTATTAGAGCTCCCTGCGGGTTGGCTCGAATCGAACGGTATTTCAGACGCCGATATGGATGATGTGAAGGTCAACTGGCTGACAGTGGCCGACTAGATTTCGACTTCGGATCAAGCAAACAAAACGAACAAGGAAACGCACGAGAATTGGCTAACAGCAAGCAAAAAGCACTTCTGGCAGTAATCGATGGACTCGGTTTCAGCCGGGGACGGTCAAAATCGGTAGTTGAAGCCGCTTGGTCACAACTCGATCAGACCGATCAAGAACTAATCGTGTCGGCCGCCGAGCGTATCGGACACGATTCCGTTTGGGCGAAAAATCTGCTGTACCCCGTTCATGTCGAATCACTCGAAGCCGAAACGCCAACTCGTGACGCACTCACGTGGATCAGCGATCTGCAAACTTGCCGTGGCTTCCTAAATGTCGATCTGATCGAACGCATCGATTCGCTCGTCGAATCCGTAGCCGACGAACAGCGATATGTTCCGTGGGCGTCAGCTGCTCGCAATCTTTCGTCGTTACGAAATTCCAATCTCTCGATACCCACCAGTGCGTCGGGAATCTGGGCCGGGTTCGAGGATCTCGACCCAGCAGTTCAGGGCAATTCGGAAACCGGTCATCAACAGATCGGCAACACGGAACTAGCGCCTCAACTTCCGCTTGAGATCACCAATTCGATCAACACGGGCGAGTTCTTCGAGAACTCTGCGTTCAACGGCACGATAGCCAGTGCGAAAGAACGTGGGTCGACGATCAATTTCTGCTTTCTACTCTCAGGAGTAGGTGGTGGCGACGGACGTGTTCACAGCGCATGGAATCACCTCGAAGCCTTCTTAGAATTAGTCTTTATCCGCCACGGAATCTCGCCCGAGAATGTCCAGATGCAAGCGATTCTCGACGGTCGTGATTCAGCCGCTAACAGTTCTATCGTCGCCATAAACGGTTCTGGTGATTTCGTCGGTCAACTCCAAACGCTTCTATCGAAATACAACGCCGAATCGTCACTCGCTTGGCTTGTCGGTCGCTCGACCGCTATGGACCGCGACTACAGAGAAGCAGCAGCCAAAGCTGACTTCGATCTGCTGACTGGTAACGCAGACGAACGAGTTACCAACATCGCAGCAGCTCGATCAATCATTTCGGCAGCCCACGATTCTGGTAAGACCGACCAGGACATTCCGCCGATTGCCGTTCTAAAAACCGACGGATCAGTGCCATCTATCGCAGTCAATGATGCCTTTATTGATCTCAATTTCCGATCCGATCGACAACGATCAAAAATCGGTTCCCTCGCGGGCGCACGCGCATTCCTCGAATCCGAAGGCGACTCACGCGGACGAAAATGGGACGGTTCATGGATCGACCACAATCTAAATCTCGATATCTGCGCAATCGCCGAATACCACCCGATTTTCGAGTCTGAATACGGTGTCTCAGTCGCCTACCAAACCGAGCCTCACTCGCCGAATTTTCTTGCTCGATGGCCGGAGACAGTAGGCGATGACGAGTACACGCTGATTGCTGAAAGCGTGAAGTCGTCCCACATGGGCTACTTCTTCCGAGGACGACGCGAAGATCCGGTGAACGGTGCTAACGAAACTCGATTCGTCACGCCATCACACGGTGAAGAGGACGGCGTACTGACCGACACTGACTTCTACCTCCACCCCGGCATGCGAGCCAAGGAAATCACTGCCGATGTCGTAACAGCGATCGAGAAAGGCACATCTCGCCTGATCTGCTGCAACATCGCCGCTCCCGACATGGTGGGACACCTTCTACCAGCGCGCTATGAAGAAGCCAAAGCCGCTTACCGTGCTGCAACCGACGCGCTTGTCGAAATGGTAGAAGCTGCCAAAAATGCCGGATCCTACATGGTCATTACGTCCGACCACGGCAATATTGAAGACGATACTTCAGCTCACTCGGTCAACGATGTGCTGACGACGATCATTCGCCCCGACGGCGCTGAGTTGGTCGTTGGCATACCGGTGTATCAGGCGAGACTCTTCGATGTCGCCCCTACCGTGCTAGAACTCATAGGTGCTTCTCAAGTACGAAAAGACGCAGCACCGTCGGCTCCCCCCGAACGTTTCGTGGGCAGACCGTTGGTTGCCACCGGGTGAAGCGACCCGGTTCTGTTCGGTACAAACCTCGGTAGAGCTTGGGTGTGGACGCACAAGATGTGTGCTAACCCCCACTTGACTGGGTGTCGGAGCATGGTAACTTCTGGTGTATCGGTCTTCCGAAAGACCTTCATAAAGAGGACGGTGAATCGCCAGCATGAGGCTGATACTTCACCGACACCCCACCGGCTCGAGAAGTACATCGAATGGTTTCACGAACAGAAACGAATAGCCCAAGACTGCGATACGTATCGATCGCTGATGATCTGCAAAAACAGATCGAATCAGGCACGGTCAATCATGGCGACCGACTGCCAAGCCAGCACGAAATGGCAAAACAGTACGGTGTTTCTCTCACAACCCTTCGTGCCGCTGTAGATCTTCTCGAACAACGAGGTTTGGTTCGATCTGCTCATGGGCTCGGAACCTTCGCACAATCTCCCAAGCCGAGTGACTCCGCTCCCCAAGTACTGCTAGTCGATGACGATCCCCAAGTGGTCGATCTACTCACAGCGATACTCGAAGGCGAAGACCTCACAGTATCCAGTGCGGGTACAGCTGCTGAAGGAATTGCAAAACTCGAAACTGCAACATTCCAAGCAATATTTCTCGACCTAATCATGCCCGGCGGAACAGGTATCGATCTGCTCAAAGCAGTCGAACTACAGGGTCTAAAAACCCCAGTAGTACTAGTAACAGGTGCAGGCGACGCCAAATTGATCGACGAAGCGATGGACCACGGTCCTATCACCCTTATCCGCAAGCCGATTCGGGTAAAGCAAGTGCGTCAGGTTCTCGAAGTTCTCGGCGTTCGCAATCAGGCGAAGGTCTAGGTACAAACCATTGAGCACTGAGAACCGACAAGCAGTAGTATCCCCCGCGGCAGCCCATAAGTTTGAACTTATTGGGCGCATATCTTCCGGTTTAGCTCATGAGCTGAACGGGCCGATTGGCATCGCTCTGGGATTCTCTGAACTCGCTAAAGAAGCAATCGATGCTTCGACCTCACCCGATCTTGCTCAGGCAGACACAAGCAAGGTGCGTGGCTATTTAGAGATGATCGAATCTGCGAGCCTTCGAGCTCGTGACCTCTCTCGTGGAATCTGGAGCTTCGCAAAAGCGGAACCCGGAAACACCGAAAATATCGACATTGTTGAAGTACTCGAAACTGTGCAGCACCTAACGGCTCCCGCTGTCAAAGTTGCGCAGATCGACGTTGCCAGACGAGAAGATCCCGCTGCTCTTGCCGAAGCATTTTGCTTCGCCGATTCAGCCCTCTGCCAGCAAATACTGGTCGAGCTTGTTCTCTCGTCACCCGAATCAATCCCGGGCGGTGGATTAGTCGTTTGGCAGATCACTGCCTCTAACGATGGCTCAATCGAGATCGATCTCGTAACCGAGCCATGGAACGAAGTATCCACCAGCGAGTGGGAAATTCCCGAGTACGTTCGGGAGTCATTCAAAGATATGGGCGGCAACATAACAAGTGCCTCTCCGACGCCGGTCCAATCACAGGCCGACCCTACTGAAGAACTCACTGGATGGAGGGTCGTTGCGACTCTCCCACCAGCAAGTTCCGACTAATTTGTAGATAACTGGTTCTGAGCGATTGCTCGCAAAAAAAACGCCTGAGGAGGCCGCTGTGACTACGGATTCTGTAGCAACAAAGAACATCAAAGTTTTGATGGTAGATGACCACGAGATCATGCGTCAGGCATACGGTATGCTGCTAAATACCGACCCTGATATCGAGATCGTCGGTTTCGCTGGTGATGGTCAGGAAGCTCTCGTGCTTGCCGACACACTCGGACCAACCGTGGTAATCATGGATGGTCGAATGCCTCGACTCAACGGTGTTGATGCCGCTCGAATTATTCGAGAGAAGCACCCTGAAATGGCAATAGTTCTACTCTCAGCTTTCGACGACGACGAGTTCGTTCGAGAGTTCCTGAAGGGCAATGTTCGTGGCAAGGCATATTTGCTGAAGCAGTCACTACAGAGCCTTTCCGATCTCGTACAGGCCGTGAAAGATGTCGCTGAAGGTAAGACCTACCTCGCCAGCGAGATCGTTGCGAAGCTTGCAGGCACACAGAACAGCCGTGAGAGCCAGTTCCTTTCAGAGCTGACAGAGCGTGAACGTGAAGTTCTCGACTGTATGGCCCGCGGACTATCTAACGCAGCAATTGCTGAAGAACTGTTCATTCAGCCTCGAACGGTTGAACGACACATTGGTTCGATCTTCTCGAAGATGCGTTTACAACCTCAGCCAAAAGCTCATGCTCGTGTTCAGGCAGTACTTGCGTACTTGTCAGACACCGGCCGACTCAAAGAGGGCTCGAAATCAGGTGAAGGCGACGATTCAATGATCGGCGCAATCGGAATGATGGGCTAGACATCTCCCCTGCCCACAAGGCAAAGTCCTAGACCAAAGTTCAAGAGTTCATACAGCCTCTCAGACGCGAGAAAGCCTCCTGCACCCACAGGAGGCTTTCTCTTTTAACCAATTAAGTGCCACATTCCATAGGGAGAGAGGATGAACCTACTACCAAGCGATCTCGCCGCCATCAATAACAAGCTCCGTACCGGTCACCCATCCTGCTTCGTCAGAAGCCAAATACAAAATCCCATACGCTATATCGATTGGCAATCCGAGTCGCCCCATCGGCGTCATCGCCAAACGGGCGTCACGAATTTCTTTCTGAGAATGAATATCCAGAGTCATAGGCGTATCGGTAAAGCCGGGATGAACTGAGTTAACACGAATATTGTCCGGGGCGTACTGAACCGCAGCCGCCTTACTGAACGTCCGCGCCGCACCTTTCGACGCGTGGTACGCAGCACCCATAGGCGATCCAACAATCCCGAAGATCGACGAAACGTTCACCACCGCCCCACCGCCGTTCTTCCTCATCGCTGGAATAGCCGTCTTAGTCCCAAGCATGACAGCGGTCGAGTTCACCGCGAACACTGTGTCCCAATTCTCGACGATCGTATCCTCAACCGTCGCTCTACCCTTTGCCCCCGACATCCCGGCGTTATTGACCACGATATCGAGCCGCCCCCACTTCGCCATCATCTCGTCGACAACCTCGATCCAACGACTTTCCTGAGTAACGTCGAGCTTGCGATACATGGCAACTTCGCCGTTCTGATTCAGTTCAGCTTCGAGCGCATTGCCTTTACCGTCGTCGATGTCGGCTATCACTACCTGAGCGCCTTGCTCGACGAACAATCGCGAAGTAGCTTCGCCGATACCCGATGCTCCACCCGTTACGATGGCCGTTTTTCCTTCAAGACGATTACCCGAAGACATTTTTTAGTTCCTTAGTTGTTGTTGATATTCAGATATCAGCTAATTACGTTGTTCTTCAAAGAATCAGGGTTAATCTCTAATCCTAGTCCGGGTCGATCCGCAAATGGTTTCCAAGTTCCGTCGTCACCATACGGCGGTACCTCCGTCCACCAAACACCCTGGCTGTGCTCGTCTGCTCCCAGAACTTCCACGACCTTGAGATTTGGAGTCGCCATCGCACAGTGCAAGTGAACCAGCGATACGGCGTGAGGGGCAACTGGCAAGTTAAACGCATCCGCCATCGCAGCGACTTTCATCCATTCAGTAATGCCCGTAACTCGGTGGACGTCTGGCTGAACGATATCCACACCTCCGGCCATCAGCAAATCCCTAAAGCCGTACTTGGTGTACTCATGTTCACCCGTGGCAACGGGAATCGTAGTGGCTTGTGAAATCTGCGCCAATCCGGGAATGTCATCAGCCAGCACTGGTTCTTCGAACCATCCAACATCAAATTGCTCGAAGATCCTCGACATTTTTATAGCCTGCTTGGCGTAGTAACCGTTGTTGGCATCGACGTAGATTTCGACATCGTCACCCACTGCATTTCTTACCGCGGCAAGTCGCTCGATGTCCTCTCGCTCCGACTTGCCGAAATCCTTGCCGACTTTCATTTTCACACGTGGGATACCTCGCTCAACGTACCCCATCTGCTCGGCGACCAATTCATCTTGTGAATAGTTCGTCCAGCCACCCGATCCGTAAATCGGAACAGTCTCATGCGCAGGTCCCAATAGCCGGTAAATAGGCTGATCCAGCACTTTGCCCTTCAGATCCCACAACGCAATATCGATAGCCGCAATTGCCTGAAAAGCCACACCCTTACGACCAAATCCACGTACTCGCCAGTACATGTCCTGCCAGAGCTTCTCGATCATGAACGGATCCTGACCGACCAATACCCCGCTCAGACTGTCGTGAATCACAGCCTGAATCGAACGCTGTCCCGGTGCATATCCAAGACCAATCGTGCCTTCATCCGTATGGATGTGAACGAACAGTTGGCTCTTGCCCTTCGCATTGGGATCAATAGTCGGAATCGTCGCATCCTGAATTACGTACCCGTCAGGGTCGTGCAGCATCGTGGTTGTGATCTCGGTAATTTTCATTCGGGTCCCGCCATTGTTTCTTTTCGATTCAGAGCGACAGACTACGCCGGTTATAAGAAATTGTGTATATCCAGAAACAGACATTTGATCGACGACCGAGTTGATTCATCCATGCATCACAACCCAAATGGTCGTACTCTTCTTGCTGCTACTCCCGTTTTACCTCACAAGGCGTCCTGTCCTAATCAATGACAACCGAGAACCCAACCGGCCCGAAATCTAAAGCCGGTCGCGTCTTCTACGGTTGGTGGGTTGCACTTGCCGGTGCGATGAACATGCTCGTCAGCTCCGGTCCAACGTTTCAGGCCGCAAGCACGTTGTTCAGAGCCATTGAAGATGAATTCGGCTGGTCACGTGCACTCGTAGCCGGGGTCGCTTCTTTCGGGCGATTCGGGGGCGCAATGCTTGGCCCCCTCGAAGGCTGGCTCACCGACAAGTTCGGTACAGGGAAAATGGTCGTTGCCGGTTTTACTATTGGTGGTGGCGGACTCATCTTCTATTCCCAACTTCAGGGACCAATTCAGTACTACGCCGCCTATTTCATAATTTCACTCGGATTCTCAATTGGCGGATTCGTGCCTTCGATGTCGGCGGTCAACGCATGGATGCCCCATAAACGTGCCACGGCAATGGCTATCGTCATTGGCGGTTCGAGCCTCGGTGGTGTGCTCGTTCCGGCAATCGTCTGGGGCATCAACAATCACGGCTGGCGTGATACCACATTCGTTATCGGAATCATCACCATTGCTGTTGGCCCTCCACTTGCGTACATAGCTGGCAAGCGTGCTCCTGAATACAGCGACTTGATGGAACAGGTGTCGAAGCCTGACGATAATGATTCAACCCCGAAGTTCCAGCACGACTTCACCGCTAAGCAGGCACTACGAACACGAGCGTTCTGGTCGATATCGATCACACACACTCTGACCAACCTCTCGGTGGGCGCGGTTTCGGCACACATATTCTTCCAGCTAACCGACCCAAACGGAGTGAACCTATCCGACTCGAGCGCGGCGACGATCATTCCGATCATGGCAGTGTCTTCGTTCGCATTCCAGATGATCGGCGGCTTCTTGGGTGATCGAATAAGCAAACGCGCAATTGTTCCAGTTCTCATCCTGTTACAAGGGGTGTCGCTAGTGCTGCTTGCCATGGCAGTCGGCTACTGGGGTGCTCTAGCATTCGCCGTGATTTGGGGACTCGGGTTTGGGGGTCGGACTCCGATGCTTCACGCCATGCGAGGCGACTACTTCGGGCGTAAGCACTTTGGGGTTATCTTGGGCATGTCGGCATTCCCAATGGCAATGGGCATGATGGCAACTCCGGTAATTATCGGCAGGGTTTACGACAACACGGGATCCTATGATTCGTCACTTTTCACTCTTGCCGCGACCTGCGTAATTGCAGCGGCTACGATTCTGTTTGCAACGAAGCCGGCAACACCTGAGTAGTCGCCTAGCCGAAGTACGCAATTTCAAATTCGCATCGTCCGGCAAACAACACGCATCAAACAAATCATGGTGCTGCCGGGGAACCGCGAGTCGTCCCTCCGCTACTTCGGCGACACCTACCATTTCCATCTACGCCAATCCGGTTTTCCGGCTGACAGCCGAGCGCAGACACCCTCGAAGTTACGGAGCAATACACTGGCAAACCAAAGTAAAAACAACACGAACAAAGTGAACTCGGCAGTCGCATACCGCACTTGGCTTGGAGCATTGGCCTTCTCAGCCATCGCCGTCGCGGTCGTGCTTACCATTGCTGTCGTTGCCAATCTTGCCATCGGAAGAGTTATCCACTGGGACATCGTTTCCGTTCTCGGCACGATCGGATTCGTGTTCCTAACGATTGGTCGCAAGTTCAAATCTATTTGACCCACTCGGTCTAGCCCAGAACACCGACTTGAACGCAGTGCCTTGTCCCTGATACTTTTTGCAGCATGAGCAACAACGAATCATCTAAAAAGTTCGACAACCCTCTGGATACGGTATTTTCCGGAGCTTCAAGATTCGCCATCGAGTTAGTCGCATGGACTGCCGGCCCTTGGGCTGCTGCCGATCTGACAGGCAGTTGGCTCGCAACTATTCCCGCTCTAGCGATCCTAGTAGCGCTGCCCGGAGTATTTTCGACAATTGGTGATAAACGACACGTTGTAGTTGCCGTACCCGGCAGAATTCGCTTCGCAATCGAAGTCCTGCTAGCGGCAATCGCAATCGCCTCAGCACTACTCGTGTGGACCTATATTGGCGCTATTCTCGTTGCAATCGTCGCCCTAGTGATGTTTGTCACCGGAGCGCCTCGTGCCAAATGGCTGTTTAGCAACAGTGCCCCCGATTGGCCGCTGCCAACGAAGTAAGCCAAAAGCGGGTTCTGCACGTAGAATTAACTGGTTTGAGTAAATTAATACTCGCCGGGCTGGCGAACACGACAACCCTCCCGATTCAGATAGTCCAAAGATTCCTTCATGCGATCAATTGCTGACCTCGCGGCCGATATGGGCCTCGATCCTTCTGTTCTAGAACCCTACGGTCACGATAAAGCCAAAATTCCGCTCGATGCCTTCCCCGACTCCGCTGAAAAGGCAAAGTTGATCGTAGTAACGGCGATCACCCCGACCCCGGCAGGTGAAGGAAAGTCGACCACTGCGGTAGGGCTCACTCAAGGTCTAGCAAAGATCGGTAAGAAACCGGTCCTAACCATCAGACAGCCCGCACTCGGTCCTGTTTTTGGTCACAAAGGCGGCGGCACTGGCGGAGGAAAATCGACCGTTCAGCCAGCAGTCGACATCAATCTTCATTTCACAGGCGATTTCCATGCGATCGAATCCGCGCACAACCTATTGGCTGCAATGGTCGACAACGCTGTCTACCGAAACGCTATCGACGATTTCGATGCAACCGGTATCACTTGGCGACGAGTGACCGATGCCGAAGACCGTGCACTTCGAACGATCATGACCGGTGCCGGTGGAAAGCTGAACGGCCCGGTTCGTGAAGCAGGATTCGACATCAATGCTGCATCTGAAATCATGGCGATCTGTGCTCTTGCTAGCTCTTACAAAGATCTCCGAAAGCGAATTGGCGACATCGTGGTCGGGTGGAAGAAAGACGGCTCTACTCCGGTCACTGCCCGCGAGATCAAAGGCATCGGCTCGATCATGGCTTTGCTCCGAGACGCCATCAAGCCAAACCTTGCCCAAACCGCCGAAGGTCAACCAACAATCGTTCACATGGGTCCGTTCGGCAATATCGCCCACGGTTGCTCATCTATCATCGCCGACAAGCTTGCGATCAATTGCGGTGACTATGTCGTAACAGAAGCTGGATTTGGTGCCGATCTCGGATTCGAAAAATTCATGGATATCAAAGTTCGCCAGGGCGGCCCTAAGCCTTCGGCGGCAGTCGTGGTCGCTACGATTCGCGGGCTCAAATGGCACGGTGGCGTCGCAATAAAGGATATGGCAGCAGCCAATCCAGAAGCAGTACGTCGCGGTGGCGAAAATCTCAAAAATGCATTGCGCATAGTTGGTCTATACGGTCTTCCAGCCATAGTCGCCATAAACCGCTTTCCTACTGACACAGCTGAAGAAATTGCCGTAGTAAAAGAAGTTGCTATGGCTGCCGGTGCAATCGGAGTGGAAGAAGCCAAAGGATTCGCCGAGGGCGGAGATGGCATGATCGAACTGGCGCACGTGGTCGTAAAAGCTGCGGATCAGCCCTCCGACGTCAAGCTTCTGTATGAAG
This sequence comes from Chloroflexota bacterium, assembly GCA_018649665.1. Classification (GTDB taxonomy): domain Bacteria; phylum Chloroflexota; class Dehalococcoidia; order Lucifugimonadales; family Lucifugimonadaceae; genus Lucifugimonas. The sequence continues at coordinate 5,051 of JABIHL010000084.1, read as the reverse complement.
ACGATGACGACTACTTCGACAAAGTCGAAAACATGGCAAAGTCGCTCTATCTTGCTGGTGATGTGAAGTGGGGCCCAATGACCAAGACCACAGCACGTCGGTTCGCAGCGAACGGCTGGAACTTTCCGGTCTGCATTGCCAAAACCCACCTTTCAATCTCGGCCGATCCCAAATTGAAAGGCGCTCCAAGCGGACACACACTTCCCATCAGGGAACTGCGTATTCTTGCCGGTGCACGACAAATAGTGACGCTCGCTGGCGATATCATCACTCTGCCGGGTCTTCCTTCGAAGCCGAATGCATGGGATATTGATCTCTCGGACGATGGTGAAATCACCGGAATCCTAAGCACGTAGACACTAGATATAATTCAGCTCACCAGAGCCGATCAAGCCGAATCAAACCACGAGTAAGAATGACTTCCGAAGCCCGTCCCACATTCACATGTAAAGTTTGCGCCAAGGTGATGACACCCCGGTTCCTACCGTCGTCAGCACCGAACTGCCCTGCTTGCGGAGCCGACACTGCTCCGAACCAAGCAGCCATCGATGCTGGGCTAACTACGTTCTGCGCCAATTGCCACACAACCGGCAGCGTGTACGAATCCGACAACTGCACCAATTGCGGGGCAGCTTGGGGGCACTGGTCGGGCGCAGAATCCGTCGAGCAAGCTCCGGACTCCTCACGCTCAGGCAATCGAGTCCTCTACAAGTCAACTCGCGGTGCCGAGGGCGGCACGGTTCCTCGCTGGAAAATCGTCGAACCAAGCTAGTCCAGCTGACAATGTTTTCGTCGTTCGCACGAATATTTCCGGCACATCTAAATGATACCCGGTATCACTTATTACGTACTACACTGACATCTATCAACTCAATCTTCGTTCTTCCTGAATCAATACCTGATACTAGGTCTCAAATGAATTTCTCTCGCAGCGCACTATTAGTTATCCTACTCGTAGCAATTTCCACTGTCGCTATAGCCTGTGATGGCGATCTCGAACCGCCCCCAGGCGGCGAGATAACCGTCATAACGACCACTTACCCGTTGACGTTTTTATCGGAGAAAATTGGTGGAAATCGAATAACCATAAAACAGCTGGCGAAGCCCGGAGTGGAGGCCCACGATTTCGAGCCTGCTCCGTCAGATATCCGAGATATCTCAAACTCCGATTTATTTATCTACAATCATCCTGCATTTGAGTCTTGGGCACTAAACGCTGCTGCTTCTGCTGCAAGTGCTGACGGCGATAATTCGCCGACCGTCACCGTTCAGACGATTAATCTCGAAGCGGCCGGTGAAAATCACGGCGGACAAGAAGAAGACCACTCGACATTCGACGCCCACGTTTGGCTCAACCCGCTAAAGGCACAAGAACAAGCCGACCGAATACTGTCCGCACTCATCGAGGTCGATCCCGAAGGCGCACAGATTTACACGCGAAATGCCGACGGACTTGATGTTGAACTTCAGGCATTGGACGATCTAATCGGCAAGCAAATATCAAGCTGTGAGCTCGATAGCGTGGTCGTCTCTCATCTAGCATTCGGACACATGGCTGAACGCTATGGCTTCGGTCAAATCGGACTCGCAGGTCTATCTCCTGAGTTCGAATCTGGCCCAGCGCAGATCGCAGGCGTAATTAAAAAAATGAACGACCTAGGCATATCGCACATCATGCAAGAACCGAACGTAAGTGATCGGCTAGCGGAAACGGTCGCAGCCGAAACCGGTGCGGAACTCCTCACCCTTCATCCACTCGAAGTCAGAACCTCGGAACAGGCATCGAGCGGCGTCGACTATCTTGAGATCATGAAGTCGAACGCCGACGCTCTTCAAACTGCGCTCCGCTGCGACTAATCTGCCTACCAGCTAATCAGCGCCCAGTTCGAACCGCTCCAGCTGCTTCCAAACGCCGCCCCACGCAACGCCGTCGCGCCCCATTAGGTCGATAGTCGACACCCTAAGCGAATCGCCAAAGTCGACGTCCTTAAGCATCTTCGAAGCGACCTCCACACCCTGCTCACCAGCCTCGTTCACGATGCTCATGTGAACACCGTACGGGTCGTCTTTGTACGCAGGTTTTCCGAGCGGTGAAATAGTCCCAACCAATTCGTCATGAAGAGCCTGAATCTCAGGATTAACGTCAAATCCTAAAATCAAACTGTCACTAGAATCCCAGACCTTCATTCCAGCCGTTCCAAGTTCAAACGGTTCGTGCCGACCTGCAATTTCGCGAATCGTCTCGATCATTCCATCGAGGCTAGCGATCCCGTACAGAGTGCCCTTCACAGTCACGTGTGCAGGTATCTTTGCCCGTTTCTGTCCCGCCGCTTGCTCAATCTCAAGAAGTGGTTCAGTGAGTTCAGGGGGAGCGGGAATGACGATCGTGTAGCAGGAGTAGCCAAACTCGTCGTTTTCCAAATGAGTTGATGGATTAACCATAATTGCCTTACTTTAAAGTTCTAATCGCGAATCGAACGACTAGTGCGATGCCCTGTAGTGAGCAGCCAAAAGGTCTTCACCAAAATCGTGGGCGTAGTCACGCAGCACCGAGTGAATGTGATTCGCCTCGTTCTGAGTGTTGTCGTATTCGATCAAGAATCGTGGATGCCTAATTGCGTAATAGTGCGGCGCACCAACCTCAGCAGGACCCGCCCACGCAAACGTCACATCATCGAATCCAATCGATTCCACTTCACGCCAGTAGTTCGAAGCAAGATCGTCCGAACCGCGAGTCACATAGTGCCTTACAAGCGCCACAAGCTGATCGCGCTGCTGATCGCCCAACAAACCGAACCCAATGCCCTTAGGTGCGATGTTGGGATCGGCTGACCGAACGTTAGTAGTCAAAATATCGGCAGGAGCAATCTCGTCAACAACTGCCAGCTTCGTCTGCTCTCCGTCCATCGACATTAGCAGCGCCCGAGCCCAATCCTGCTCCTCGACAAGCGTTCGTTCGTCCTTGCGATCGCCATGACGGATCACAGCAGGATTCGCACCGAAAAACAACGGCAGAATCGCAACCTGTTCGCCGTTCACGATGTTTGCAGTAAGACCAATGTGGTGACCGCCAACACGGAATCCCCAAGGCTCATCGATAGTTCCCGGGGTACCGAAAACGCTGAACCAGTAGCGGTCGGTGTTTCGTTCCCACTGAGAAATGTTCTCGCTGATCTTCTCCCACTCGCCCAATATCGTCTCGAGCTCCATAATCCGATGAGCAGTCGTTACCCCACGTGCGCTGTAGCCGGTCTCCATCATCGTAAACGCAGCCTTGCGCTGAGCATCGTTCATTTCACGGAGCCTAAGCCCCTCACGTTCGATCGGTGTGTATGCCCACTTGTATCGCTCATCGCCAGCGAAACCGAACGACGCCGTCGCTCGTTGGGAATCATCAAGCGAGTTCAAGAAATCGTTCGCTGCGGCAGTCATTCGTTTTACTGCGTCAGGAGCTGAAGATGGGATTGGCGACGATGTCATCGAGGTTCCTTTTAAGATGTAATCCGGCGAATGCACACTATAAGCGAGCGACCGGCATCATGGGGAGAATGCACGAAGGTTCAGCACCTGAAAATCATCGACTCACAAAGAACTTAGCCAGTGCTTAATCAGTGCTAGTCACCCCAAGTGCCGAACAACCGTTCACAGGTTCCACCCAGAATTTTATCGCCTAGCCCCGGCCCCATCGCGGGTTCTATCTTGTCGGCGATCTCCCAGCCTTTGGAATACCCGGTCTGCTCCACGATGAACGGGAAGTCAGTACCCCACATGAGTCGATCAGCCGAATACGCCTCGATCAGCCTGTGTACCCACCCGAACATATCCGCATACGGAAATTCTTGGTTTGAAGCACGTGGAAACTCAGAAAGCTTCACATTAATCTGCGGGTAGCGGGCCATAGCGAGCAACTGTTCGAACTCTGGAACTTCCGATCCATCAGTCGGCGGAACGCAGTGCCCAAAGTGGTCGACAATCGCCTCAGTTTCCGGGTACACCGCGGCAAGCGTCTCGATCTCGTGGTAGTTATGCGGACTCACAAGGAAACCGACAGGAATCCCTAATTCGCCAGCGCGCTTGTACAGCGCCCTTCCAACATCACCGTTCATCAGCTCACCCTCGCGCCATAGCGCAGGGTTGAACCGTACTCCTCGGTATCCTCGACCAACGAGGTCTTCGAGCATCGCAACCGGATCTGCCGCCTGTGGATCGACAAGGCACATACCGACAAATCGATCAGGCCACTGATCCAACGTGTCATCAACATACGAATGGTCGAAGCCATGAACAATCGGTTGCACGATAAGCGATCCTGCTACGTCTGCTTGATCCATCAAATCGAGCAAAAACTCGGCATCACCACGTGCCGTCGGCGGCTCCTGACCAGCCCGGTATGGGTAGGTGTCAGGATCGTGCGTCCAAACATGCAAATGTGAATCGATTTTCTTCATAAAGTCTTCCCGGATGTCGTTGTCACAGAGTTGTTCCACGCCATTAACGCCAACCCTCTCACAGATTGGCGAAGCTTACGTGATCCCCACCAACACAGATAGAAGTCTCTTGCAGATCCGCTATCGCTTCAAGAAACACTCTCACCCCCCTTGATTCGACGCTCCGCGGTGGTACATTCGCTGCCATCCCGACATACAAGCTCGTCGACATCGTTGGCTTTCCAATTTTGGATCCAGCCCGTCGTCCAGCAAAGAAATGAGTCACCATGATCAAACTTAGCCTGCAATCACTCTCCTACCGCGACACGTTCAATGCGGGAAATATCGATCTTCTCGGGATCATCGACAAAGCAGCCGAGTACCAAATGGACGGCGTCGATCTGCACTTCACCCATTTCGCTTCGACCGATGACGACTACCTCGAACAGGTAAAGCAGGCGTGCCTCAAACGTGGACTCCACATGTGCTACATCGGAGTTTCGAACAACTTCGGTAAGACGGGTGAAGAGCTTCGTGAACAGATCGATCTAATGAAAAAGTGGATCGATGTTGCCGCAAAAATGGGCATTCCAATGATTCGAGCGTTCGGCTCATGGCTCCCTG
>JABIHL010000083.1 GCA_018649665.1 Chloroflexota bacterium | reverse complement strand
GGTACATCGTTCCTGATGACCGTTGTTATTGTTTCGATAATAATGTTCATGTTTTTCCCACGTGATCCATTCTGGTTCCTCGTGGTTTCACGAATCGTACTGGTGCCGATCATTGCGGGAATTAGCTACGAATTTATTCGGTTCGCGGGAAAGCATCAGGGCAACATCTGGATTCGGTTAATCAACTCCCCGAACATCCTGCTTCAAGATCTGACAACACGTCAGCCTGACGATGGAATGATGGAAGTTGCGATTACAGCTATTGAGTACGCAATCGCAATGGACGATGACCGAGCAGTTCCGAGCGACGATAAATCAGAGCTATCTTCTAACCCGTTCGAACCGGTGACTGCCGCGACAACTGTAATCACTGCCGAGCAAGATATACCGCCCACTAATTAGCTATTTAGCGCTCGCGCTATCTAACCACGGCGTTTTGCTAGAACTTCCCACACCATGTCCACCGGCATCTTCAGTGATGCCAGTAAAACCATGCAGTGGTACAGCAGATCGCCCATCTCTTCGGCTACATCATCGTGAGTCTGGCTCACCGAAGCGATCGCCGTTTCTCCAGCTTCTTCGACAACCTTCTGCGCAACGCGACCAGGTCCTTCTTCAATTAACGAAACCGTGTACGAGCCCTCCGGCTTCTCGGATACGCGCTGATTAATCACGTCGAGAAGTTCCTGCAATACGCCGGGCCCGAGCTTCTCAGCCGAGCCATCGGCTTCGAGCAATGCGGCATCAAGAACACCTGAATCGAAGCACGACTCGGTGCCGGTGTGGCAGGCAGGGCCAACTGGGTTCACTTGAACGACGATGGCATCGCCATCACAGTCTTGCTGAACCTCGACCACTTTCAAGAAATTGCCTGAGGTTGCACCTTTGTGCCAAAGCTCTTGGCGACTGCGTGAGTAGAACCATGCGTCAGGACCTTCGAGGGTTCGCTTTAGTGCTTCTTTGTTCATGTACGCGTGCATCAGGACTCGACCGGAGTCGGCGTCTTGAACAATTGCTGCTAGCAATCCGCGATCATCGAACTGAATCATTTCGAATATCCCCCTAGGGATGAAGAGAAGCTTTGTAGAACTGCAAATCTTGCAAGGTCAATCGAACCGTAACCATCGACTATAAAAGATGTAACCAGTCACCCGCCGACATGTTCGAGTATCGATGACAACTCACGCAAATCGGTGATCTCTATATCGGGTTCTGGCTCTCGATCGACTTCTTCGGCATTGCGGTTGATCCACACTGTCGTGGCTCCCGAACGATATCCGCCAAGAACATCATCGAACAGCTTGTCGCCAACATACCAAATCTTGCTCGCATCGGTCTTGAGGCCAGCGTAGAGATACTCGAAGGCCGCTAGCGCGGGTTTGTACACCTGAGCCGATTGCGAGCTTGCTATGAAGTCGAATTCAAGCCCTTCACTCGCGAGCAAAGGTATTAGACCTTCGTTATCCGCATTTGAAAATACCCCGAGTTTCACTCGACCTTTCAGCAGGTTGAGTGCCTCGACCGTTTCTGGAAACACCGGACGATCAGTCATGTGTAGTGATGCGCGGTCACCAGCTGCGTTCGCATCGGCTTTATCCAGCTTCAGATCATCAAACACTTGCTGGAAGCACTCGGTCCATGCCTGTCGATACGACTTGAACGGCGGACTGTTGTACGGTCGCCCAAGATCGGTTCGAATCTTGCGAAAGTTTACTTCGTACTTGCGCCAGTGAGTCCAAAACTCATCGGGCGTGAGTGGAATATTCTGTTCTTCGATAATGTCAGCGAAGGCGACTTTCCAGCCATCGTGGTTGTTGAGGAACAGAGTGTCGTAGCAGTCGAACGCTATCGCTTCAGGCAATACTGGCTCACCTGATCTAAGTGTTACTGGCAACTGCTAAGCCTCCCGCATCGGAATGCCGCGTTCGGCAAGATACGACTTGACCTCGGAAACTCGTAGTTCACCGAAGTGGAAAAGTGATGCAGCTAAAACGGCGTCGGATTTACCTTCGACGAGCGCATCGTAAAAATGATCGAGTTCGCCCGCACCACCGCTAGCGATAACCGGAACTGTCACTGAATCTGAAATTACCGACAATAGTTCGTTGTCGTATCCGGTCTTTTGGCCATCGGCATCCATGCTGGTTACCAAAAGCTCACCCGCTCCCGATTCGGTCGCAATGCGTGCCCACTTCACCGCGTCAAAGGCAGTCGGGCGTCGACCGCCGTGGGTGTAGACCTGCCACATCGCTTCGACAGGAACACTGCCGTAGCCTTCCATCTCGGAGATAACCGGGTTATCGACTCGCTTTACGTCCATCGCAAGAACGACACACTGCGCACCGAATTCTTTAGCACAGTCTTCGATCAATTGAGGGTTTGCGACTGCTGCAGAGTTGACTGCTACTTTGTCGGCACCGGCTTCGAGCATCTGTCGCATATTGTCGACAGAGCGAATGCCGCCACCGACTGTCAGGGGAATAAATACTTCTGATGAGACTTTTTCAACGACGTCGATCATCGTGTTCCGGGCGTCGGACGATGCGGTGATGTCGAGGAAGACGAGTTCGTCGGCGCCTTCAGCGTTGTAGAACGCCGCGAGTTCAGCCGGATCGCCTGCATCACGAATGTCGACAAAACTGACACCCTTGACCACGCGACCGTTGTCTACGTCGAGACATGGTATGACGCGTCGCGTCAACATCGTGGGGTCTCCGGTCTACTTGCGGGCGACGATGATGTAGCGGTGAGGAGTGAGCTGGCGAGAAGTGAGAGTCGTGAAGCCTAATGCCTCGACCGTCTCTCGCAACTCTTGCTGAACTAATCGCCTCGAACTAGCGGGGCCCACCTCAGGCTTGCCTTCGACAGGCAACCACTCGACAATCGATATCCAGCCAGACTTCTTTAGAAGCCGAGCAGCCTCTTTGATGAGGGACTTTGGCTTGGTGGCTTCGTTTAACACGTTGGAAAGAGCTACGCCATCAAGCGACTCATCGTCGAGCGGAATCTTATTTTCCTGGGAGACGAGAGTTTTGACGTTTTTTAGCTTTGCCGCTGTAGCTTGCTTAGTTACATGTTTCAGCATTTCTTCCTGAACGTCGATGGCGTAGCAGGTACCTGAATAAACGTACTTGGCGAGCGGGATCGACAACCAACCGGGGCCTGAGCCGATGTCGGCAACCTTATGGTCGTTGTGAATCGGGACCAACGCGATCATCGATTGAGGGTCGTAAGTTTCCTCAAGCGTTGGGTGCAGTAGAGCTTCAACTTTATCTACTGAAGTTTTCGATGGCATTCGTGTCTTTTCCGTTCACCAATTGTTTGCCGGCTAGTTGCCAACAGTTGTCATTTCGTCAATCGTTTCGATGGCACTCTTTAGATCGAGCGCACCCGAGTAAATTGCCATGCCTGATATTGCACCTTCCACACCCAACTTCGCCAGTCCGACAAGGTCGTCAATGGATGCAATTCCACCAGCCACAATAATAGGATATCGCAGGTTTTCACCTAGTTCGGCAACAGCTTCGAAATTTGGGTGGGTCAATGTGCCATCTCGACTGGTATCCGTGTAGATAAACCGTCGAACTCCGAGCTTGACCATTTGTTGAGCAAGATCGATAGCGGTGACAGTCGATTCTTCGATCCAACCGCGAGTCTGAACCATACCGTCTTTGGCATCGACGCCGACGATCACGTGCTCGGCACCGACGTCTTCGACGGCTTTTTCAACTTCGTCAGGTGCTTCAATGGCAGCTGTACCCATGATTACGCGGTCGACTCCAAGGTCGATCAAACGTCGTGCTTCGGCGGCGTCCCGCACGCCTCCGCCAAGCTGCACTGGAATGTCGATTGCTTCGACGATGGCTGCCACAGCGTCGGCATTAGCTCGAACGCCATCGCGTGCGCCGTCAAGATCAACGACGTGCATCCGGCGAGCGCCCTGATCTACCCACCGCTTGGCTACCGCCGCTGGGTTGTCGTCGAACACTGTCTCACGATCGTAGTCGCCTTGAGTTAAACGGACGCAGTGTCCGTTTCTCAAATCAATTGCTGGGAGGATTTCCATTTGGTCGGGTTCGTAGTTCTTTTGCCCTACGTGCAGGGGAGTCGGGTTGTTAGTTTGTTGAGTTCGAAGCGAGTTCGAGGAAGTTCTTGTAAATCTGAAGACCGACATCGCCGCTCTTCTCAGGGTGAAATTGAGTTCCTACAACGTTGCCGCGAGCCACTGCTGCACAAATTTCGACGCCGTAGTTGCTGGTGGCAGCGACTTCCGCCTGCTGATCGGGAACACATCGGTACGAGTGAACGAAGTAGAAGTGTGACCCTTGCGGGATGTCTTTGAACATCGGGTTTCGATTCGCGTCTTCGCCGGTGAATTGAACTTCATTCCAACCCATGTGCGGAACTTTCATTGCTGTACCGAGTTCGTCGGTCATACCCGTTGGGATGAGTTCAACATTACCGTCGACAAGACCGAGACCTGGTAATTCGCCTTCTTCAGAGCTATCGAAGAGAACCTGTAGCCCAACGCACACACAAAGAAGCGGTTTCCCCGAAGCAGCGAATTCTTTCACCGGATCAGCCATTCCGAGTGTGTTCAGGGCTTTCATGACTGCATCGCTGGCCCCAACACCGGGGAGAACAGCGGCATCGGCTGATTCAAGCGTTGTGGGATCGCTCGTTACAATAGGGTCGGCTCCAACTTTGCGTAGCGCCTTTTCAACGCTGTGTACGTTTGCTGCACGAGTGTTGAGTACGACGATACGAGGTTTGCTGGAGTTTTCAGTCATTTGAATGAACTAGTTTGTGCCTAATGTGAGTCTAGCGAGCGTTCGTTTTAACACGAAGAATCAATTGTAGTTCGGAATTCATCAATTCACAGCAAATAGTGACTTAACGCGACTTTTTTGCGCGAAAGTAATTTTCACGCGAGAATAGATGGCGTATCGTGTGAGTAGTACTCGAACCTACGACAGCAGGTGAAGACCGATGACGATGGCTCCGGAACGCACAGTTCCAATCAACACTATAAAAATCACTGAAAAAGCAGCGAGCAAGGTAACCCAGTTCGCCGCTGACAAAGGCATGGAAAAATTCGGCCTGAAAGTTGCAGTGAAAGGTGGAGGTT
>JABIHL010000082.1 GCA_018649665.1 Chloroflexota bacterium | reverse complement strand
GGTATAGTCGATTTCGACACCGTTGACGTTTCGAACTTGCAGCGCCAAATTTTGCACACTGATGCAGATGTTGGGCGCCCGAAGGTTATTTCGGCTAAAGAGACGATCAACGCACACAATCCGGAAACAAACGTAATCCTCCACGAGGAACCGATTAATTCCGACAATGCGATGGATATCATCCCCAACTACGACATCATCGTGAACGGGGCGGATAACTTCGCAACTCGATATCTTGTGAACGACGCAGCCTATTTGTCTGGCAAACCGCTTGTCGATGGCGCCATTCTGGTGTTCGATGGGCAGGCGACGACTTATCAGCCGGGTAGTGGTTGCTACCGCTGCATGTTCCCAGATCCTCCGCCTCCGGGCGAAGTTCCTAACTGTTCAGAAGCTGGCGTAATTGGCGCACTTCCTGGACTTGTTGGTTCAATTCAGGCGTTGGAAGTAATCAAGCTCGCTATGGGTGTTGGTGAAACACTCACGAGTCGAATGCTTCTGATCGACGCTTTGACGATGGACTTCCGGGAGATCAAAATTCGCCAGAATCCAGATTGCAAACTTTGCGGAGCTAATCCGGAAGTCACAGAATTGATCGATTACGAGATTTTCTGCGGGATCCTTCCTCCTGTATCCGTTGAAGAGCAGATGGTGTCGGCTGACTAATTAGTTGGTGCTTTGCCTCTGGGCGGAAAACCATAATCGCACCTATGAGCAGTGCGCCTCGAATTTATCGGGACGCACTGCGCTCAGGTCGAAATTCTTAGAGATTAGTCACTAACTCACTTACTTACGAAAGATATTTTTCTTGGCCTCAACTTATGTCGCACCGTTTACAGCGGTGAAATCAGATGCACTCCAAGCCATCGGCAACACGCCGTTGGTCGACGTGTCGATCCTGAGTCCAGATCCTAAGATAAAAATCTACGGCAAGCTCGAATCGGTAAACCCAACCGGTTCGGTGAAAGACCGTGCCGCTCGATCACTTATTCAGACCGCTGAAAAAGAAGGTCTAATCAAACCCGGTGACACGATTCTCGAACCGACCTCGGGTAACACCGGGCTTGGTTTAGCGATGATCGGTCGAATCAAGGGGTACAACGTAAAAGTTGTTATGCCTGCGAGTGTTCCGCCGGAGCGAGTTCATCTTCTAGAGGCGTTTGGGGCAGAAGTGATTCTGTCGCACAAGGACAAAGGCACGAACGAATCTATTCTTGTCGCCAAACAGTTGGCAGAAGAAAATCCTTCGTATCACATGCCGTATCAGTACGGTAACCTCGCCAACCCTAGAGCGCATTACACGACGACGGGGCCTGAGATCGCTCGTGATATGCCGGACGTTGACGCGTTCGTTGCGGGGCTTGGAACTGGTGGCACTTTAATGGGTGTTGGTAAGGCTCTTCGTGAGCACAACCCCGATATTGAGATTATTGCTACGGCGCCGCACCCTGACGATAAAGTGCAGGGTTTGCGATCAATCGAACACGGATTTATTCCGCCTATCCTCGACCTCGATAAGCTCGATGGACGAATTCTCGTAGATGGCGAAGAGGCGTTCTACTGGACACGACGACTACTCACTGATGCAGGCTACTTCGTTGGAGTTTCGTCGGGAGCGACGTTCGCCACGGCTCGTAAGATCGCCCAGAAGTGGTCGAAAGAAGGCCGTGAAGGCAAGATTGTTTGCATGTTCGCCGATGGTGGTTGGAAGTATCTTTCAACCGGAATTTACGGTGAAGATTTCAAGTTCAAGCAATCGGAAATCGAAGGCAAGACCTGGTGGTAGCCGCTTAGCTGCCCAAGTTCTCGTAAATAGAGTTACTATCACGACCCCCAACCGTTTTCGATTGGGGGTCGTTTTGTGGTGCCGAGGGCACGTTTTGTGCCAGTGGCACGTTTTCTATTGTTGTTGGCAATATTGGGAGTTGTGAATTTTGGCGGATAGTTCTTTGAGTTCGGAATTGGTGTTCAAGACTGCTCGTGAGCAGGCGAAGTTGATCGCTGAAGGCGAGATATTGTCGGAAGAGCTAGTAAATGCTCATTTGGATCAAATCGAACGGGTGAACCCAGTGGTCAACGCAATGGTCACGATGGTTGCTGAATCTGCACTGGAGCAGGCGTGCGAAGCCGATATGGCCCGTATGGCTGGCGAAAAAATGGGACCTCTGTACGGTCTTCCAATCGCCATCAAAGACCTCCAAAACACCAAAGGGATTCTTACGACTCAGGGTTCACCGATATACAAAGATTTCGTGCCAGAGTCAGACGCGCTGATTGTTGAACGGGTGAAAAAAGCAGGCGCAATCGTAATTGGTAAGTCGAACACTCCCGAGTTCGGTGCAGGATCTCAGACGTTCAATGCCGTCTTTGGATCGACCAAGAATCCGTACGATGTGAGCAAGACCTGTGGCGGTAGCTCAGGCGGCGCTGGAGTGGCTCTCGCGACAGGAATGACAACTATTGCGACCGGTTCTGACCTGGGCGGCTCGTTACGAAATCCTGCCGCGTGGTCGAACGTCGTTGGTATTCGACCTAGCCCGGGTCGGGTTCCTTCCGTTGGTGGCGATCTGGGTTGGCTAAATCTTTCTACAGATGGTCCGATGGGCCGCACCGTCGATGATGTCGCACTGCAACTCAGCGTTATGGCGGGTAACGATGCTCGTTCGCCTTTGTCGCTGCGAGAATCCGGAGGGGGATACGCAGGTTCGTTAGCACGAGATTTCAAAGACGTTCGTATTGCGTGGAGTAAAGACCTTGGCGGTCGACCTATCGATGCGGAGAACAGTCGGGTCACAGAGTCGGTAAAGCATGTGTTCGACGATCTGGGGTTGATAGTTGATGACGATGAACCCGACTTTTCAACTACCGATGAAATTTTCCAAGTGCTGCGGGCTTACAGCTTTGCGATCAAGCACGAGACTCACCTGCGAGACCATTCCGAGAAGTTGAAAGAAACGGTTCGATGGAACGCTGAGCAAGGACTGAACCAGTCGGCGATCGATGTTGCACATGCAGAGCGACTTCGTACCCGGTTGTGGGAGCAGCTTTTAGGGTTCTTCGACAAGTACGAATTCCTCGCCATGCCGGTGACGTCGGTGCCGCCGTTCTCGATTGATCTGGAGTACCCGAACGACATCAACGGCGTGGTGCCGGAAACGTATCTCGACTGGATGTGGCCGTGCTACACCGTGTCGGTAACGGGGTTGCCAGCAATGTCGGTTCCGGCCGGATTTACGAAAGACGGGCTTCCAGTTGGATTGCAGCTGGTGGGTCGACCTCGCGACGAGATGGGGCTACTTCAGTTGGCAAGCGCCTTTGAGGGCGAAACGAATTTCTGGAAACAACGACCGGGTGTGGTTGGGTAACGTCACTTCAAGATAGGAATCATCAACATGGACTTAAAACTGCTAGGTAAGCGTGCTGTGGTTACGGGCGGTAGCCGAGGAATTGGCAAGGCGATTGCGCGGACGCTGGCGGAAGAGGGTGTGTCGGTTGTGATCTCAGCTCGTGGGCAGGAAGCACTCGATGCGACTGCCGAAGAGCTCACAAACGAGACAGGTTCGATCGTTACTGGAATCGTGGCCGACACGGGATCTGACGACAGCGTGCGCAACCTGATTGCCGAAGCAAATGCTGTTCTAGGTGGCATCGATATTCTCGTAAACTGCGCGGCTCGTCCCGGCGGACAAAGCACTGTGCCAACCCTTGCCGGGGTGACGACTGAAGAGTTCAACGATCACATGAACGTGAAAGTCATGGGCTACCTGAGATGTGCGCGTGAAGTTGCGCCAATTATGACCGAGCAGGGCTGGGGGCGGATTATCAACATTTCAGGAATGGCATCTCGCAACACTGGAACTGTTGTCGGATCGATGCGAAACGTTGCAGTAACGGCGATGACGAAAAACCTTGCAGCAGAACTTGGCACGCATGGAATTAACGTCACTGTTATTCATCCCGGAATGACTCGCACAGAAGCGACCGAAGGCGTTGTCGCCAAGCGTGCCGTTGCCGAGGGGATTAGTGAAGAGGAAGTCGAGCAAAAGCTGGCGCAAGGTAATTTGTCAGGCACGATCATCGATGCTGCCGACATCGCTTACGTGGTCACAATGCTGGCTTCGCCGCTTTCGATTGCAATAAACGGTGATGGAATAGCAGCCGGTGGCGGAGTTGGAACGGCAATCTACTACTAGGTAGAACGTCCCGTCGAAATGCCGGTTACTCCGGTATTTCTCAGTTTTTCGATTGACGCATCAAGTTCGATATTGTCATTGTGGGAGATCGAGTACCCGATCCCTCCGAACTCCCGGAGCACTATCTGGCGCTCAAGCCTGAAATTCATATTGATGGGGTCAACATGAATTCGATTCGAGTATGCTGCCCTAACTTGGCGAGCGAATTTGTCGCCGAGATACCGCACAGCTACTAAATCTATTACCGGGTCTCCGAGGCGCGAATGCTCCCAGTCGATAACTCCTGAGAGTTTCGGAGGGTTCGATCTAACTAGGATATTTTTGTGCCAGAAATCGTTATGTATCAACACTGGAGAGTATTCGTGCATTTCCGGAGCGGAAAATAGTTCATCCCACCATCGATTGATGCGCGACATTTCGTCTGTGCTCAGGCGGTTCTTAAGAGTAGGTGTCGTTTCAATTCGTGTTTTTTCCAACTCAGCGATGGTTGAGTGCGAAGGCTGAGGTTTTAGCTCTTGCAATGTCGTAGTCGGAATTTGGTGAAGGGTTGCAAGAAATTCACCGAGTTCGGTTGCAAGCGATCCCCAACTGTCTTCGTCTGCTACATCGGTCGACAACGTATGTCCGGGCAATTCTCGGTATGTCATCACTCCACCCGGGAATTGCTCTGAACGGGGTGCAAACAAGCGTGGTTCAGGTATTGCCGTAGGTAACTGGTTACGTAAAAACTGCAGTAACTTCACCTCATGCTTATACCCTCCCACTGAGTTTGAAGTTCGGCCGATTCGGAATACTTGACCGCTCGCATCTCGTATCACGGTGCTACGGAAGCCAGAGCCAAGGTGCTTTACAGGACGCGGGATAATAATGCCCGACTGAGTCTTTTCGATATCGTCAGCCAGTGCCTCAGCGTTGTGAATATTATTAGTCGGGTGGTTAGTGTTCATGTTCAGTTGATCAGTCGAGAGACATGTTCTGGAGCATATCGAAACCGCTAACGGTTGGAGTCACAAAAAATACCAGTTATTAAGAATGGCGGAATGGCACTGTTGTAATCGGATTGCCATGTTCGTATTGCGGTTTTGGGGAATAGAGAACTGCAAGTATGATTGTGTAGCTTTGGCACGGAGTTTATATATATTCGAGCCGGAAATAGACGAACAATCCTCTGTTACATCAGAGAGACTCACGGAGAATCCCGCCAGATGACCAAGCTTGCCGCCAACCTTTCGATGATGTTCAATGAGGTCGATTTTCTCGACCGATTCGAAGCGGCAGCAAATGCCGGATTCAAGGGAGTCGAGTATCTATTCCCGTATGACTTCCCGGCTGAGCAGATCAAGGAAAAGCTAGACAAGTACGACCTAACTCAGGTTCTCTTCGATTTTCCTGCGGGCGACTGGGCAGCTGGCGACCGTGGATGCGCAGCCTTTCCAGATCGAGTCGGTGAGTTCCAAGATGGCGTTGGTACTGCTGTGGAATATGCGAAAGTTCTCGACTGTGATCGACTGACGGTTCTTGCCGGTAAAGCGACTTCTGGTGTTAGTGCCATGAAAATGCACGACACGTTGATCGATAATATGAAGTTCGCTTCAGAAGCTGTCGCAGGTACTGACATCATGGTGCTGCTCGAAGCGATCAACACGATAGATATTCCTGGTTACTCGGTGTTCCGTACGAACCAGAGCCGAGCCGCTGTTGAGGCGACTGGTGCTGACAACGTGAAGGTTCAGTACGACATTTACCACATGCAGATCATGGAAGGCGATGTGACCCGGGCGATTGAAGCAAACATGGATGTCATCGGTCACTTCCAGCTTGCCGACAATCCGGGGCGACACGAGCCCGGTACTGGCGAGATCAACTACGACTTCCTGTTGCCGCACATCGATTCACTTGGCTACGACGGCTGGGTTGGGTGTGAGGACGCTCCGGCTGGCGATACTGTTGCCGGGCTTGGCTGGGCTGCGAAGTACCTCTAGTTCGAATTGGCTCGTGGAAATCGATTGGTCGGCGTGGACGTACTCGTTCTGGCTGTCTGAATAATTAGTTGTTGCGTCCGGTTTGTATCGAACTCAGGGAGTAAAGGGATCGTAAATGCCGAAGCTTGAAGCAAATTTGCAGTGGATGTTCAACGAGTACGATCTCATCGATCGATACGACGCTGCGGCGCGTGCTGGGTTCAAGGGAGTTGAGCTACAGGCTCCGTACTCTCTTGAAATCGACCAGATCGTCGAGCGGCTTGAACGAAATTCGCTAAAGCACGTAATTATCAACTCACCAGTTGCCGATCCTGACAGCGGGATCAACAATATTGCTCTCCGTGCCGACCGCAAAGATCTGTACGCAGAACGAACTGCACAGGCTGTTGAGTACGCGGCCGGGCTTGGCTGCATCGGTGTAAATATAGGTTGCGGACCAATAGGCGATGTCGATCCCGACGAAGCGCACGAGATGTTCATCTACAACATTCGTCACGCTGCCGAAGAGCTTGAGAAAGTCGGCGTAATTGCGTTGGTTGAACCGATCAACACACGCGACCAACCGGGATTTTTCGTGAACACCTCGAAGGGTGGACTAGAAGCTATCGCCGAGGCGGATCACCCGAATCTAGCTTTGCTTTACGACTTCTACCATATGCAAATTATGGAAGGTGAACTTTCACTTACAGTCAAAGAAAACCTTTCATCTATCAAGCACATTCAGATCGCCGATAATCCGGGACGACACGAACCGGGCACGGGCGAGATCAACTACAACCACATCCTGCCGTATCTCGATGAAATCGGCTACGACGGTTGGGTTGGTTGCGAGTACGGCCCGAGTGGCAATACCGAGCAAACGCTTGGCTGGGCTTCTGCCTGGCTGTAAACGCGTTGATAAAATTTTTACTCCTGAGGTCGATTCCTAATATGAGCACACAAGACATAACCCAATTTGATAGCGAAGATGCCGACCTACGAGCGGATATTCGTCGAATGGGCGACATGCTTGGTGAGACTCTGCGGAATCTATGGGGTGACGAGATTTTCGATATGGTCGAGTACGTTCGTGCTTCGACTCGTACGTTGAGAGAATCGCCGAACCCTGAACTACGTGAGGAACTATTCAAGAAGCTCGATGATTCGTCGCTGTGGATGGTCATTCGTACCGTTCGAGCGTTCACCAGTTATTTTCATCTTGCGAACGTTGCCGAGCAGCACCACCGAATCGAGTTCAAAGGTGTTGCTGGAGCGCGCCGGGAATGGCTGGAAGAAGCGTTTGATCGAATTCGTGAAGCCAATATCTCGGTTGAAGAGATAAGCGATATTGTGAATCGTTTGGAAGTTCGACCGGTCTACACTGCACACCCGACTGAAGCCGCAAGGCGTTCGATTCTGAACAAGCTGCGTCGTGTTGGTGAGCTGTTGAACGAGCGATCGAATCCACGGTTGTTGGTATCGGAAACCCGCCGAATCGATAGTCGATTGTCTGAGGTTGTCGAAGAGATTCTTCAAACTGACGAACTGAGGCATCAGCGCCCGGCACCAACTGACGAAGCTCGCAACATCATGTACTACATGGAGGACATGTTTAAGTTCGCCATTGCCGAGGTCGAAGAGGCGCTCGATGACCAATTGGAGACGTTCGGAATTTCTCGAACACCGACTACGAGGTCGATGCAGTTCGGAACGTGGGTTGGTGGTGATCGTGACGGAAACCCGAACGTCACGCACGAGCTAACTCGTCAGATTCTCGATTTGCAGCACGAGCGGGCGTTGAAGATGTTCGCTCCAGCGATTGCGGCTCTCGCACAAACACTTAGTCAATCGACACGAATCGTTGAAATATCGGACGAACTTAAAGAATCACTCGAAAAAGATCGTGCCGAGCTGCCATCGGTTTGGGATGAGTTCTGGAACCTCGATGCCGACGAGCCGTATCGGCTGAAATGCGCATTTATTTACGAACGAGTACTTAATGGAATTTCTGCCACCGAGGGTTCTAAGAGCGGTAAGGCAAGTTATTCGAACGTCGACTCGCTGTTGGCTGATCTTGAAATTATGCTCGACTCGCTCGAAGCGAACCAGAGTGGCGCATCTGCGAACGGTGCCGTTCGACGCGTTATGCAGCGCATCTCGGCATTCGGAATGACACTCGCCACTATGGACATTCGACAGCACGCCGAAGTTACCGGTACTGCGGTGAACGAACTCATTGATCGGGTTGAATCGATTGAAGGTGGATTCGGAAGTCTGTCGATGGACGAGCGATCAGCACGATTGATCGAGGAACTTAATTCCAAGCGAATTCTTAGTTCCAGAGCAGCTTCGTACTCGCCAGCGACCACTGAAGTACTCGATCTGGTCGACACGGTTCGCCAGGCGCAGGACGACTATGGAAATCAGGTCATCGAAAGCTGGATCGTGGCGATGACACGTGACATCGACGATCTTCTCGCCGTATTGGTGCTCGCCAAAGAGGCAGGACTTGTGGTGCCTGAAGAAGGCATTTCACGAATCTCTGTTGTTCCGTTATTTGAAGAGATTGAAGACCTTCGACGCAGCCACGAAGTGATGGATAGCTTCCTGTCGATTCCTGAGATCAAGTCATTGGTAGAGGCTTCAGGCGGAGTCGTTGAAGTCATGCTCGGCTACTCGGATTCCAACAAAGACGGCGGAATTACAACTTCGCAGTGGGAGCTATACAAGGCTCAACGCGAGCTGCGAACTATCGCACAGAAGCACGGAGTTGCGATTCGGTTGTTCCATGGTCGAGGCGGCACGGTTGGACGTGGCGGAGGACCTACCAAGGACGCGATCATGGCTCAGCCATACGCGACGGTAGATGGGCGAATCAAGATTACTGAGCAGGGTGAAGTGATTTCCGATAAATACGGACTTCCTGAGCTCGCTAGAAACCATCTGGAGCTATCGGTAGCTGCTGTGATTGAGGCAAGTTTGCTCCATGATGAGCCACGATATACCGACGAAAAACTCGAAGAGTGGTTCGCTGCGATGGACTGGATTTCCGAGCGGGCTTACGCCAAATATCGCAGCCTGATCGAGACCGACGGGTTCGTCGATTACTTCATGGATTCGACTCCAGTAGAAGAGCTTGCTGGAATGAACATTGGATCACGACCTGCGCGTCGAGCTTCAGCGGACGGCAAGCGGAGCATCGACGATCTTCGGGCTATTCCGTGGGTGTTCGGTTGGATGCAGAGTCGACAGGTTGTGCCGGGTTACTACGGGGTTGGGCAGGCGCTTCGTGAGGCTCGAGAAGCGGGAATGGGAGATGTCCTCACCGAGATGTTCAACGAGTGGTCGTTCTTCAATACGTTTATTTCGAACGTAGAAATGACGCTTGTGAAATCGAGCATGGAGATCGCCGGTCGATACGTCGACACGCTTGTTGATCCGAGCTTGCATCACATATTCGAAGACATCAAGGGAGAACGAAATAAGTCTGTTCAGGAGCTGCTTCGAATAACCGAACAGGAAAATCTGTTGGATCACCAGCCGGTTCTGAAACGAACTCTGGCGGTGCGGGAATATTATGTTGATCCGCTCAACTATCTGCAGGTTTCATTGCTGGCACGCCGTCGTTCATCCGATGAGACCGATCCTTCTGTTGAGCGTGCATTGCTGCTATCGATCAACGGCGTTGCCGCTGGTCTAAAGAACACGGGGTAACAGCGTTGGAATCTTCTTCACGATCACAAAAGAACCCTGTTGTTTCGTTCGTCGCTGAAACGATCGCAACTGGTTTTGGCTCCGGTAATTGGCCGTTCGTCGCACCCGCGACTGTGGGCACGTTTGCCGCTTTAATTGCGTACTGGCTACTCGACATTTCTGTGTTTGATGGCGATGGCGATTCTGTTTGGTTCTTCGCGTTGATCGGTGTTGTGACAGCGGCCGGAGTATGGGCGACCGACTACATCGACAATGAAGATGATCACGATCCGAAACGCGGCGTTATCGACGAGTGGGTTGGTGTTTGGGTGACGGTTTTGTTTTTGCCCGTCACTTGGCCGTGGATGATCGCAGGATTCTTCGTATTCAGGGCTTTGGATATCTTCAAGCCACTGGGCGTTCGCAAGATAGAAGCTTGGCCCGGCGGATGGGGCATCATGTTCGACGATATCGCAGCGGGCGTGATCGGCGCCGTCATACTGAACGCAGTGCGGTTGATCTTCTTCGCCTAGGTCTTCGCTTGCTTCCTGAGGATTTGGACGAAGAAGGCGTTCACAAGTTGGACGAATCGTTTTGGTTGGGCGTCATGCATACCGTGGGCGACATCATCCCACTTCACGTAGCGACCGTTCGTTAGTAGATCATCCGCCCGGGTGGCTTCGACATCGCTGAGCACCCCGCCCATGTCAGGGCTCGCTTGCATGAGCAGCACCGGAAGGGTTACTTCCTCAAGTACCGCATCGGGATCCCACGACTCTGCGAGCTGACCGTCACCCGGGAATGCCCAGACTTCTGGATCTACTTTTGCGACCGATATCGCCCTTTTCGCAATCGTTTCGTTCGAAGATGAAGTATCTATTTTCCTGAGTTCGATCGCAGTATCAGCAACGCTCAAGTTCTTCATCCGAATTTCGTAGATGGTTTGAAACCGAGAAGATTTCTCGACATACAACGGCGGATCTTCTAGGACAGCCGCTGCAACGAGGTCTGGTGTGACCGCAGAGACGCCCGCTGCCGTGACTGCGCCTAACGAATGGCCGACTAGGAAAGCTCGCTCTCCCACGACGTTTCGGAGGAACTCGACTATCTCGATTGGGTAGTCGATGAATCGGTATTTATTGGGAGTTCTCCCCGAGTCGCCGTGACCGCGCAGATCGACCGCGTATACGTGCCAATTTTTGGCGAAATCGTCGATCACCGCCGACCAGTTCGCCCAACGTCCGCCGATACCGTGGATCAGCACCAGCGGCGGTCCATTGTCGGGGCCTTCTGCGTAGTTCACTTCGATGGTGCTGGCGGCGAATTTCTTTTCTGGGTAAGTGTCCATATGGTTTGACTGGAATGAGGATGTTTACGAGGGGAGATTAGCAGAAGTGAGTGATTTGGTGAATCTACTGGTTGAGCCCGACCGGCGATAGATCCTGAAAATGAATTCAGGATGACAATCGTATGTAGTTGGCTGCTGAGTATCGTTGACCGGAGCGTTATTCAGCCCAGAAGCGTTTTGTTGCTCGGATGAAGTCGTGATTTCGGGCTATGTGTGGTGAGTGCCCGACTTTTGGCCAGGTGAGAAGTCGAGAGTCGGGGATGAGTCCGATTACTCGTTCGGATTCTTTCTCAGACAGGATTCCACCTTTATCGGCAGCACCGGCGATCATCAGAGTGGGGCACTTGATCGAAGAGAACATATCGTCGAACGTTTCAGTATCTTCGGATCGACTGATAGGTCCTTCTTCTAGCGCAGGATCCATCTGGAACCACATCTGAGAAATGCGTCTGATGCTGTCTTCGGAAGCGCCGTCGTATTGCTTTGCGACCGCTTGATTCAGATCGTTTGGCGTTGCAGCATCACGAATCTGTTGCGCTCGGCGACCGCGCTCTTCGTGTGGTCGCTGGCGTGCTTGTTTGCGTACTTCCGAGTTGGCTCCTGAGTATGGTTCGACCAATATTGCCTTCGAAACTAGGCCGGAATGTTGAGCTGCGACAGCAGCTGTGACCCAACCGCCAAGTGAATGACCGACCAAGTAAACCGGTCCGTCGCTGAGTCGCGGGATCAGATCGACCATGTCGTCGGCCCAAGTCTGACGACTTGAACCCTCGCCGTAGCGTCCGCTACGACCCATGCCTCGTAGATCGACAGCGAAAAGCCTGAACTCTGCCGCCAACTTATCGACCACACGTCCCCATGTATTCCAGTTCGATCCGTATCCGTGAACTAAAACAAGCACTGGCGCTTCTGGAGATGACGCGTCCCATTCCGCCACGTTCAGTGCGATTTTTCCGGTATGAACGTAGCGTTCTGTAAACGACATGGGGAAGGGATGGCCCGGCTTAGCCGAGCACTTCCTTCATCTTGGCACCGATCAGTGCTGGCGATTCGACAACGTGAACCCCAGCGGCTTCAAGTGCTTTGTTCTTCTCGGAAGCGAGCGCAGCCTTGCCGGTGATGATCGCTCCGGCGTGCCCCATGCGCTTGCCAGCAGGAGCAGAACTACCTGCGATTGCAGCAACAACGGGCTTGGTTACGTGTTCCTTGATGTAGTCGGCAGCGAGTTGTTCTCGGATTCCGCCAATTTCACCGATAAGCACGATTGCTTCAGTTTCGTCGTCGGCTTGGAATAGCTCGAGAACGTCAGTGAATGTTGTGCCGTGGATCGGGTCGCCACCAATGCCAACACAGGTCGATTGACCCATGCCGTGCTGCACAAGCTGAGCGATTGCTTCGTAAGTGAGTGTGCCTGATCGAGACACAACGCCGACGTTTCCTGGCTGAACGATGTTACCCGGAACGATTCCGACTTTGGCTTTCGATGCCGGGCTTAGCACGCCGGGGCAGTTTGACCCGATGAGTCGAGTCGGCTTGTCCTTGATGTACGCCATGACCTTGACCATGTCGAGCACAGGAACGCCTTCGGTGATGCAGACAACGAGTTCGAGCCCTGCGTCGACCTGTTCGATGATTGCGTCCATTGCGAACGGCGCGGGAACGAAGATCACCCCGGTGTTGGCACCGGTCTCTTCAACCGCTTTTGCAACTGTTGAGAAGTATGGAACTTCGTCTTCAAATTTCTGTCCGTCTCGACCTGGGTGAACTGCGGCGACCATGTTTGTGCCGTATTCACGTGTTCGGTTTGCTTGGAAGCTACCGTCGCGACCAAGTCCTTGAACGAGGAGTCGTGTGTTCTCTCCAACAAGAATAGCCATTAGTTGGATTCTCCAAGTTCTAGTAATTTCACTTTTAACACTTCAGCGGCTCCTGCGAGATCGGGTGCTCCGGTGATGTTGAGCCCTGAGTCGGCGAGGATTTTTATTCCCTCTTCAGCGTTCGTACCTCGCATTGCAACCACCATCGGTACTGATGCGTTGGTTTCTTTGGCTGCTGCAACAATTCCCTGAGCGACAATGTCGGAACGAGCGATACCTGCAAATAGGTTCACGAGGATCATTTCGACATCGTCATCAGCAATGATGATCTTGAACGCTTCTTCGATTCGGTCCTGATCGGCAGATCCCCCGATGTCGAGGAAGTTGGCAGGGTCGGCTCCGGCTGCCTTGGTGATATCCATCGTCGCCATAGCGAGACCTGCTCCGTTAACCATGCAACCGACTCGTCCGCCTTCAAGCTTCACGTAAGCGAGTTCGGCTTTGTCGGCGCGTTGTTCGAGCGGGTCCTGCTGATTTGGATCACGCAGTGCCGCAAGGTCGGGGTGGCGGAAGAGTGCGTCGTCTTCGATATTGATCTTGGCATCGAGTGCGAAGACTTGATCGTCTTCGGTGATTACAAGCGGGTTAATCTCGACTAGTGAGCAGTCGTTTTCGACGAACACGTTGTAGAGATCGGTGATGAGCTTCGTGGTTGCTCGAACGGACTTCGCAGGAACGCCGAGTGCGAGTGCGATGTCACGGGCGTGGTAGGTGGTGAGCCCGATTAGTGGGTCACCGGCTACCCGGAAGATTTTCTCGGGCGTTGATTCCGCAACTTCCTCGATATCCATTCCGCCTTCAGTGCTTGCCATTACCAGTGGGGCACCAACATCGCCGTCGATCACGATCGAGATATATAGCTCGTCTTTGATGTCGAGAGTTTCCGCGATCATCACTTTTTCGACCGGCACACCGGAAGCGCCAGTCTGGTTCGTAACTAGCCTAGTGCCGAGTAGCGATGCTGCTACTTGTTCGGCCTCTTCTGGTGAGTCGACGAGCTTGACGCCACCGACTTTGCCTCGACCGCCTGCGTGTACTTGGGCTTTTACCACTACACGCCCGCCGATTCTAGAAGCGATTTCTTTCGCTTCTGCGGCCGTCGATGCCACCTCTGCGTTCGGAGTGGGAACTCCGAATTTATCGAGGATTGCTTTCGCTTGATACTCGTGGATATTCACGAACGATTACTCGGTTCTGATTGCTAGCGACCCCGCATGTGTTGCTTGAAATGGCTTGTGCGGGCGGTCCTTATTTTTCTAGACCGCAAATCATCGTACCGAGGGTGATGGTCAGTGTCTACGAAATACGCCGCTAGCGAGGGTTCGCATAGGCAATTGAAACAAGAATTAAACAAAGCGAGCCCGCAAAATTGCGAGCTCGTTTTGAAATTATTCGATTGGAGTTAGGCTCCGCAGGCAACGATTGCTACGCGGCTTTTTCCTGATACCGAGCGTTCTCTGATAGACCGATACGGGCTGTCAAAGTTCCAAGATCACTCTTGAACGTTACGAGAATCTGCTTAGGAACTGTCGAAGTCAGCGTCGAGCCACGTGGTTCGATGATGACGGGAGGACTGATGTCGCAAGTGAAACCGTTCGCCGCAAGCTCTGTGGCTGCGTTTCCGGTAATCACGTTTGCAATTTCACCGAGGGCAGATAGTGCCATCGGGTCGCGAGAATCCATGTCCTCACCAATCATCCGTTTTACGACTTCCGACGAAACTTCGTCGCTGAATCCGTATAGAACGTTACCTTCTAATTTTCCGCTTACGCCGATAATCGCTGTGATGTCGTCGGTTGTGTATTGGTATGACACAGCCTCTGCACCAGCGATTTCTAGCGGAGTACCGAATTCCTTCTGCCACACCATTTGGGCGGGACCGAGGAACGGGTTAACAAACTCTTGCCGCATGAGTCAGAACCTTCACCTTGTTAGAGATTAGATTTGTCAGCCCCACTTGGGACGAACGAGTTACGAAGTGATGTGAGTGAATCGCAGCTACTCCGTTCAATAACATTCAATCTACGACAACTCTGATTCCCAAACATCAGTAAAAGTACCTAGTAGGCACAATGGGGTACGGCGCGCCGGGGTTCGGTGCGATTGGTTATGTGATTTTAAAAGATGCAGAATTATCGAACGACTGCACGTCGTACCTAAGAATCGTTTGGATGTACCGGCGCTATATTTCTGGCAACTACTGCCATGAGCGCGGTGATATCGGCGAGCCTTGGAGGTTTGCTCAGCACGCCAACAACGCGTGTTGAGATCGTATCTATATCGATCTGACTATCGGCCCAACCAGTCATGAGGATTACCTCGGTGTCGGGAGATTCGGTTTCGATGAACTCTGCGAGCATCCTGCCGTTAAGTACTGGCATTTCAATGTCGGAAACAACGACGTCGAACGGTTTACCCGATTTGTATCTTTCCTTGATGACAGCCGATGCTTCAGGGCCGCCCGGAGCAACTTCCACTGTGTGCCCTTCAGATTTCAGCATTTCTTCAACAACCATTCGCAGCATGGGCTCATCGTCGACCACTAAAATTTTGAGTTTGTAGTTGTCGGTTCGTTCTTCTGAAATTCGGGGTTTGCTAACCGTGGTCGAGGTCGCTACAGGGAAGACCAACCGGACGATAGTTCCTTTTTCTTTTCGCGGCAGAATCGATATAGAGCCGGAATGATGCTGCATAACCTGCTGGACCATTGGAAGTCCCAGACCGGTGCCACCGTCCCCTTTAGTAGTGAAAAACGGCTCAAGTGCTCGCTGGGCAGTTTCCGAACTCATTCCCGAACCTTCGTCAGAGATATCAATCACGACCGTTTCTGGATCTACCGTTCCGCCGCCAGCACTTGGCTCGGGTTCGGTATACCCGGTGATAATGATTCTTCCGCCATTGGGCATGGCATCGACAGCGTTTAGAACGAGGTTCGTTAGGGCTTCACGAATTTCGGTGTCACTACCGGGTACTTGAGGCAACACTCGGGCAAAATCGGTTGAGATGCGTATTTCAGCTCCATTTGGCGATTCATCGCGCCATTTTGGCCGGGTGAGTTCGATGGTTTCACGAACCATTTGTTTGATGTCGACCGGCTCGAAAGCGATGCCGTCGGCTTCACGATCACGATAGAGTTGACGCATTCGTTCGACGATCCTTGATATGTCGAGAGCGGCAAGTCTTATTAACTGCAGTAGCTTTCGCGAGTGGTCGTCGAGATTGCTAGTGTTTTGCAACAACATGTCTGAGAATCCAACGACTGGCGACAACGCGTTATTGATGTCGTGCGTAATTCCGCTCGCCATCTGCCCGAGCACTCTCAACCTATCTTGCCGCATTGCTCGTTGTTGAGTTTCGACAAGTTCGACGTTCATCACTCGTAGGTCGTCGACTAAGCGTGCTCCATAAATCGCCTGTGCAACTGCTGCTCCAACAGCCGTTATGAGCTCGACTTCAGCTGAGCCGAGAGATGACGGTTTGCTACGTGCCACGATTATGGCTCCGTAAGTTTCGCCATTTGCAGCAAGAGTATGTCCGACGACGGATTTTAGCCCTGCTGCGGCGAACCGGTAGGTGAAATCGTCGAGATGCCCACCAGTCTCTGAGAGGTTGTGAACACCGTCATCGGAGCCCGGGGCGAGTATCTGAGAATCAAATGTTTTCGATCCAACGGGAATCGGATCGGTTGAGTGTTCGCCTGAAGTGGTTACTACAGTGAAGTCGCCGCTGTTTGGTTCGAGAATTAATCCAACTACGTGATCAGCTGGCAGTAAATCGCCCAATTGCGAAGTAGCTGTCGCCATGATCGACTCGACATCGTGCATTTTGACTACGGCTGTTGTGATCGTATTCAGAGTTGTAATTCTGGCGAGCCGCATCAGTGATTTCGATGCAGCTCTTTGTTCAGTTACATCTCGAAGAATCACAAGCCTGCCGTTAGAACCGCTTTCGCTCGTAGCGTCGGAAAGCTCGGTTACGCTCGGTGCGTAAGTTGATGAGGCAGCGCCAATCGGGCTGTCGAATACAACATCTTGCACAACGTCGGATGCTTTACCTGAGCACAGCTCATGTTCTGTTAGATCTCCCGGAAGTACGTCGCAGAGATGCTTGCCTACTAAATGGCCTTCAAACGGAAATACGAGCCGTTCGGCCGCAGGGTTGGCATCGATGATATGACCCGCAGGTTCGAGCACGAACATCGCGTCTGGAATTCGCTCGACCAGAATATCTAAAGCCACTGGAACCATATCGAACAGCTTCAGTCGGACATAGCCATAAGCGACGATTACGCCTGACGCTGCGAACGACATTGGTGTGGGGTCGAAATCGCCTAGTGGGTTTAGATCGGTTAGGAAAAGAAGGTTTGCGGCAAGCGGAATGATTCCTGCGGCGATGGTCGCAATCATCTGATTTCGGAACATAGAAGATTCGGTAAACGTGCGGTACAAGAGGAATCCGAACCCGCCGAAGAACGCTACATACGAGTAAACCCAGGAAACCCAGAACCACACACCACGATCGAATATCACCGACACGCTGCCCGTATCGCCGACCACCTGAGCATCGTTCCACATGAGATGGTGCGAGCTGTTCGTGGCGGTGAGAATTACCGTTGTCGCAGGGATAACGAGCAGGCTCAGAATAAGACGAATCGATACGGTACGTATTCGGCCTGTGAGATGTGCTGCCGTGATAAACCAGAAAATTGGAACGGTGGTAATTCCAACGTACTGTAGAGGAATCAGAAGCAGTTTGTCGTCGATATCGTCGAGCAGCACCTCGATAGCATAGCCGCCGGACCATATGGCGGCGGCGATCATTAGCCATGCCACTGAAGCCGCACCTGGTGCTTGCCGACGGTTCCACATGAACGCTGTCATAATGAGCGCGATCACAGCTCCGACAAATGTGGCTGAAGCTACGAACGAAGATGTTTCGAATTGTGCCATATCGAGGTTGATTACCAGATCAACGTGAGACCGCTATAAGGACGTGACCAGATTTCTATACGCACCAGCAGGGTTGATTGAATGCTACCGGCAGCCACCTTTATTGACGGTGACTGTGGATTCATGCTGACGCTATATGAAACAGACTACATCAAGCGGTTGGTATTTCAATAAACACCGTCGCCCCCATGTTGAGGCTCTTATTGAGAAGCTCGGGCTATTAGTTGAAATGAACTTACGCTGTGACCAAGTCACGCTAGTGACTCTCGGAGCAAATCGGTCCTCCCCCAGAATGGGGAGTTAGAGGGGGAGACAGCGCTGCGGAGCCGAGTCATCCGATGACGAGCGCGACTGACGCACCAACGCAAAAAAATGGCGGAGGGGACAGGATTCGAACCTGCGATGACGTTACCGCCATACTTGTTTTCAAGACAAGCGCATTCAACCGCTCTGCCACCCCTCCGCAGGGGACCGTCTGGGGTTTCGGAGTGAAACCGCACAGATAGTAAGTAATTCTAATAGCAACTACCGGCAATCTGAAACGGTAAAACGCTACAAATTCCTCAGTGATCTGAACTAGATAGCCCTTTTCGAGCGGTAGATACTGTAATAAGAGCGTGCAAACCCGCGCCGTCTGTCACCAAAATTTGACTACGATCGGCAAAACGATGCGCTCACCAGTAAATAAGGAGTAACCATGAAACAGCTTCTTGAAATGTCTGGAATGTTGACAGTGCTTATCGGCATCGTCGTCGCGCTCGTTGGCATTGTCGTGTTGATAGTCACTGAAGATTCGTGGCAGCTATACGCCACCGGTTACGTCTTAGGACTACTGGGTGCTGCCATGCTTGGCTGGGTCGCTCTGCGGGACAGATTGCGTGATAGAAAAACCGACGATCTCGACGACGTTGGGTTTCATTAGGCCGAATCGTTCGTCTCGATTTACGTTTGGCAGTTTGAGCAGAAGTACGCCGTGCGGCCGCCGAATTTTAGCGTGACCAGCGGAATTTCGCAGCGAGGACAGAACGAACCCGGTTTGCGATGAAGCTGCATTCGGTCGTCGTAGGCATCGACGATGTAAGGTCGGCCTCGGTCATCAGGATGACTCAGGATGTATTCGAGAGCGTGTTCCAGAGACGTTCGAATCGCCTCGAATAGTTTTTCTAGCTCGGCTTTTGAGATATCGCTCACTCGTCTAGCCGGCGAAATTTCCACTCGGTGGAGCGATTCGTCGGCGTAGATGTTGCCTATTCCGGCGACCACGGTTTGGTTCAGCAGTAGCGGTTTTATTTGCGCCGTTCTACCTTCCAGTAATTCGACAAAATGACTGGCAGTGAATGCGGAATCGAGAGCGTCGGGTCCGAGCCCTGCAAAGGCGTGGTCGAGCGAGCCGAAATGTTGAATTCTTGCCCATCTGCGTGGATCGACGAGTGCGATTCGTAGACTGTCGTGATCGTCGGTGAGATCGAATTGTGCTCGGGTGAATCTGGGTGAGGGTTCGCCAGGATCGAGTACGTGCACTTGGCCGGTCATCCCCATATGGAAGCCTAATACCGAATCATCGAGCACCATTGCAAGCTGCTTGCCGCGTCGTTCGATGCTGCTAATCGTCTGATTTATCGCCTGTTTTGATCCGGCGATTGTTCCCGTGCCGTGCGCACTTTCGGGTTTGTTTTCAAGCTCGACTTTTACGAACGTTTTTCCAACAATGCCGTTTCGAACGAGGTAACGACGCAACGATTCGACTTCAGGTAGTTCGGGCATTTTGATAATTCTCGTTCGATGACTTCGGATGTAGGCGTCTAATCCACCGAATCCATGTCGCCCCAGGTTGGGCCGGTTTTGGCTTCTACTAGGAGCGGAACGGCGAGATCCATAGCGGCGGGCATCATTGTTGTGACCATCATCTGCATTTCCATGAGTTCACCAGGGGCGATTTCGAAGATCAGTTCATCGTGAACCTGAATCGACATCTTCGACTGCATCTTCTGGCTCTTCATTTCGTTTGAAATGTTAATCATCGCCAACTTGATAACGTCGGCAGCCGTGCCTTGAATCGGCATGTTTACCGACACCCGCTCCGCAGCGGCGCGATGACCCGGATGCCCAGCATTGATGTCGGGAAGATAACGTCGGCGACCGGTGATCGTCTGGGCGAATCCGGTGTCCCGAGCTGACTGCTTAACCTGCTCGATGTAGTCACGGATTCCCGGGTACTTGCCGAAGTAAAGGTCGATAAATTCTTGACCTTGAGCCCGAGTGAGATCAGTCTGGCGCGCCACGCCGACCGGACCCAGTCCGTATATCACTCCAAAGTTCAAAACCTTGGCGATTCGGCGTTGGTCGGAATTTACTTCTTCAACTCCGTACATCGCTTGTGCAGTTGCAGCGTGAATGTCCTCGCCCTTATGGAACGCTTCGAGTAGTCCGGGCTCCTGAGAAAGATGCGCCAGGATCCGAAGTTCAATCTGCGAGTAGTCGGCGGCGAGGTATTGCCAGCCGTGAGCTGAATCGGCTACGAAAGCCTTGCGGACTCGTCGGCCCAACTCAGTGCGAACTGGGATGTTCTGAACGTTGGGATCGGTGCTTGATAGTCGACCAGTTGCCGAACCAACCTGATTAAAGCTGGTGTGAACACGTCCTGTTTGCGGATTCACGAGTTCAGGCAGGGCATCAACATATGTCGACTTTAGCTTGGTGAGTTCGCGGTACTTCAGAACAGCGTCAGCGATTTGGTAGACCCGATCGTCGAGTCCGGTGGTTTCTGAAATCTTTTCGAGGGCATTAGCGTCCATCGAATAACCGGTTTTGGTTTTTCGAGTCTTTGGCGCACCCAGTTCATCGATCAACAATGCTGCCACTTGCTGATTCGACGCTAGGTTAAGTTCGCGTCCGCCAATAACGGACGTTGCGGCCTGCTTGATCAGTTCGACATCGGCTCCGAGTTGCTCTGACATCTCGGCAAGGGCTGCTTTGTCGATCATCATGCCGTTGCGCTGCATTTCGATAATCACAGGAAGCAGCGGAAGTTCGATTTCTTCGTTCACATAGCGAGCTTCATGCTCGTCGATTTCAGGCTCGAAATGCTCGTACAAGCGCCACGTGAAATCGGCATCAGCGGCGGCGTATGGTCCTGCCAGTTCGATCGGTACCGCTGCCATCGTTATCTGCTTTTTGCCGACTCCGATGAGAGTCTTAATCTCAGTCATTTCCGATTGGAACAACTCAAGTGCGAGTGGCTTCAGACCGATAGCACGCCGACCGCACAATGCTGCTGCGATCATCGTGTCGAACGATAAATTATTGACGGTAATCCCAGCGGTGGCGAGGACCATCATGTCGTAGTTGGCGTTGTGGGCGATCTTTTTTATCGAATCGTCTTCGAAGAGAGGCCGTAGTGCTGCGAGTCCTTCGGCAAACGGCACCTGGTCGCCTTCGTTGTGACCAACAGCTACATACCAGGCGTGTTCGGATTTGATTGAGAACGATAGTCCGACGAGGTCGGACGTCATTGAGTTGAGGCCAGTAGTTTCGGTGTCGAATGCGAACTCGCCTTGTGCTCGCAGGGCATCGATCATTTTGTTGAGAGCCGTCATGTCGGTAACGATTTCGTAGTCGCCGTGGGGCTTAGCCGGTTCGGGGTCTGCCAAAGCTTCGACCGGAGGAGCCTCCCCCATCATGTCGATCTGGCCGTTCGCTGCGACCGACGGAGCTTCGTTTGGCTCCCATCCCGGGGCTGTTTCGACTTCAGATGCCGAGGTCGTAGGAGCGGAACTTTCGACTCCTGCCTTCGGGAGTCGATTAGCAATGAGACGCATCTCGTAGTTCATTAGCGTCTTAATAACCGCTTCACGGTCGAAATCGCCGAACTTGGTTTTTGCTTCATCGAACTCGACCGGTACATCCCGAACGATTGTCGTTAGCACCAGTGCAGTAGCGGCTGTTTCGCGGTGCTCCTCAAGAAGATTCATCGTGCGCTTGGCACCGCGTAATCCTTCGATTTTTTCGACTTCTTCGAGCTGGCTGAATAGAGATGGAAAGTGACCGAGTTTTGTGAGCACGGCACGGGCTGATTTTTTGCCGACTCCCGGTACGCCTGGGATGTTGTCGGAAGAGTCGCCTTCGAGCGCTTTGATCTCGGCAACGTACTCGGGGCCAAGCCCGTCGTATTTATCGGCGACTCCCGCTGGGTCGTACGTGCGCATGTCGCCGAACCCGGTGTACATGAGGAGTGATGTGCACTCATCGACCAGCTGCAGTTGGTCGGCATCGCCGGTGAGAATAAGCGTTTTGATGCCCTGTTCGCTCGATTGTTTCGAAAGCGTTCCGATTAGATCATCGGCTTCAAAACCTTCGTACTCGAACACCGGAACGCCCATCGGTTCGAGAATCTCTTTGAGGATAGGAATTTGCTCGTGAAGGGCGGGATCGACTTCCTGTCGATGCGCTTTGTAAGCAGGGAACAATTCCTTTCGGAAGGTCGGAGTTTTGGTGTCGAATGTCACGGCAATATGAGTCGGATTTTGTTCTCGAATTGTCTTCAAAAACATCGACATGAACCCGCTAGCGCCGGTTGTGTTCTGCCCTGACGCCGTAATCAAATGATCTCGCATGGCGAACCACGCCCGGAACACGATCGCGTGTCCGTCGATTAGGAGGAACAGTTTGTCGTCAGATTTAGCTTTGGAGGTGGTCATGTGAAGCTGATGTGAGCCCGGCGCTATCGATGGAATTGTTAGGTGAGCGGATTATAGCTTCCAGCGCAACATCACAGCGGGGCGAGCCGAACTTCGTTGATTCTCGTTTCATCATCTATGTGACATTCGCTGTCCTGCGAGGTCTAGAAGGCAGGATATTGACATGTCTAGCAAGGCGATGTATCGTGTGGCTAGGTATTGACCGTAAAGCGAATTATTCGCTGTTATTGCAGAGCAAAATGACCACTTCAACGAAGCCGACAAATGATCTAGCTAGCATCGACTATTGGCAGTCGCTTAACCGAAAAAGTCTACTGAGATTTTTCATGTTGCAGCAGCTGAGTAGTGGACCGATGCACGGCTATGAGATCGGCACTCGAATAGCGCTTTGCTGTGATGCCCGACCAACCGACGCCATGATCTACCCAATGTTGAAGGAGTTAGAGACTGGCGGTTACGTAGAGTTGGAAACGGTTGTGGTGAACGGCAGAAAGCGGAAGAACTATTCGCTTTCTGCGTTGGGCAACGATGCTTACCGAGCTTCGGCTCAGGCATGGTCAAGCGTATTGCCGCAGCTTGAAACGGCGGTGAAGGAAGCGGGCGTTGAGACTGCCTGCTGCACGACAACGGTTATTGATTCCAGCATTTTTGGAGAGCAAGCAGATGACGACTAACAAACCCTTTGGCACATTGACGCCAATCAGCGAAGAAGCTGCCTGCTGTGGCGACGATTGCTGCGGCGATGGCGAAAGTACCGAGATTACTCATGCACAACTTGACTCGATTACTGCGGCTGTTCAACACGAATATGGCGCTCTCGCGGATCGGGCAGGTGAACGAGCTTCACAGACCAACAAGGCTACTGATCGGCTCTATACCGAAGAGCAACGCGAGGTACTCACAGATGAGGCTGCCGGTGCTTCAGCTGGTTGCGGGAACCCGGTTGGAATTGCCGACGCCAAGACTGGCGAGACTGTTCTCGATCTTGGTTCTGGAGGCGGTATTGACTGTTTCCTTGCCGCTAAAGAAGTTGGACCAACGGGTTCGGTTATCGGTATAGATATGACCCCGAGAATGCTTGAACTTGCAAGCACTAACGCAGAAAAACTCGAGACGACAAACGTGGTTTTCAAGCTAGGGCACATTGAGCAGATTCCTCAGGAAGATGACTCGGTAGATTTGGTGATATCGAACTGCGTGATTGCATTGTCCGAGCAGAAAGAACGGGTTTTCTCGGAAATTTTCCGGATTCTCAAGCCCGGTGGTCGGTTTGTGATTTCCGACATTGTTACCGACAAGCCGCTTCCTGACGACGTTCGAAAATCGGCAGCCGAGTGGGTAAGCTGTGTCGGCGGTGCCGCTGTGATGAGCGATTATCTCGCTATGGTCGAAGAGACCGGTTTCGACAAGATTGAGATTCTCGAAGATCGGAAAAGCACGGGTGGAACTGAAGAGTGGCGATCGTCAATGATCAATCTCACTCTACGAGCGTTCAAGCCTGCTGAATAAATTAGGCAAGTAAACAAAACTCCCGCTTCGGATTATCTGTGGCGGGAGTTTTCGCGTTCGATTGCACGTGTTGGTTACTTCGAGTCGAGTATTTCGACGTCGCCGATGTAGGTTGCGAGGCGGGCATATTTGTGTGGTGATGAAGTACGATACCTACTAGTTCCATCGATTTTGGAGATTCTCAGTTGGCTGAAGCCCGCAAGTTCGTTTTTGTCTCGCCCGATTACGGTAGTTCGATTACCGAGAACGGGTGCTGCGGATCGGGCTGCTGTGATTTCGAAGCCGTGGTACTTTCTGGCAATGCGAAAGACCTCACGAACGCTGTGAAGCAACGCTACGGCGCCCTCGCCGAGCGCGCCGGTAAACGTGGGCTTGAAGCTTCTGAAAACAAGGCTTCGGACAAGTTTTATTCCGATTCGCAATGCTCGATCATTCCCGACGAAGCCGCTGGTGCTTCGACTGGAAGCGGTAATCCTTTGGCTTACGCCGATGTTGTCGCTGGCGAAACGATTCTCGATCTTGGATCAGGTGGCGGTATCGACTGCTTGCTGCTATCGAGCTCGGTTGGCGACTCGGGGCGAGTGATCGGTGTCGATATGACGCCTCGAATGGTCAGTCTTGCTCGCGACAATGCCAGGAAGCTCGAATTAGCCAACGTCGTTTTCAAACGAGGTCATATCGAGCAGATTCCTCAGGATGAGACTTCGGTTGATCTCGTTATTTCGAACGGCGTTATTTCGCAATCGGAATGGAAACACATGGTGTTCTCCGAGATGTTCCGAGTGTTGAAACCCGGCGGTCGATTCGTAATATCCGATCTTGTAACCGACGAATTGCTCCCTGACAGCATCCGAGATTCGACAGGTCAGTGGGTTGAGGGTGTCGGTGGTGCGGCCGTTCGAAGCGCATATCTTCGTATGATCGAATCTGCTGGATTCGTCGATGTTGAGATTGTCGACGAACGACCGGGTCCGAACGGGACAGAAGAGTGGCGGCATCTGGTGAAGAGCCTGACGATTAAGGCAAGCAAGCCGCTCGGATAATATGCGAGCGGACGCACCCGAACTTATTCCGCACGTTTATCGATGCATGGCTACACTAGTCACTAGCCATGCTTATTAATCCCTGGGTTCGAAACTACGAGAAAGACGACCATGCCGCTTTGGGTCGCGTCCGTGAATGGGCTGCGAACAAACTTGGCAGCAATGTCGACTACGGATTCGGTTATGGAACGTGGGTTTTCATAGGCAACGAAACGGTCATCAAGATCGACCCTGAAGTTGGACGTTCCGAGCGATTCAGTCACGAACTCGCTGTGAGCCAGATGGAATTACCGGGAGTCGCCACTCCTCATGTGCTTGAAACGGGTGCATTAGAGGGCAGGGCGTGGGTGATTCTGAATCGACTCGAAGGTTCCAGCGGCTATAACGTTTGGCCAGGTTTGGATCAGGCGGGGCGAAGCAAGTTGACTGGTCAATTGGCGACTGCTTTGGGCCATATGCAGCAGTTCCAACCAGACGAAGGCATGTTGCACGCTGAAACTCAGGACTGGGCGGCGCACATTCGGAAGTCATTCAATCGAGCGCTTCGTGCCGTCGATGCCGTAGTGCCGGGCCGAGTGCTTACGACCTCGCAGGCAGCGTTTGCGCAGTGGGCAGAGGCGTTAACGGATCGACCGCGGGTGCTGTGTCACGGTGATCTGTGGTTCGGCAATATATTAGTCGGCAACGACGGTAGTTTGTCGGGAATTCTCGATTTCGATCGAATGGCATTGGCACCTGCCGACTACGAACTCGATATGTTGCTCAGGTTCTGGCGATACCCATGGAATTTTGTGCCAGAGCAGCTGGAAGAGACCTACGACGATCCTCTGAATATCGAGCTGATGAATCCGTTCGTCGAGCTGTGTCAGGGCGATTTGAGCGATGACGCGTTATCGGCTCGACTGAGTGCGTTGGAGCTGATCTACCGCCTGAATCTCGTAAATCGTTTCGGTTGGAACGATGAATCGGCTGAGATGTTCGAGACAGTGCTCGGTGGCGACTGGGCTGCGGGCTTGGTTTAGGGCGTTAGTCACTGATTCTCACTTCTAACTCCTTCTCCCTCAGGGAGAAGGTTAGGTTGAGGGGGCATGAAAATTGTTCAATGGCATCGGTGTGCGAGCCAGAGCACCGATGCCGTCGCCGGCATTCCACCTCACCTAAATCCTCTCCCCGAGGGAGAGGGCCTTACCGTTGGCACAAGCGAAATCTCAGCAAACATTCCGATCTCTGAAACGTGCCAATACCAGCTTTCTCTCTGGACAAACTGCAAAAGCCGAACCATAGTGTGCCGAGCAAGCAAGTCAGTTCCGAGAATCACTAGGAGATGTCGCTATGAAAGCCGTTGTATACAAAGAGCCGTTTAAGGTTGCTGTCGAGACGGTTCCAGACCCTCAGATTCTCCATCCGAACGATGCGATCGTGCAAATCACGTCTTCCTGCATCTGTGGATCCGATTTGCACATGTACGAAGGTCGTACGGCAGCACAGCCCGGCATCGTGTTTGGTCACGAGAACATGGGCGTGATCGTTGAAGTTGGGCCCGCCGTTAAAACTCGTAAGGTTGGCGACCGAGTAGTGATGCCATTCAACGTCGCTTGTGGGTTCTGTAAGAACTGTCTGGGCGGTTACACCGGATACTGCACAACGGTGAATCCCGGATTTGCCGGTGGTGCCTACGGATACGTTTCGATGGGACCGTGGGTCGGTGGTCAAGCCGAGCTAATGCAGGTTCCGTTCGCCGATTTCAACTGTTTGGTGCTGCCTGAAGGCACTGACCATGAAGCAGACTTTGCTTTGCTCGCCGATATTTTTCCGACCGGCTACCACGGCACAGAACTCGCCGGAGTGACCCCGGGCGAAAGTGTTGCGGTGTTCGGGTGTGGTCCGGTCGGACTGATGGCTTCGTATAGTGCAATTTTACGAGGTGCATCGCAGGTGTTCGCGGTAGATCACGTTCAAGAACGACTCGACAAGGCTGCTGAAATCGGAGCCATTCCGATTAACTACGACGTGGCAAGCCCGGTCGATCAGATCAAAGCACATCTAGGTGGCGAAGGTGTTGATAAGGGAATCGACGCTGTCGGTTATCAGGCGACTGCTGCCGGTTCGTCGGCTGTTGGGGGCGAGCAGGACGAGGTGCCAAACATCGTTCTCAATCAGCTAATCGATGTGGTTGCTCCGACCGGTGCGTTAGGAATTCCTGGCCTTTACGTTCCTTCCGACCCTGGAGGAGTAGACGAGCGCGCTAAGAAAGGCGCGCTTTCTATCAACTTTGGACAGCTTTTCGAGAAGGGTATTCGTCTGGGAACTGGTCAGTGCAATGTGAAGCAATACAACGCCAACTTGCGAGATTTAATCATTTCCGGTCGGGCGCTACCAAGCTTTGTCGTATCGCATGAGGTGTCGCTAGACGAAGCGCCTGATGCCTACCAGAAGTTCGACCAGCGAGTTGACGGCTACACCAAGGTGATCCTGCATCCGTAGAAGTTCTTAGACAACACAGCCCTGAGTCGCTTGGTTCGTTTGATTGAACGTGGGCGAGCACAGGGCTGAGTGGTTGATTCTTTTCGTTCGTGCCGGGCGTGCTTTCGCACTTGGGCACCACGCGAGCTCCGCGGGGAGTTGTCGACTTCGCTTAAGACACGCCCTACCTATCGTCCTTCGACTGGCTCAGGATGACATTAGGGCGATTCAGGCTGATGCGATTACGAACCAGAACTAGTCGGCGACGTTTGCTGTTGGGCGGGCGTCTAGGAGGTCAATACCACCTCGGACCTGACCAAGCGTGTCGGCGACTCGTTCTTCGAGCGTGAACAACACTTCTCGAGCGTAGTTGTCTGCGCCCTTGCGACGTGAGTCAGCTGAAGTTTCAGCGTCGTTCAAGATTCCGTTTACGCGACCTTCAGCATCATCGATCAACTTACCAGCGCGCTTCTGTGCGTCGGCTTCGATCTCTGTTGCGTTTTCGTTAGCCATTCGGGTGATCTCAGTGTCCTGGATCATCTTTCGGGCTTCTTCTTGCGAAGTCGTAAGCAGTGTGTTCGACTGCTCTTCGGCGAGCTGGCGAATCGTTGTTGCTTCTTCATCGGCGTATGCGCGAATTCGGCGGGCTTCTAGTTCAGCCTGCTTGATAATCGCGTCTTTCTGACGAACAACGCCCTCGGCTTCGTTCAACTGTTCTGGCATTTCACCCTTCATCTCATCGATGACTACAGTGATTTTGTCCAGGTTCACGAGCGTTCGAGCTGTTCCGGGTACTCGACCTTTGACGATCATCGCCTCTAGGTCTTCGAGTTGTGACATAAGTGTCATTTTTATCTCCATGCGTGTCGACTGACGCGTGCTACTAACTATTGGTTGCTGCTTGTTTTCGCTTGGCGTCGAGCCTCTCAACCAGAGGCCCCCAAACGTTTTTAGGAACTAGGTCCGACACATCGGCGCCGAGTGCCGCTACTTCCTTCACTCTCGATGAACTCAGGATTTGATATTGCAATGCGCTGAAAAGACAAACGGTTTCGACGTCCTCAGCCATCCTGCGGTTCATTAGTGCCATTTCACTTTCGTACTCAAAATCGCTTGTGATCCGTAAACCACGAATGATTACGGTTGCTCCGATTTCTCGGGCAGCGTTGACGGTTAGGCCTGAGTACGC
Source organism: Chloroflexota bacterium (assembly GCA_018649665.1). GTDB lineage: Bacteria > Chloroflexota > Dehalococcoidia > Lucifugimonadales > Lucifugimonadaceae > Lucifugimonas. Next base: position 15,470 of record JABIHL010000082.1, on the reverse strand, counting down.
CTTCACCGATACGTTGGGCAGGTGTGCCACGGCATCGGAGAACATTTTTATCCGCTCATCGACGTTGAACATAGTTCGTTTCGATGAGACTTCGACAACACCGACCGTCAGATGATCGACGGTATGTGATGCCCTTTCGACAATATCCACGTGCCCATTGGTTACCGGGTCAAACGTGCCGGGATAGATCGCTCGTGCCATCTATTCGCCCTCCGGGTTCGTTGTATGGGTTGGGGTGGTTTGAGATTTGTAAACCGAAATTGCGGTATCGCCGTAGAGTCGGTGGGTAGATAACGTGAGTCCGGGAAGTGAATCGGGGAGATCGGTCATCTTCGAATGTTCGAGAAATGCGATGGCGTGAGGTGCAATTAGATGGGCTTTGTGGACGAGTTCGAATAGTGATTCGAACTCGACGAGATCATAGGGGGGGTCGGCAAAAATCAGGTCGAACTCACCCTTCAGTCTTCCGACTGCGTTGAGTGCGCTACCTTTTTGTACTGAGCCTTGTATTGCCAATTTGTGCTTTTCCAGAGCCTTTTTTATATCTGCGCACCGGCGACCGTTTTGCTCGATGAACGTTGCGCTTGTTGCGCCACGTTGTAGAGCTTCGATTCCTAGTGCTCCCGTTCCTGCGTAAATATCAAGTACCCGCATACCCTGAGGTCCAGCAGGCCCGAGCATCGAAAAAATAGCGGATCTAACCTTGGAGGTTGTAGGCCTGAGGCCGGAACCAGTATTTCGACGGAACTGTGACGATCCTCTTCGATTGTTGCTCATCGCACTTTCGATCCGCACTTGAAACCCCTGAATTTCTCCGGGTGTCCGTAAAGCCATTACGCAAAATGGGACAAACTCGATTATTCATGGGAATCGCTATTCTTAACCATCGTGAGTTATTACCGGTTTTGGCGTTTTTACACGGAAGCGGTGTCATGAGCCGGGCGAATCGATGGTCAATCCGTGGTGGGTGAATCACAGGCGGTTAGATAGCTGGCTTAGAATGAACTGCTGCAAAGTTGGCATGCGGATATTCGCTTCGCCTATCAGCATCAGATGAGAGAAGTGCTGCACGTAGAAACCTGTGGCACGATACGAGTGAACGCAGGCAATTTCTGCGCCGGAAAATATGACCAACCAAGATCAACAAGAACAGCCAGAGTCGTTGCCAGATTCTTTGAACGACGCCGAAGTGGCGGCAGGCGAACAAAAACTCATTGAGGATCGTCTCGCCAAAACGGCTCAGATACGGGCGAAGGGCATCGACCCTTACCCAGCGCGCTTTGATCGAACGCACACATCTGATGAAGCGACAAAATTGTTCGAGTATGCCGAGGTAATGGCTGGCAACGGTGTTGGTGATGATCCCGAGCACCCGCGAACAGAAACCATTCGAATTGCAGGCCGGGTAATGGCTCGGCGCGGCATGGGTAAGGCTGCGTTCATCGATCTGAAGGACGGTTACGGATCGATTCAGGCGTTTGCTCGTCAGAACACTATGGGCGACGACGAGTACGAAATTTTGAGCTTGTTGGATATCGGCGACATCATCGGTGTTGAAGGTTCGGTCATACGCACACGCCGCGGTGAAATCAGCGTTGAGGCTGCCAAAGTCACCGTACTCACCAAGGCCATTCGTCCGTTGCCCGATAAGTGGCATGGTTTGCAGGATCAGGAAATTCGATTCCGACAGCGGTATCTCGATCTGATTTCTAACGACAAAGCGATGAAGAACGCGCTGTTGCGTTCGAAGGTCGTGCAGTCGATGCGATCGTTCATGCACAGTGCTGGATTTATCGAAGTCGAAACTCCGATTCTTGTGCCCGTGGCTGGTGGTGCTCAGGCGACTCCGTTCGAGACTCACCATAACCAGCTCGACCGCGATTTGTATTTGCGAATTGCAACAGAGCTTTATCTGAAGAAGCTGATCGTCGGCGGTATCGAGCGAGTATTCGAAATCGGTCGATTATTCCGAAACGAGGGGCTCGATCACGATCACAATCCAGAGTTCACGACCATCGAGAGTTATCAGGCGTACGCCGATTACAACGATGTGATGACTATGGTCGAGAACTTGGTTTCGACTATCGCCAAAGAAACGACCGGCTCTATGGTTTTGCCGGAAGTGGAAGGCGTTCGACCAGAGATTGATCTGACTCCTCCTTGGCCTCGACTTGATCTGCGTGAAGAAATCAAAACGCGAACTGGTATCGATTTCGTTGAGACCCGGGATACTGAGTCGCTGTCTCAGGCGATGCGTGAGCGTGGAATTCACGTCGAGGTTGGTTCAGCGTGGGGACGATTGCTCGACAAGGTTATTTCGTCGGAAGTTGAGCCTCACTTGGTACAGCCGCATTTCTTGGTCGACTACCCGGTCGAGATGTCTCCGCTCGCAAAACGTAAGCCGGACTCCGACGAAATCGTCGAGAGGTTTGAAGGCTTCGTTATGGGAACTGAACTTTGCAATGCGTTTACCGAATTGAACGATCCGGTGGACCAGCGCGATCGATTTGAGCAGCAAGAGAAAATGCGCTTGGAATTTGGTGACGATGAAGCCGATCGATTGGATGAAGACTTCCTCGTTGCGATCGAGCATGGCATGCCGCCGACGGGTGGTCTGGGACTAGGTATTGACCGACTCACGATGCTGATCGCTGGCGAGGTATCGATCCGAGAAATATTGCTATTCCCAGCTATGCGCAACACGTGATCTAATCTCTTTTGAGTCGTTTCGAATTTACTAATTGAGCTTGAGTAAAAAATGCTTTCACTGGAACAAATAGTCCGAGATCCTGAAAAATTTCGAGCCGCACTGGTTCGCCGCGGAGAAGATCCGCCTATCGACAGGATTATCGAACTCGACTCTCGACGAAAAGAGTTGATTCAGGCGGTCGATGTCGACCGTGCAAACCGAAATAAGGTGAGCAAGGCTATTGGTGACGAGAAGCGGAAGCCAACACCAGAAGAGATCGCAGAAATGAGGGAGACTGGCGATCGAATCAAAGCTGTCGAGGCAGATTTGGCAGCCGTTCTCGAAGAGCTGAATGCCACTCTGCTGCCGATTCCTAATACGCCACTTGATGATGTTCCAGACGGACTTGATGAAGAATCAAACATCGTAATTCGTACTTCGGAAGGCCCTACCGAGACACACGGCAATGCACACTGGGATGTTGCTACCGAGTTAGATATTCTCGATCTTGAAGCCGGTGCGAGCATTGCGGGCGCACGTTTTTACGTGCTGAAGGGGAAGGGCGCCAAGCTCCAGCGAGCGTTGGCTTCATGGATGCTTGATATTCAGACTGAAGTCCACGGCTACACCGAGATCGACCCTCCTTTGTTGGTTCGTGGCGAGACGATGACCGGTTCAGGGAACCTGCCTAAATTCAAGGACAATCTCTACCGGGATGATGAGTCGGATTTGTGGCTTGTTCCTACCGCTGAAGTGGCGCTGAACGGTTTGCATCAGGGTCAGATAATCGACCCTGACAGGCTCCCACTGAAGTACGTTGCTCAGACTCCTAGCTTCCGTAAGGAACACACGTCGGCAGGACGAGACGTCCGTGGAATCAAGCGGGTTCATCAGTTCGAAAAAGTCGAAATGTTCCGCTACGTCGATCCTGAAACTTCTGACGAAATGTTGGAAGAGATGGTCGGCGAGGCAGAATCGTTGTGCGCTCGACTTGGGTTGACTCACCGAGTGCTACAGCTTTGTGCCGGTGACATCGGATTCCAGTCGGCTAAAACCTACGATATCGAAGTGTGGTCGCCGGGTTGTGCCGAATGGCTTGAAGTCAGCTCGATTTCTACTTGCACCGATTTTCAGAGCCGACGAAATGGCACTCGGTATCGTCCAGAGGTGGGGGCTTCGACGAAGTTGCCGCACACACTGAACGGATCAGGCCTCGCGTTGCCGCGCATTTGGATTGCGGTTATCGAGAATGGCCTACAAGAAGACGGCTCGATTGTCATTCCTGATGTACTAGTTCCATACACCGGCTGGGATCGCATCGAAGCGAATTAGCTACGGTCGGATTTCTAGCGTGTAGTTCGTTGGCGACGTAGATTGGCGATTCGTTGCGCTGATGATAAATACTACGAGATCGTCGTCGCCGACGTTCTCGACTGTCAGGTTTCCTGCACCGTTCGAATTGACAGGAACTTGATAGACAACCGGATCGCCAACGTCTTTTTCGTGAATAACCTGAACGAGATACTGCGTTGGGATGGTCTCTTCGACTCTCACGAATCCGTCGGCGATCCAGTCGGCTGTTGTCGATGTGTCGTCAGTCCATCCGAGTTCAGGAATTTCGAAATCGTCGAAGCACGCGCCTGTTGAAAATACGGCGTCATCGGTGATGTATTCAAACCTGAGTAATACCTGTTCACCTGCGTAATCAGAAAGATCGACCGAATCTTGAACCCAGCCGAGACTTTTTCCCGTAAGTCCGGCGCCGTAGCCATTGCCGTTTGGGTCGAAATTGATGGCGCGCTCGGTGTCGAGAATGTCCCAGGTGCTGCCTTCGTCGTTGGATACCATCACATAGGCATAGTCCCAAAACTCTTCGATGTTGTAGTTGACCCAGAACGTTAGTGAGGCTGAATCGACCGACCTAAGATCGACATTTCGAGTCAATTTTGTGTCGATAGAATCGCCGTGGTTCGACCACCAGCATGTGTCACCAGAATGCGGTTCAGTGTCTAGTAGCGATGTCGTCGGCTCGCCCTGAAATTCGATTGACATGTTGCCCGAACCGCTCGAAGTCACAACATAGTTGGCGCCGTAAGACTTGACCGATCCTGTGAGTGAATCGGGAGCGCGTTTGTAGACATTTCGAACAGGCGGAACGAAGTGATCCTTATACGAGTAGGGGCCTTCGCTCGTGCTGAGATAATTGGCGACGAGCCAATCGGCGTACACGTCGTTGGCTGTTACATCGAACCCATGTTCGGCAAGAGTGAGATCAACTGACTCGATTCCGTCAGCCTGATTTTGGGCAATAGCCGCGATCATATCGTTGCCACCATAGTGGGTGGCAAGGAACGCAAAAAACAGATTTGCCGCTCCGTAGTTGGCGGCTGAAACAGAAATATCTTGCGCCCAAGCAGTGAGCGATGTTGCGGGTGCTCGAACGAACGCCGAAGCTGCCGATCTGGCAAATCCGGCGATCTCAGCAGCCACTTCCGAAAGTCCTTCGTTGATCCACGAGTCTTCACTATTGTCGGTTGCAAAGTGAGTAGCGTGTTGTAACTCGTGAGCGATCACGCTTAAGTATTCTCTGCCCGTGAGATTGACCCTGTCGGCAGACATATAGAGGGCTTCTCGTTGGTTCGAGTGTGAGCGAATCTCTTTTGGATATGAGTCGGCAGCCGAGAAATAACCGGCAACTCCAGATCGCAGAACCGCTGTGTAAACGACCATTCGATCATCGCCATCTATCCCGGGTGTTAGGGGCGTTCCGAAAACTTGAGTAACGGCCGGCCAAACATCAGTTTCGAAATTGTTGGCGACATCTTCGATGTCGTTTGGATCTGGTTCATAGCCGGTTTCGAATACCCAGTAAACGTGTTCTGAGATATGAGAAACCGTGCCGTTTACTGTCACGCTACCGATGTCCCTCGACACCCAGAAATTTACGTCGTCGCCAACTTCGAGAGGTTCTGATGCTACGACCGTTTTCGGGTCGGTGTAGCCGGGAACGAGTCGCCTGCCCAGTTCTTGTAAATCGCGTTCGGGAGGGGCAGGGATGATCGGTTCGGGCTGCGCTGGTACGAATACTGGTGTGGCTGTTGGAACTCTGGTTGGGAACGGCGTTCGGGTGGCAGTGGGTTGTTCTGTTGCTGTTGGTACTGTTGGCGAGATTTGAGTTGGTTGAGATTGGTCGGCAGAATTTTGTGTGGACTCTGGGTTAGGTATTTGAGCTTTGGTGGTTGGTGAAGGTGATTTTTCCGATGTGGGAGTTGCGAATGAAGTCGTCGCCGTTGGTAGTGGCGCGGCGGTTGCCGATAGTGAAGTGACTGCTGCGGCGGCAGTTGGTTCGGCATCTGCGACAGGAGCGCTGCACCCAATTACGGCAGCGACCAAAGCGATTAGGCTGATTACGTACAGTGGCTTTGGCGAGCTGATCCGCAGACGGCGGAAGTCTAAAATTTGCGACATCACTTTGATAGTGGTTTGTCGCCATTATGCTTGGCGTTGAATTTGTTCATTGCGTTGTCGAATTCGCCGCTGACGATCATCGTTATGGCATCGGCTGCACGTTCGGCTGCCGATTTGACCAAGTCTCGTGTATCCGGGTCGAAAGTACCCAAAACGTGATCTACCTGTACTGCCGACGATTCCGGATTCCCAACTCCTATTCGAACTCGCGGAAACTCGTTCGTGCCGAGTGATGTGATGATCGATTTCAGACCGTTGTGCCCACCGGGGCCGCCCTGCTTTCGTATACGCACAGAACCAGGATTCAGGTTTATATCGTCGGTGACAACTAGGATTTTGTCGGGAGTAGTTTTGAACCGATTCGTGAGGTAGCTGAGAGCCATTCCAGAGCGGTTCATGAACGTTCTTGGGTAGGCGAGAACGACAGCTGACCCTCCGAGTTCAACTTCGGCGAATCGTACTTCTTTGCGCTTTCGATTCAGTTCGGCGTTGGTGCGTTTGACGAGTTCGTCGAGAGACCACCATCCGACGTTGTGTCGGGTGTTTTTGTATTCAGGCCCAGGATTCCCCAAGCCGACAACCAGCCATGGAGTGCCTTCTGAGCCACCGCCGTTACCGCTAGGAAAGAGCTTGTCTAAGAGTGAGGAGACGTCCAATCGTCGATATTCCCGCTTGATCCACTTGGTTTGCCAAACAATTCGTTTAGAAAGGATATGACCTTATCGTCGAGAACGTTTGCTAGGTCAGACAAATCTCCAGCGGAATTGAGCCGGAATAGGCTCACGAGTTTGTCAGTTTCTGGCGAAACTATCACCAAATTTGCGACAACCGACGCGAGGCGATCACGATATCCGTTGAACAATTTGTCTACTTCGGAAATCATATCGGCAACATCGGTGTGGTTGGGCGGCTGCCCGAGTCGAGCTCCGCAATCTGCACACACTGGCATGTCGATTAGGCCAATGTTGGATCCTTCGTTTTCACACACGCTGAACAAACGGATTGTTTGATCCCATAGCTCAGCGAGTTCATCGATCGTACCTAGATGTACCACGTCGATGCGTTCAAGTAGCTCCAATTGCTCCACCTGTTTAGTCGTGGCGACTATTCGCTGGCGCAACTGCCTGTGTCGATCTCGTTTTTGTGCGTGATCTTCGAGATAAGCGCGGCGATAGTCCTGTCGCCATCGTTCGAATTCATCTTGTATCGATAGCCACCTTGAAGGATTTTCGACAATCGACATTAGATCGATACGGGAACGTATCAGCTGTCGTTCAATGGCTAGCGTGTGATCAAACCGTCCAAAATCTACCTGATCGAGGTAGTGAATTGCTTTTTCGATCTCTGGTGCGGATTCCACAGCGGCCCAGCGCATAGCGGCCTGCGAAAGTGCAGAACGTAGAGACAGAACAGAGCCGAAAACATTGCGAGCCTGCGCAACGAACTCTATCCACGAAAAAGCGCTGAGAACTTCGATCAAACGACCGTCATCGCTAGTTAGAGGACGGTCGCTTGCCCCGGCTGCGTATTCCAGTGATCGCATCGCTGGTGAAGTCATTTTCACTCGGTCGCAAACAGTATCTAGCTGAAGTTGAAACTCTTCAATATCACTATTTCTACCACCACCGTAACGAGTCGAATTGGCGTGCGGAACGATCAACTGTAGAAACGACAGTACTGCGTCCCAGTGGTTCGATTTGTTAGTTCGTAATAAATGAATTTGAACAGGAGAAAGTGTCGAAATGTCTTGCTCTGAAATGTTGTCCTTCGATACGAATACGATCTCACCTGAATCGACAATGAACTCGATCTCTGAGTCGTTATCAGCTACGAAAAGGGCGACCCATGCCATCACGATGGCAGGCGGAAAAATAAAATCGCTGGTGAAGATATTGGCTAGTTCAGCGCCGTGAAGTTCTCCATCATGATCGTCGATGACAGAGGCTATGTGCTCCGTCGGATCTGCATCGGAAACCCGAAGACCGCATAGTCGTCTAAGCTCGTTTTTAGCGGTGTTGATGTGCCCGGCTTGTAGTTCGGAATAGAAAATCGTTATGGACGCATCTGACGGCGCGAGTATCGATGTTCGAAGGATACTTTTGGCGGTCGTAGTGATCCAGTTTTCAGGATCGTCCAGAAGGAATATCTGAGCCGGAGTGGCAGTGAATTCCGATGCCGCTCTCGCCGAGACGATCGTGCCCATCTTCCACGCCTGGTGCGAATCGGCGGCAAGTACGTTGTTGATGTCCGTTTCCAACTGAGCAAGCGCTGCCGTCAGTCTGTCCAATTCAGGATCATTTACTACGGCATAGTTCTGGCGAACCTCTCGTATCGATTTGATATCGGTTTCGGCGACTCGTTTTGGGTCTATATCAGTTTTCGAAGAGCCCACGATATACGTCGACGGTGATTCGCCAATTCGATTTGTGCTAACGGGTTCAGATGGTGGAGCCTGAACCGCTACGCAAATTCGTTTATCGATGATTTCCGATTGCCTGGCACAGAACTCGACTGAAGCAGAACTAAACGATACATAGCGTCGTGTTCGAGTTCTTTGCCGTAATCGGGTCGCCATTCTTCGGCGACAATAATTTCGCCAGGGTATTCGAACCCAGCGAGTTCGACATGGATCCGTTGGGTTTCGCCAATGAGATCGGCAGCGAACGAAAATGGCAGGGGTTTGACCTGCCTAGATGAGTGAGTGAGCGTAACCACGACTTAATTCTCCAGCAAACTATGTTGATTGCTGGGAGGTTCGGCGAGTGTGGTTAGGAATCTGTCTCCGGTCGAACCGGAACTTCTCCATATTCCATAAACGCGATGAACATTGACTCATTGATTACTCGTACATCGAGACGTTGAGCCTTTTCGAGTTTCGAGCCAGCTTCAGCACCTGCAACCAGATAGTTCGTTTTCTTAGTTACCGACCCTGTGGCTTTCCCACCCAGCGACTTAATTCGGTTTTGCGCTTCAGATCGTGACATAGTCTCCAACCGACCTGTAACTACGAATGTCACTCCGTTGGCTGGGTGATCGGCTGAAGGCTCGGGCGTGTCGTCGATTGGATTGACGCCGAGTTCGATGAGATCGTCGACGAGCTGGCGGTTTTGTTCGACCGAGAAATAGTCGGTAAGCGTTGATGCGACGATCGGACCGATTCCGTCGATTGCCAACAGTTCTTCCTCTGTCGCATCTTTCACACCTGTGAGGCTGTGGAACCGACGTGATAACCATTCAGCGCTCTCGGATCCTATGCCGGGAATTCCAAGTGCGAACAGGAGCTTGGACAGTGGCTGAGAGCGCGATGCTTCGATTGCTTTGAGCAGGTTGTCGACTCGGGTTTCGCCCATTTTTTCGAGTTCGAGCAAGTCTTCTCGTCGCTCGTGAAGTCGGTAGACATCAGCGATATTCGATACAAACCCAAGACGGGGAAGATCTTGCGAAACTCGCTCGCCAAGACCTTCGATATCCAATGCCCCACGTGATGCGAAATGCTCCAGTAGCCTCTCGAATTGAGCAGGGCATGCGCCGTTTACACAGCGAGTTACGGCTTCGTCTTCTGTCTGCACAGTTTCAGTTCCGCACGAAGGGCACGCGTCAGGAAATTCGTATGGCTGTGAATCGTCGGGTCGTTGGTTTTTCGCCGCAACTTCTACAACCTGCGGTATTACATCGCCGGCTCGCTGGATAACGACTCGGTCGCCTTCTCGGAAATCTTTACGAGCTATTTCGTCTTTGTTGTGGAGCGTTGCACGCCCGACGGTAACACCGCCAACGATGACCGGTTCGAGTTCCGCCCACGGAGTTAACGCTCCCGTGCGCCCTACATTCACATGAATCGCTTTGAGAGTTGTTTCAGCTTGCTCGGCAGGGAATTTGTAGGCGATTGCCCAGCGGGGATCACGACCTACGAATCCGAGTCGACTTTGAAGAGATAACGAGTCGATTTTGATAACGACGCCATCGATGCCGTAATCGAGCGATTCACGCACTTCACCGGCGTTGGCGATCGCTGCCATTACTTCTTCAACGGTATTTGCTTTGCGAGTCCATTCATTTTTACGCCCGCCCCATTTGTTTATCGCCTGCAGAGTGTCCCAGTGGCTTGAAGGGGATTCAGCGCCTTCGACGTAGCCTAAGGCGTAGAAAAACATGTCGAGCGGGCGTTTCGCCGTTTCTGTCGAGTCGAGTTGCCGCAGCGATCCTGAGGCAGCGTTGCGAGGGTTTACGTATGCGGGAATTTCTGCCGCTTCTCGTTCGATATTCAGCTCTGAAAATTTGGAGTTTGGCAGAAATACTTCGCCACGTAATTCGACAACTGGCGGAATTTCTTCTGGTGGTCCTTCGAGCTTTAGAGGCACACTACGAATCGTGCGAACGTTCGCTGTGACATCTTCGCCGCGTTCGCCGTCGCCACGGGTTGCTGCACGCTCCATGACTCCGACACGGTAGGTGATAGCTAGGGCGAGTCCGTCGATCTTCAACTCGCACACCATCGGTGCACTTTCGAGTTCGAGGAAATCGAGCGCTCGTTTGTACCAAGCTCTAAATCCATCTTCATCGAACACGTTTCCGAGACTCAGCATTGGAACTGGGTGAACGACCTCATCGAACCCGGGCGAAGGCGGAGCGCCTACACGCTGGGTCGGAGAATCGGGAGTCTTTAGTTCAGGATGTGCTTCTTCGAGTGCCAGTAACTCCTGCATTCGGGCGTCCCACTCTGCGTCGTCGAGTTCGGGAGCGTCTTCGATGTAGTACAGGCGGTTCGCACGATTTATTTCTGCACGCAGTTGCGTGGCACGTGTGGTCGCATCTTCAAGCGCACCTTCTGGTGTCGAAGCATCGGAATCGAACTGCATTTGTAGAGGGAAATCGTTGTTTGGCACGAGAGAATGTTCAGCGCATGCGACTTGAAAGAAGCATTGAGTGATTCGAAGAAATTTACACTCGAAAAGTGGTGTGCCGAGTATAACAACGCCCCGCACGACCAACCCGGTTTTGAATTTACTAACTATTCAAGGCATTACTCAGGCAGAGCGGGCTGATCTCGCACTGTCGAGGTCTATACTCGTTCTCCTAAACGTATCGATTATCACGTATTCGCGACCTCATTTCGTAATCAGCTATGGCAGAAATTCAACCGTTCAGGGCAGTTCGCTACAACCCAGAAGTCGCAGGCGACGTGAGTCTTAACGTATGTCCACCGTTCGACGTGATTACTCCCCAGCTCCAACAAGAGCTGTACGCTCGCTCGCCGTACAACATTGTGCGACTCGAACTTGCGCGTCGTGGGCTTGCGGAGGATCCGTACGAAAAGGCGGCCGAAACGGCTCAAGATTGGATGGACTCTGGCGTGCTGAAGCACGAAGAGGGGCCTTCGATTTACGTGACCGAAGAGGAGTTCGAGTACCAGGGTGAGACGTTACTTCGAAGAGGATTCGTAGCAGCCGTTCGGCTTGAGGATTACGATCAGAAAGTTGTGCTTCCACATGAAGGAACCCGCGCAGAGTGGGTTGCCGACCGTGTGAAGTTAATGACGGCCGCTCAATCGAACTACAGCCCACTATTGTCGATTTTCAGAGACGATCTTCGTTCAAGTGTCGGAAATATGGTTCGTGCGATTGCCGGTGGTGAACCCACGGCAGTTTTCAACCCGCCGGATATGCCGCAGTTGAGACTGTGGAGAGTTTCTGATCCGGGGACTATCGGTGTACTTCAGAACGCTCTGAAAGATGCCGATTTATTTATTGCAGACGGACATCATCGGTACGAAGCGGCGTTGCGTTATCGCGGCAGCGTTCGTGCTGAACGAGAGGTTGAGCACGACGAGTCGATCAACTTCCGAATAATGCTGATGGTTTCTTTCGATGAGCCGGGATTAATTACCCGTGGCTATCACCGTCTTGTTGAATCGGCAACCGACGACGAGTTTGCGGCGATCATCGGTTCTATAGAAAAAACATGCGACCTTGAAGATTGGACTCCGAGCGAGAGTCTTTCGACATCTGAGCAGATCGAAGAGTTTTCGGTTGCGCTTGGCGAACGTGAAGATAGCGAAGTTACTTTTGGTTTGTTCTCGAAAGAACCGGGCAAATTTCATATCGCTCGAATGAAATCGCCGCCTCCCGCCGAGAATGCGCTTGAGAAATCTGAGTACTCGTACTTGCATTCGCACATCCTCAGGCCCGCAATCGCTGAGAAACGTGAAGAGAGCGTAATTAGTCCGCATCACGACGCGGGACTGATTGCTCGTCAGATCGAAAGTGGTGCAGCCAGAATGGCGTTCATCATGCGACCTGTTCCGCTTGATGAGTTCGTATCGATCGTTACACGCGGTTGGCGTTTGCCCGCCAAGGCAACGAACTTCTACCCGAAGCCACCTGCCGGTGCCGTGATTCAAGAGTTTGGCGAGCGGCTCTAAGCTGCGCCTACACTGAGCGATTCTTCAATCACCGAAAGCACTTCAGTGACGGTTGGTCGATTGCTTGGATCGGTAGCGATGAGCCGTGCTAACAGACCGCCGTGGGCATCGAACACGAAGCTGGCAGGACTGCTTTCTCCGGAGTTGTTCAGATCGAACACTTGCCAATCGCTTGCAACAACATTGAGCGGATCGGCGATGAGGGGGAATTCGAGTCCAAGTTCATCTCGCATCTCGATAACTCTTGTCGGCTGATCGGAAATTACGACAACAACCTCGGCGCCTAGCTCATCGAATTCTGAAATTTGCGATTGGATGAAGCGCATCTGTGAGATGTCGAGTTCATTGGTCGTGGTTGGAACGAACACTAGATAAACAGGTGTGACGCCAAGTAGGTCTTCAAGTCGGATATTTTCGCCGTCAATTGTTGAAACCGAGAACACAGGTGCTATCGGTAGCGCGTCGCTGTCGGTTGGTGCGATTGTTGGCGTGGCGCTGGGTGTCGGGCTTGGTTCCACCGTTGGTGTTGAGGTGGCCGGGCTCGAGCAGGCGACTGTAGCGAACAGCGCGAGCAGGATTGCGATTGTTGAGAGTGTTCGGATATTCACGCTGAAGAGTCTAGCCGAGCTTTTCGACCTGCTCGATGATTTCTTCGGCTTCGACTTGGTGTGTGTAGTTCAATCCAACGCTCTGCCATACGATCTCGCCGTTTTTGTTGATTAAGAATACTGATGCCGACGCGAGTCCGTCGCCAAACAGATCGAATACGCCGTACTGCTCAGGGATGCTCGGATCGAGCGCGGTGAACAGAATTGGAAATTCATACCCTTGAGCCGCGGCCAGAGCAGCTGGACCATCGAGATTGTCGGTGCTGATTGCGAGTATTTGTACACCACTCGAATCAAGTTCAGCCTGAGATCGTTGCAACTTCCCGAGTTGCCTTCTGCAAAATGTTCACCAGTACGCTCGGTAGAACACGACAACAACTGGCTGTTCGCCCCGGAACTGAGAAAGGGTGTACTCAGCGCCTTGAATCGATGGCAGCTTGAAATCGGGCGCAATGTTGGAGACAGGACCGGGCGTGTTGACGAGAGGCGGTTCGGTAGGATCGGGTATCGTAGTAGAAGGCGACGCTGCTGCTGCTGGCGTATTCGGCACCGGTGTAGCAGCGACAGATTCCGAGCCGCAAGCGAGCACAAGAGAAAACACCACAACCAATAGGATTGCGATGACCGACCGACTTGTTTGTGGAAGTTTCGAACTCATCCGTATTATCCGCCCCAGCGGACACGCGTCTGAAGAGCTACTTATAGAGAAAAGCGCAGCCGGATCGACTGCGCTTTTCCTGATTTCTCACAGTTAGATGCGAATGCTGTCAAAAAGTTTTATGACTGCGGCATCCACACAAACTAACTTACGAAGTCATCGCCTTGAGGGTTTCTTCCGCTGCCTTCAAAGCCTCATCGATGTGAGCCTTTTCGACCCAACCCATGTGACCAACTCGGAAGATTTTGCCAACTAGCGACTTCTGGCCACCACCGAGAATCACGTTGTAATCGCGGTTGACCTGAGCCAAGAACGCCTTACCGTCGAGACCTTCCGGCAAGCGGATTGCCGTAACAGTGTTCGAAGCGAACTTGGGGTCTGGAAGTAGCTCCAGTCCGAGTGCCTTCGCACCATCGCGAGTGTGCTGCGCTATTTCGTGGTGACGTCCGAATACGTTTTCGATTCCCTCGTCGACCATCGACTGCAACGCCACTTCGAGCGTGAACATCGCTGGTAGGCAAGGAGTAAACGGCGGCTGGCCGATTTTTAGATAGTCCTCGTACTGCTGGATGTCGAGGTAGTACTTCGGAGTGGTCGAAGTGGCGTGAGCCTTCCAAGCCTTCTCTGAGAAAGTAACCATCGAGATACCGGGAGGTGAAATCCAGCTCTTCTGCGAGGCGGTAGCAACAACATCGATGCCCCAGGCGTCGACAGCGATTGGAACGCCACCAGCGCTCGATACAGCGTCGACGAGGATGAGGGCGTCGGATTCTTCGTGAATGACCTTGCAGAGGTCTTCCAGCGGGTTGGAGACGCCAGTTGAGCTTTCGTTGTGGGTGAAGATCACTGCCTTCACATCGCTCATGCCTTTGAGTGTCTCTCGAACCTTGTCGAGATCGGCGGCTTGACCAAGATCGAACGAGATTCGAGTGGTCTCGGCACCGTACGCCTCGGCGATTTCAGCGAATCGTTCCCCAAAGGCACCAATGATGATCGAAAGAACTTTGTCGCCCGGTGAAATCGTGTTCACCACGGCGGTTTCCATCGCACCGGTTCCCGACGATGTGATGAAGTACACATCGTTCTTAGTCATGAAAACCGTTTTCAAGTTCTTCGTCATGCGATCTAGCATGTCGGCGTACCCGGGGCCTCGGTGATTGATCATCTGCGAACCGGCGAGTGCTAGGACGTCGTCGGGAAGCGGTACTGGGCCTGGGATTCGAAGATTTGGCTGGTTCTGGCTGCTCACCGGAGTGCTCGTTTCATACGGGTTTTTTCTAAGATTTATTCTAAGTTGCGGTCTTTCCGCTGATTGTTTTTTCAAACAATCAGCGGACGCCCCGAAAGAATTCTAAACCTCACCATGTAAAACGGCTGTAAATTTCCCGCGAGGAGTTAGTGAGGGTCGGTGCGGCGGTTTTATAGCCCCATCACCGACCTTCATATACCGAAATAAAAGAGTGAGTTCGATCGTTACTCTACTAGTTTCACCAGAGAGTAGTTTTTGCGGCCTCGCCTAATGACCAGTAGACGTCCTTCTACTAGGTCGTTCACTCCCACGGTGCGGCCTGCGTCGGTGATTTGTTCGCCGTTGAGGTACATGCCGCCTTGATCGATGGTGCGCTT
>JABIHL010000081.1 GCA_018649665.1 Chloroflexota bacterium | reverse complement strand
CGCAAGAAGGGAATTCTCGCTGCCGACGAAAGCACCGGGACAATGACCAAACGACTCGACAGCATCAATGTTGAGTCAACATCGGAATCACGTCGGCAGTGGCGGCAGCTGTTGTTCCAGACTCCCGACATTGGCGATTACATCTCTGGCGTCATCATGTACGACGAGACGCTTCGTCAGTCTGATGATTCAGGTAAAACTCTCGTACAGCTACTTGCTGACAACGACATTCTTTCTGGCATCAAGGTCGATAACTCGACTCACGATCTTGCCGGTGCTCCGGGCGAATTCATCACTGAAGGCCTTGATGGTCTTCGTGATCGACTCGCTGAGTACTACAAACTTGGCGCACGATTCACCAAGTGGCGCGCACTGATCACCATTGGCGAAGGTCGACCTTCCGACTACGCTATCAACACGAATATGCACGCTTTGGCCCGGTACTCGGCACTGTGTCAGGAACAAGGACTTGTTCCAATTGTTGAGCCTGAAATTCTTATGGACGGAACTCACAGCATCGACGATTGCCGATCGGCCACGACTCGTTCGTTGATTACGGTATTTGAAGAGCTCAACGCACAGAACGTCGATCTTGAAGGCATTGTGCTCAAGCCAAACATGGTCATTTCTGGTTCTGATGCCCCTAACCGAGCGTCAGCGGCCGAAGTTGCCCGACAGACTATTGATTGCTTCCTCGAAACTGTTCCTAAGAACGTTCCGGGTATCGCATTCCTCTCGGGTGGGCAGGGCGACGAAGAGTCGGTTGTAAACCTCGACGAAATCAACAAGATTGCTAATACCGAAGACCTACCTTGGGAACTGACCTACTCATACGGTCGTGGTCTCCAGGCTGCTCCGCTTGCTGCGTGGTTGGGTAAGGCAGAGAACGTTCCTGCTGCTCAGGCTGCATTCCAGAAGCGTGGACTCGACTCAAGCGCTGCTCGTGAGGGTGTTTACTCTTCGTAATCGGGCTCGAACTGATTTGATTGATGCCCTCTCCCACTCAGGAGGGGGTATTTTTTTGTCTCTTATCTAGCGGATGAGCAGCAATCCGCGGCATCAACCGGTAAAGTTGCTGCGCCTGTACTGATTCGACTGACAGGCGGCAACCGAACCGGAGTGAAACTAAACGATGGCCCCAGACGCAATTTCCGATCTCGTAGCAGCCCGATCTGCTGAAATTATTGAGACTCGCCGCTTTTTTCACGGTATTCCTGAACTAGGATTCGAGGAGAACGAGACCGGTAAAGCTATTGCCGATCGTCTCACAGCGGCAGGTCTTGTGGTTGAGACCGGTGTCGGTAAAACGGGGCTGGTAGCGGTTCTTGAAGGCGCAAAACCTGGTCCTCGGCTAATGATTCGTGCCGACATTGACGGACTACCCGTTGACGAACTCACAGATCTCGATTTCGCCTCGACCAACGGTCGAATGCACGCCTGTGGTCACGACGGACACATCACCATGGCGGTCACTGCTGCTGAAATCCTCGCCGGGATGAAAGATCAGCTTGCGGGTACGTTGATATTCGTGTTCCAGCCTGCTGAAGAAGTCGTTATGGGCGCGTTGGCGATGATCGATGACGGACTGTTCGAAAAATATCCTGCTGACCGAGTAATCGGAACGCACTTGTGGAACCAGATTCCAACCGGGACGATTGGCGTGAACCGGGCAACCGTATTCGCCAGTGCCGATCAGTTCCGTCTCACCGTTCACGGCAAGGGTGGTCATGGAGCAATGCCGCACAAGACCATCGACCCGGTGGCTGCTATTGCCGAAATTATCACTACCGCTCAGACAGTAGTCAGTCGGGAAGTGCCACCGAACGACATGGGAGTTCTCACGTTTGGTCAGATTCACGGTGGATCGGCACCAAACGTTATAGCCGACAGCGTGACCGTTGAAGGCACTGTGCGTGCGTACACGGCTGAAACTCGAATTCTCATCATGCAGTCGCTTGAACGGATCGCCAGCAATGTCGCTGCGGCCATGCGGGCATCCACTTCATTTGAACGAATACACGGTGCGCCCCCGGTCATTAACGACCCCGAGGTTGCTGCCTGGGTAACTCAGCAGGCAAGTTTGGTTGTTGGCGAAGGAAATGCCAAGGAATGGGAGCCTGTCAGTGTCGGTGACGACATGGCAGAATTCAACGATCGAGTGCCGGGTGTGTACTTCTTGCTCGGAGCGGCACACGACGATGCGCGGGTAGCCGAGCGGGGCATCGAGGGTCATCACAACGCTAAGTTCGACTGGAGCGAAGACTGCTTGCCGCTTGGCGTAGAGGTGTTCGTGCGCTCGGCAGTGGACTATTTGTCGTAGTCACGATTGGCTTGAGGATCGCTATTTTGACGGACGATGGAACAAATCCGTCGAGTTGTTCGTCAACACTGTGACATGAAACAAACAATCTTAAAATTAACAGCGTTGGCTGGCGTTTTCGCACTCGTCGCTGCGCTCTGGCCGATATTCATTGAGGCTGAAACCTCGCTTGCCGCGATCTACGTGATTGCGTCATCGGCAGGAATCGGCATTGCTGCTCTCGCACTGTTCAGCAAAAAACGCTGGTTACTGTGGGCAGCTCTTGGCGTTTGGCCGGGCGCGATAACTGGTGGACTTGTGTTCGCTGGGATCGCATTTCTCACGGTTAAAAACGGCACGACAGGCTGGGAAGGTGTGATCGTAGCGATCGTAATCATTCTCGGCGTATTCATCGGTGCAATTGCCGGAGCGATCACAGGTGGAGTGCTCGGCGCGCGCAAGGCACGCCGAGCTGTTTCGCCTGATTAGCTAGCATTTGGTCTATACGACCGGGGCTGAGCCGCCGTCTACGTTGATGGCTGTGCCGGTTACGTAGCTGGCACGTCCCGACGCTAGGAAACAGATGACATCGCCGGCTTCTTTGGCTTCACCGATTCGTCCGAGAGGAACGCCGCCGCCAAATGTTGCCCAGTGATCGTCGAGCGAGTAGCTCGGGTCCTTGGCATTAAGCCCTTCCCATCGAGTGCGGTGCTGACCAGATTTCAGTACGCCTACGCAGATCGTGTTGACTCGAATATTGTGCTCGGCGAGTTCACCGGCCCACGACTTAGTGAGCGAGATACCTGCCGAACGGGACAAAGACGTCGGTTGCGTACCGGGTCGTGCTGCCTTACCGCCGGGAGTAGTCGTATTGATGATCGCACCGGTGCCAGATGCTTTGAGGTGAGGCAATGCAGCTCGTGCGCAGTAAATTGCGCCGTAGATCTTGATCCCGAAGTCGACTTCCAAGTCAGCGTCGGTCATTTTCTCCAGCGTCATTGCCGACGAAGTTCCCGCGTTGTTGACCAAAATGTCGACGCCGCCGAACTCGCTGACCACTTTGGCTACCATTGCCTGAACACTGGATTCGACAGATACGTCGGTTGAAATACCGATAACTTCTCCGCCTGTTTCCGCTTTGATCTCGGCAACCGCTGTATCGAGCTTTGATTGTGTTCGTCCTACGATTGCGACTTTCGCACCTTCGCTCGCTAGTGAAGTAGCTGCTGCTTTTCCAATGACGTCGCTGCCGCCGGTGACAATAGCGACTTTGCCGTTCAATCCTAGATCCATCGTGTCGGTTCCATTCTTTAGCCCTTGTTCATATCAAGCGGGGTGACCATGCCGACTGTTTCTGATGATCCAGAACGCGTTGGCGATCGTCAATCCCGTTGTTGCGACGGATTATAAACACGAAAATCTGAAAATCATTTGATACTGCGTTTTTGTGCGTGTGAGTTGTACTGTTAACTCTTGTGTGATTTTTCCGTTGCCCTTGCCAGTTGTAGACATAGCGTAAAAGGTTGGCAACAGATGAATCATGCAGTCGATATATCAAGTTCAGGCAAGCATCAGATAGGTAAATGAAGTGAAGAACGGGCAGCGATTCGAACCGCTTACAGTGCCGCGCAGAGTAATTTTGGGACCCGGACCTAGCTCCGCGAACCCGCGAGTTCTTCGTGCGATGTCGCTGCCTATCATCGGTTACCTCGACCCCGCGTTCTTCGAACTTCTCGACGAACTAACCGGAATGCTCGGTGAGATCTTCAAGACTAAGCAACGTGCTTTCGCTGTTGCTGGTGCCGGATCGGCCGGCATGGAAGCCGGGCTTGTGAGTCTGGCTGCGCCCGGCGATACGGTAATTATTTGTTCTTACGGCTATTTCTGTGAACGACAGATCATCATGGCCGAGCGACTCGGGTTTAACGTGGTTCCGCTTCGCACGGAGTGGGGCAAGTCGATGGATCCCCAAGTGCTTGCCGACGCTTTGAAAGAGCATCCTGAAACTCAGCTTGTGCTCGGTATTCACGCTGAGACTTCAGCTGGAACCATTCAGCCGATTGCCGAATTTGCTCGGCTTGCTCACGATGCTGGTGCGCTGTTCATGACCGATGTTGTGACTTCGCTGGCTGGCTGTGAACTCGAATTCGACGAATGGGAATTGGACTTCGCTTATTCAGGTTCGCAGAAGTGCTTGGCGGCTCCTCCTGGAATATCCCCCGTGGCTATTTCGGATCGTGCGCTTGAGTACATTCGCAATCGTCCGAAGCCACCTACTTCGTGGTATTTGGATCTTTCGTTGATCGCTGACTATTGGGGACCGGATCACATAGCTCACCACACTGCGCCTGTAAGCATGATTTACGGCCTGCGTGAAGCGGTTGGAATGGCGCTCAACGAGACTCTTGAGGTTCGTTGGAAGCGTCACGAGGCGAACGCCGCTGCTTTGCGGGCTGGATTGGTTGCTTTGGGATTGGAATTGCCAATTTCCGAAGAAGAGCGTTTGGATCAGCTGACTATCGTGAAACTTCCAAAGGGAATCGACGATGTGAAGCTGCGTACTCAGCTTCTTGAAGAATATTCAATCGAGGTTGGTCGTGGACTCGGAAAGTTCGCTGGCGAAGTCATTCGAATCGGTCTGATGGGCGAGTCGTGCGTGCCAGCAAACGTGTTCGCATTATTGAACGCTCTTGAGAAGATTCTGCCCGATCACGGATACGAAGTCGCCAAGGGCGTTGCTGCTGCTGCTGCAAGTGCGCAGTTGGCTGAGAATCCTTCACCGGTTTACACGTCTTAGAGTTTCGGCTGTTTAGCCGCTACGAACGTTCGAGTGCGTATGCCTGATCTAGTAGATCGACGACGTATCTGACCTTTGTCGATCGGGTGTTCGAATCTTCTGTGGCGACCTCTGTAAGAGCGAAATCCAGTTGCATCGCGCAGCCGGGATTTCCCGTTGCGACGATCTCAGCTCCTGTTGCTACAACGTTACGCGCTTTGCGTTTGCCTAATTGAGCAGACATCTCACGTTGGGTAAGCGAGTAGGTTCCAGCCGACCCGCAGCAGACTGCTGCTTCACCAAGTTCGATCAACTCCAGACCTGGAATCGAGTTGAGAATCGCTCGCGGGGCGTCGGTAATTCGCTGAACGTTCAATAGGTGGCACGGATCTTGGTAAGTGACCTTCACGTTTAGCGGCTTAGTAGGCGCTTCGAATTCGTATTCGACAAGTAATTCGTGAATATCTTTGGTCAATAAGGCGACCTGTTTCGCCTTGTCGACGTATTCAGGTTCGTTGGCGAGCAGTTCGCCATAGTCCTTCATCGCTGCGCCACAACCGGCTGAAGCGGAGACTATGGCAGCGGGGTTAGCTGACAGGAATGAATCGATGTTCTGCTTAGCCATCTCGATGGCAGAGTCTGGCTCGCCCGAATGGGTGTTCAGAGCGCCGCAGCAGCCTTGTCCGCCCGTTAGGTGTACTTCGATGCCGTTGCGGGTGAGTACACGCACTGTGGCTTCAAGCGTTTCGGCGTGAGTTAGCGCCATTACGCATCCTGCCAGCATCGCCACTTTCGCCTTGCGAACGCCTTGGGCGGGGTGAACTTGGCCTTTGGCTACGAAGAAATTGTCTGAAAGCTCGGGTAAGTACGCGTCGGCGAGTTCAGCGTCGCCGGGGAGAAGCTTCAGCAGACCGGTGCCACGTGCAATCGTTCGCATTCCCGATTTTTTGTAGAACTTGAGCGCTTTGCCCGCCATTCGGAGTTTGGTTGGCGAGGGCAACATTGTGTTGTAGCCGATAGAACGGGCTGTGCGTTCGGTGAACGAACGTTTGGTGTGTTGTTCGACTTGCGCTCTGGTTGCCTCCATCAACTTGCCGTATTCGACGCCTGAGGGACACGCTAGTTCGCAAGCGCGACATTGCAGGCACAAATCCCAGTGCCCAACTACGGACGGACTCATGTCGAGGCGGCCTTCGTTGACGGCTTTCATTAGGGCAATTCGACCACGAGGAGATTCAGATTCGAGTCCGGTTTCCAGATAGGTTGGGCACGCCTGAAGGCAGAATCCGCAGTGGACGCACTTGTACAGATCGGAATCTTGCGGCGCGTGTGGTCCCGAGAATCCTGGAAACGTACCGGCTGGGCCTACCGAAATTGTTGGCTTATCGATTGACATCGAAGCGATTAAATCTTTCCTGCGAATCGACCGGGGTTGAGTGTGTTTGCGGGGTCGTATTGTGCCTTGATTCGACGCATTAGATCGATTGAACTTCCAACGTCGCTGAATACATCTCTGCCTTGTTTCACGTTCAGAGGGCATCTTTCGATTACGTAGGATCCCAAGTGCTTTGAAATCTCATCGACGATTATCGCGGTGTGGGAAGAAGCATCATCGTTATTTTCTGGATTCGAAAATATTGTCGAAGCTCCGAACCCAAGGTCGGATATCGTAGAAATATCGTGACTGTGCGAGTTGGAAATCTTAGTGCGAGTGGAGTTCGAGGCTTTGAGAGTTGCCAGTGGTCGGGATGTCATTCGTACAGCTAATGAAGAATTCGATTCAGCGTCTTCGAGCTTCGCCCAAGCTGACTTCGCTGCGACATCGCTGAGCACTGCGTAGCCCGTCGCACTGGCTGCGCCCGCTGCGCCAACAACCTCGTTGACCTGTCGTTCAATAGAACGAACACCCCCGCCGAGCTTTATGAGGAGGGTTGTTACTTCGTCGGAAGTTACGGTTTCTCCGGCTGCCTCGACAGTTTGCTTCGCTACCGGACCTGTCAAGGCAGAAATTGATTCTGGTAGGAAAAGTCCGTTCACCAGCTTCATTCCAACTTCGTTTGCAGTGGTCTCATCTTCAAACCAAGCGATGACAGTTTGCTGCTCCGGCGGAAGTGGCAGCAACTTGAACGCCGCCTGCGAAACTACACCAAGCGTGCCGTAGGCTCCGGTGTGAAGACGATGTAGTTCATAGCCCTGCACGTTTTTCACGACTCGTCCACCGGTTTTGGTGACTGTGCCATCAGCGAGGACAATCTGCATACCGATCACCCAGTCTCGTATGCCGCCGGTCGAAGACTGACGACGTCCGGGAGCATTGGAGGCGACAGAACCGCCGACCGTTGCCTTTCCGGGATTGCGTACCTCAAAGGCTAATCGTTGGCCTTCTTTGGCGAGCAGCGTGTTCAGCGCACCGATAGTCACGCCAGCGTTCGCAACGACCGTCATATCGCCGGGTTCGTGTTCGATCTCACCGATGAATCCATTGAGATTGATTGCTACGTCGTAACTTGATGGGATAT
>JABIHL010000080.1 GCA_018649665.1 Chloroflexota bacterium | reverse complement strand
GCACGAGAAACGTGCGGCGAGAACTCAGCGACGTTTACAGCCGAAAGAGTGTGCAAGCCGATTGAAATGCCGTTCGATTCGCATAGGTCACGAACTGCACGGGTTCGTTCTGGTGTCCACGTGTCCATGTGGTTCGGTCCAGCGTCGGCGTTGAAATCTAAGAAGAAGAATTCGTTGTCAATCGCCCATTGGATTGCGTCTTCCAAACGGGTCTTTCCTGCATCGACACCTATGCGATCTTTTAGCGACATTCGAGTGATCCTTTTGCGAACCGGTATTCGTTCTATTCACACCAAGCAAACTACAAATTAGTTCCAGTTCTCGTAGAGTCGGCTATTTTCTAGATTTATTACCTCGTATGGCAAACCGGTAGCAGCCGCGGCGTCTTTACCCTCTTCGAGAACCAGCCATGTGCCGCCTTTGCCGATAGCTCGACCATTCAGCATGATGAGTTCGCCAGCTACCAGCGACATTGATGCCTTGCCGGTGCTGGGATTTATCACCGTCACGTCAGCATCAGCGCCCTCGGAGAAATGGCCCTTGTTGAGCAACCCGAGCATACGTGAAGGCGTGTAACTAAGTTTGATAACTGCTTCGTCCATGCTCAAAGCGCCGAACTGTACGAGAGCCATTGTGCGTTCGATAGCGACGTTGCGAGGGAGCGAGCCGCCATCAGTAGAAATTGCGTCGACCCTGAACGTACCGTCATCGTACTTGGCAGTAGCTAGGCTAAATGCACTGGTGGGAGGGTTCACCGGATAGCTAAGCGCTGCATCGGTAGAAGAAGCTTCCCAAATATCGACTGCCTCTTTTCCAGTAACAGCAATCACGCGTCCGCCACGTTCGATCAGCGCGGAACCGTAGCCGTCCATGAGTGATGCTTTCACACCTTCGTCCGTAGTCGGGTAGCCACGGGCTTTTAGACAGTTCTGAGCAACGTTGTAGACCACATCGCCGTTTTCGTCGCAGAGTCCGTTCGTCCCGTTGGCCTGCGCCAAGTACGCCTCGGTGATCCACTGCGAACGCATCTTCTCGATCATCCCGAGAGCTTCCTGAACTTCCTCGTGCGGCTGATCGATCATTCCACGTGTGTAGGAGTTGATATGTGCGACATGGAGTCGACCTTTTCCGGTGATTCCAGGCACTTCACGAAGCCCGGTCATGTCGCTGCCGGAGTCTTTCGTACCAACGTGAAATGCGACCCATGCCATCTGCTCGTTCGCAGCGGTTACGACATCGCCCGAAGCTTCTGGCGTGAACGGGTGGTAGCCGCCGAGCATTTTTACGCCGAATCCACCGCGTTTTTTTACATCTGCGATTGCATCACGAAGAATTGACGGTCGTGGGTCATCTTCCGAAACGGTTTGGTGTGGAACTAATCCCATGAGAGACGCTACGTTGAGCCCGGCGCCACGCTGAATCATGCCGGTAACCATCGCAGTAGGATCACCAGCGAGGTCGAGCGCTGTAGTCGTGCCCGACTCGACAAGCATTGCGTGACCATAGGCGCGGTCGACATTGCTATTGAACGGGCTCGATAGGTGGGCGTGGGTGTCGATGTGACCCGGCATTACGATCTTGCCAGAAACGTCGATTATGTCGTCTGCCATTTCGGGTGCGATCGACTCTGCTATCGAGGCGATCTTTCCATGTCGTATACCAACATCGAAATTGCCATCGATATTGGTGGTTGGGTCGATGACACGACCGTTTTGTAGAACAGTGTCGAAGTTCTGTGAAGTGACCAAATCGAGAGTGAATCCTGAACGATAACTGATAGCGAGCGAGTTGTTTTCGGCGATTCTACAGAGGCGTAGTGGTTTGGAGTGGTTTCGCCAGCCGTAATCGACCCGTAATGAACACGGTAATCGAGCGGTAACGCGGGCGTAATCACAGGGTAACGAGGGCGAAGCGATCCTATTTCTATCGAAGTCGTGCCGGCGAGATTCATCAATAACTATTTGGTTGCCTGCCGCATGTTGCGAGTGAATCTCCCGGCACGTTTTCGCGTTTGGAATTGAGCGAACATACCACTAAGTCTCGCCGGTGCAGTTAGAATGACTTGCTCAAATGCATGAGGCAAACACGGGGAATCAATTGGACTATAAAAGACGATATTTGTTCTTGATGATGTTAGGCCTAGTGGCTCTAGCGATCACAGGTTGTAGCGGTGGTGGAGATGACGAGCCGTCTGACCCGACCGCATCGCCCGGATCGACCGCGGCTCCGGCGGCAACCGCCACGGGTGTGTTGTTTTAACCGCTTGTCGAAATCGGAGAAAGTTTCGAAACAACCTAGCGACTTGCCTTGGGACAGGTCTACACTCCGCACTTCGATAATTTCTAGTGAACATGACCTCCCAAGACGCCTTAACTTCAACCGGTAACACTGGATCCGACCCGCAAGGTCGACCTTCGTTCGACGCGCTGATCGTCTATGCAGGTCGAGGCTTGCGCGACATGGGTCGAGGTCTGATCGCTGTAATTCTGGCGATATATCTCGCTGAAATCGGACTTTCCATCCCGCAGATCGGACTCGTGCTTGGCTCAAGCCTTATCGGCGGTTTCGTACTGTCGTTAGTTGTGATGTTCAGTGCAAACGTCATTTCTCGGCGTTCTTGGTTTGTGATCATTGCTCTGGTCACTGCCGGGGCGATGATGATGCTTTTCTTCACCGAAAACGTCTGGTTAATCGGGCTTGCATCGTTCTTTGGCTCTTACGCAGGAAGCGGAATGCACTGGGGCCCAAGTCTTCAGCTAGAGCAATCGGCGCTAACCGAAGTCACTAGTTCCCGAACCCGCACGAGAGCCTTTTCGAACTTATCCGTTTCTTCGGCGGGTGGTCGAGCACTTGGAAGTGCGCTGGTCGGCATAGCGACCTATCTGATCGGCGTACGAGGTTGGGACCTGATCGACGCCTACAAAGTTCTATTGGCAATATATCTAGGTATCAATCTGCTTAGCGCAGTCGTTTATCTGGGGCTTTCTTCCGCAGTCGAATCGAAAGCAAGCGCGGGTGATCTACTCGTAAATCCGTTCAAAACGCCTTCTCGCAAGCCAATTCTTAAAATTTCCAGTTTGTTTGCAGTAGATTCGTTTTCAGGCGGAATGATTTTCGACGCGTTCTTCGCGCTTTGGATGGTCGATAAGTACGGTATGAACGAAGGCACGATCGCTGCGATCATGATCGCTACTCAGGGTCTGAATTTGGTTTCAATCTGGCTCGCACCGTCGGTGGCTAAGCGAATTGGTCTTCTCAACACGTTCGTTTGGACCCAAGTTGTAGCGAATATTTGCCTGATAGCGTTCGCGTTCGCACCCGGAGCCGCCATTGCTGCAGGAATCTGGATGCTTCGTGGGATTTTCGATGAGATGGACGTTCCGACACGGCAGGCGTACATGATGGCTCTGGTGCCTCCGGAAGAACGCACCGTTATGGCTGGATCGGCGAATTTGGGTCGTGGACTGGGTCGAATGCCAAGTTCGACCGTCACCGGCTTCTTGTGGGCTGGTGCGTACACGGTCGCACCATGGTTGATCGGCGGAGGGCTGAAGCTGGCGTACGACTTCGCAATCTACTTCTCGTTCAGAAACGTCGAGGTTCCAGAAGAAGAAGATTAGGGAACGAGTCAGTTGGACGTATACGCTGCAAAAAGCTACCAACAGACTTCCCGAGTGCCTCCGAGGGATCTGGAGGTGGGTCGCGAGTGAACGATAGATCCTGAAAATGAATTCAGGATGACAGTTGGACGATTGGTGAATATGCGGCCGACTGTGACAGTCGACGTTGCAGCTGTTCGTACATTTGGCCGAGCATTGGCGAATGTGTGATCTACCTCCATTTGTCATCCTGAATTCATTTTCAGGATCTAATCTTCGTCCTGATCCAACTCATGAGTAGGCAATCGAATCGTTACTTCGTATACATCCTTTCAAACTCGGGAAAGATGCTCTACACCGGCGTCACATCGGACCTCGAACGCCGTGTCTGGCAGCACCGGTTCGAGCGAGGATCTGAGCACACGGCGAAGTACCGAATTCACAACCTTGTTTGGTTTGAAGAGACCGATGATGTTGCGGTAGCCATCGCCAAAGAGAAGCAAATAAAAACTTGGCGGCGACAATGGAAGATGAATCTCGTTGAGTTTGAGAATCCTCTTTGGTTGGATTTGGCAGACGATTGGTTCGAGTGAACGATAGATCCTGAAAATGAATTCAGGATGACAGTTGGACGATCTTGACTACGGTTGCTCTAGCCACGGCCGGCGTACATCGTTGCTTTGGTTATATCGATTACCTCGTGCGGTATGCCGGATTTCTCAACACTCGGAACACCTCGTTCGGTCGTGAGAATCGTTCCGCCTGAACCTACGACTCGACCCGCTAGCATTATCAGATTGCCCGCAACGATTCCGTAACTTGCCTTGCCAAGAATCGGATCGACGATCGTCACATCGGCATCGAAGCCTTCCGTAAGTCGTCCTTTGGAGTCAAGACCAATCATTTTTGCCGGATTCAAACTAAGCTTCGAAACCATCTCAAGCGGTTCCAAAGCTCCGAACTTCACCATTCGCATTGCCTGTTCGATGTTCACGTTGCGCGGCAACGCCCCGGCATCGCTCCCGACTGCATCGACGATAAATTCATCGTCAGTGTTTTTCGCTGCGGTGAGATGGAACGCTGATTCTGCGTTGTTTACTGGGAAGCTCATCGGTACATCGGTATTGCCTTGGTCGAACAGTTCGACTCCCCTTTCACCAGTTACAAGCACAAGCCCGGTTCGAGTCTCCTCAACGGTCGAGGCATAACCGTCACGCAGGGCAGATCGGATGCCGTCGGCTGTCGGATCGTAATCCTTTAGTCGTAGACAGTTGCCAACGACATCAGCGAGTACGTTGCCGTCGGCGTCACACTTACCGAGAGTGAAGTTGGGTCGAGCAAGGTGTACTTCCGAAACGACCTGATCTCGAATCGCCAGAAGAATATCGAGCGCTTCACGAATTTCATCTTCGACAGAGAGAATTGATCCCCGGCAATATGCGTTGATATGAGCGATATGAACTCGACCTGTGCTGCCGAGCAGCGAAGGCACTTCACGCAGTCCGTCTAGCCTCGATCCTGATTCTGTAGTTCCGACGTGATAGGCAACGTAGGCGTTCAAGTGATTAGCTGTTGATATGAAGTTGGCAGTTTCCTCTGGGGTGAAGGGATAGTACCCGCCCCACAGTTTGATACCGAGAGAGCCAGCTTCGAGGGCAGTAACCACAATTTCGAGAATTGCATCAGAGCCAAGCCGTCCTTCTGGGACGGTCTCGCCGGGCTTTAGATAGCCGAGACTGCCAACATTCACCCCTGAGCCGCGTGCGGCGATTCCAGCAGTAAGAGCGTCCATGCTTCCACCGAGGTCGATGACGGTTGTTGCACCGGCTGCGGCAACCATCTGAAGTCCGAGTCCTCTAATTCGACCAAGATCGGCTGCATTTGCGACATGAACGTGCGTATCGATCATGCCGGGCATGACCCACTGGTTGGTGGCGTCGATCGAATCTGACGCATCGGCCGGGTCGATGTTCTGGTCTATCCGCTCAATTTTGCCGTTAGAGATTCCGATATCCGTTACTTCATCGAAGCCCGATTCGGCGTCGAGTACACGTCCGTTACGTATCAGAAGATCATAGTTAGCCAAGTGAAATTCCTCGTTCTTTCCAAGCTATTGAGCGATTCTTACGGCAGAATTGAGTGCAGTTTATTCACAAAAACAAAAATTAGTGCACAGCATCCAACAGTTCGGCGTCGATTCGACACTTCAACGGGCGTTCAAATAGATTTGAATACGAATAATTTTCCAACTCGGCTACTACTAGCGTACTTCTCAGTGATGTTCGTTATTGCGATCAGTTTTTCTGCTCTGTCTGTGACCGCACATGCACAAGATCAAGACGAAGAACCGATCGTTGGCTATCGAATACTTGGCGAGTCACAGGCGGGGGCGCACCTGATTCAACTGCAAGTGAGTCCCGTCGCCCCGATCGTGGGCACATCTCGATTCGCAGTGCGAATTCGTGATGCTGCAACCGGAGAGGATATCGACCATGCGAAGGTCACTCTGCTCGCTGCGCCAGCCGAACACGGGGAGGCGCAGTACACGCTTGTATTGAACTCTCCGGTCGATCCAGTCTTCTACTTATCACAGCTTGATCTTGAAACAGATGGTCTCTGGGCGGTGGAAGTTGGCGTTGAGACCGAGCTCGGAACGGGTACGACTGTTATGTCGGTTGAGGTCGAGTCAAGAGGACGAAACAGTACTGGAAACGGATGGGGAACCGCGCTGTTCGCACTGGTGTCCCTATCGTTCGTTGTCGGTATCGGATGGGTCTGGTACACCTCTAAGAAAGCGCTCAAGCGTCGTGACCAACTTCGGTAGATAGAAATTATGCTCGTTTTGCGGTTAGACGATTTTCGCTGGTTTTGAGTTCAAAACAGGTCGAAATTATTGACCAAAGACGCTCTCCCTGCTAGGTTTGCGGCATCTTTCCGTGGTGTGCGACGACCAATGAGGAACCGGCCTTCCCGGTGCGTAGTCGACACACTCTATAAGGCAAGATTGAGTTCAGGATTCAGTGTTGACTAACGAGGAGCACGATATGACGGAACCGGTACGCTTTGAGGCCGAAGAAATCACTCCACAAGAGAGTGGACGAGGAATGGTTGCTGAATCAGCACCATTCGTAGCCTCAGTTGAACGATTGATGATCCGGGTTCGCAGTGCGAACCTCAAGGATCATGGCCAGATGCTCGATAATCTCCAAGCTTGGATAGATCGAGCAATGTCTGGTGGAATCGACGTCCTTAGGGATGGCGAACAGATTTTAGGAACTCTCAACGCAAACGTGTCTGAGATGATCCATTCTCGAACGATGCTTCGCCGCATTGTTGCGCCAATGGTTGGTCTTACGGTGTTGTCGGCTGCACTAGCGGCAGTAACGGTGACAGTTTCAGGCGTTGAAGCACTATTCCTATCGACACCACTTGAAATCGTATTTGCGGCAATCATCTTCGGTATCGCTGGAAGTGCTTTCACAGTGCTACTGCGAACGGTAACGATGCAGCTGGAATACACCGAAAAAGTAGCGCTATTCATGGTCGGCTTGGCTCGACCGTTGGTTGGTGGAGTTCTGGCTTTGGCAGTGTTCGCACTGTTTGGTGCCGGAATCATCTCGCTGCCGCTGGTTTCTGATCAGGAATCAACGACTCGAGTGGCTTTCTTGGCAGGATACGGTGGAACGGGAATATTCGCAGGTCAGCTAGCACTGTTTGCATTCGCATTCGGCGCTGGAATCTTCGAGGGTTACCTCACACCACGCTTCTCACGAGGCATGGCTAAAGTCGCTGACAAGATCAGCACTGTAACTTCGTAGTTTCGCCAGTTCGACAATACGAACGAAATCAAAAAAACCGGTTCCATTTACTTGGGACCGGTCTTTTTTTGATCAGTTTTATGTGGTCGTTGAGTAGTTGAATCGTGATCGTTCAAACAGGCTCGAATTAGCTGTTCACCCACCAGAAGAAGGCGATCAAGATAACCAGCATCACGAGTAGTTTTATCTTGGCTGAAACTCGTCGTCGTGAGTTGGCGTAGCGTCGATTCCGCTTCGACAGGGCCTGAACTTCCATGCCCTTGGCAAGAATTTTTCCACCGACATTGTGATTATTGTGATGCTGCACGTTCAGTTCTCCGTTTCAGGCTTCGAGCGTCTTAAAAATAAGTTCGAAGCAATGCCGCATGCACATCATACACTGATGGAATTTCTCGCAATGCAAGCGAGGGGGTTAAGCCATTAACCCTTCACCCACCAGATGATTAGGGCGAAAATGATCACGTAGAAAATAGACCGAATAACGAGTTGGCGAACCGTAACCGACCGTCGACCATCAGGATCGCGATCGCCGCCGCCTCTGTTCCACATATTCACAATCGCTTTCCTTTGGTTGTGATTCCTAGCGGATGCACGTTATGTTCTGGGCCTAAACCGAGCCCTTGAACGATGCCAGTTGATCGGCAAAAGTGAAGACGGCAGGAAGTCCGCCGGTGTGTAGGAATATGACCGTTTCGTCATTGGAGAATCCACCCTCTTCGATCTGATCAATAAGAGCTGCCATTGCAGTACCGGTGTAGTTCGGGTCGCAAATTATCGCATCGGTCTGGGCAGCAATGTGAATCGCCTCATTGACCTGCGCACTCATCACACCGTAGCCCTCGCCAACGTACTGGTCGAGTATTCGCATGTCGCTTTTCTCGAACGTCACCGGCAGATCGAGTAACTCCTGGATGTCCTTGTTGTGGTCGAAGATGTATCCACTAAGGGGAACATCGTAGTTCACCGTCACGCCCGTGAATTTCCAGTCGAGGTCCATCGATTTCGCAGCAATGATGAGTCCTGAGAGAGATCGACCCGCAACGCCGATGATGTGGACGTTCTTGAGGTCGTTTTCGTCGATTTGTTCGAGTATTTCGATGCCTGCTTGAACGAATCCGACCATTCCGACAATTCGCGGGAAGAGGTGGTCTTGAATCAGATAAGGCTTGTGCCCTTCAGCTTCCAGCTCTTCTTTCAGACGAGTTGCGTAGCCTTCGGCGTCGCCCGACTGATATTCGTCGAGAAGATGAAGTTCAGCCCCCAAAATTTTGTCGATCAGCAGGTTGCCCTGAACGTTTCGATTCGCTGCGTTCTTTAGAACGAGAATGTAGCGCATGCCGATTTTATTTGCGGCAGCGGCGGTCATTCGAGCGTTGTTCGAGTGATAGTCCATGACGTTGATCATTACGTCGTAGCCCAGATCAGCAACGTGCGGCATCTCAAACTCATAGTGCCGAGCTTTATTCCCGCCGTACGCGAGTCCGGTCATATCTTCACGCTTGATCCAGATTTTCGGACCACCGAGTCGTTCGGTTAGTCGTGGCATCTCTTCCAGCGGAGTTGGTAGATGTGCGATGTTCATCCGCGGAAGCTTGTCGATCTTGGCTTGAAGTTCGTCGGGCGTGAGGTGTTGTGTCATGGTGGGTGGATTCTACCTGTGTTAGTCAGTGAATTTGTCGGCGTGGGCGAAGAGTTGGGGGAGTCCGCCGG
>JABIHL010000079.1 GCA_018649665.1 Chloroflexota bacterium | reverse complement strand
TGGTGGCCGGAATCGCCGGAAGCGACCAAGAGCGAATACTGCCTGTGACTGAAGATGGTTCTCCGACCGAGGGTGAAGTCCGAGAGCACTATCATGGATTGCTTTAGTCGCTGCTACTGACCACCCGTACCCGTAGCAAGCTTGTAAGCGTATTCAATAGCAGCAACCATATTAGTATGGTCGGCTTTACCTTCCCAGGCGATATCGAAAGCGGTGCCGTGATCTACAGATGTTCTAATGATCGGAAGTCCAACTGTAACGTTCACTCCGGTTGAAAATCCAACTAATTTCATCGGAATATGTCCCTGATCGTGATACATCGCTACCACGATGTCATATCCACCTTCATAGGCCACGCGGTAAGCAGAATCAGGCGACACAGGGCCATCGGCATCAATGCCTTCAGCTCGCAGAATTTTGATAGCTGGAGCGATCTCCTCAGCTTCCTCAACACCGAATAATCCACCATCACCAGAGTGGGGATTCACTCCACAAACTGCGATTCGTGGATTTGCAAAACCAAGTTGTTTGGCATGTTCGTTCGCGGCTCGTGTGCACTTCACTATTCGATCGGTCTCAACACGCTTTAGTGCGTCGACCAGCGATAGATGTGTCGTGAGGTGAATTACTCTTAGCTTTGGTGAACCAAGAATCATGTACTGAGTATCGACGTCGCACAGATGCGCAAGTAGCCCCGTATGACCATCGAACTCATGCCCAGCCATCACCATCGCTTTCTTGTTGAGCGGGGCAGTAACGATTCCGTCGGCATCCCCACTCAGGCACAGCTCTGCAGCACGAACCACATACTCATAGGCGGCATTTCCGGTATAGGCAGTGATCTCGCCAATCTCGAAATCTTCGGGGTCACAATTTGCGATATCTAGAACGTTGATAACACCAGAATCAACATCAGCATCTCGTGGTGATTCGACAGAATTCACCGTCAGGTCGGTAGTCCACTTATCGGCTGCTCGACGAACCACTCGAGCATCACCAACCACCACCGGAATCACTCGCCCTCTGGGAATCTCTTCAGCCACGCCTCTAACCGTCACTTCAGGACCAACACCTGCAGGATCGCCCATCGTAATAAGAAGTACAGGAAGTTCGGAATTAGAAGTGGTCATTCGTGTAATTCGGCTCGCTCAACAAGTAAAGAAAGTAAGCCCGAAGATTACACGTTGTGACCAAACTCCAGCAGCGTTACCAGTTCAAATAGCGAGTTTTCATCGCCAAATCCGCCAGCTCTAGTAATCAGCAAGGTATCGGCGATTGTTCCATCAACTGGAATACCGCTCACCGTCCCCGGCTGCAATTCTCCTCGAAGATCCAATGAACTGACACCGCACGCATCAAGGACTCCGCTAGCCGTATCACCTCCGATTACAACCAACGTGTCAGGTTTCGCAGCGTCCGTAATCTGCCGAACAGCCGCCCCCAGATTCCCGACAATTGTATTTGCCATCGACAGC
The DNA here is from genome assembly GCA_018649665.1 of Chloroflexota bacterium. Classification (GTDB taxonomy): domain Bacteria; phylum Chloroflexota; class Dehalococcoidia; order Lucifugimonadales; family Lucifugimonadaceae; genus Lucifugimonas. The sequence goes on along the minus strand of JABIHL010000079.1, from coordinate 3,422 downwards.
AGATCGTCTGGACTCAAGTCGCTCTCAGTGCTGAGCTTCCCAAGCCTCAGCACTACAATTCCAACACGCTCTGCCACATCGATCATTCTTTCTATCGATTCATCTGTTACACCAGCGAGAGCTTCGTCTACCGATAGCTCCGCGTGAACAATATCGATCTGGCTGCCGAGCATTTCGAACTGAGCGTCAACGATCTGCCGCTGAGATGCGGTAACAACCAACACTTTCCGTCCCAACTGATCAAGATCATCGCTGGAAGTTCGGCGATGAAACCGATCAAGATCAAGAACATCTGCGAGTGCCACCGATAACCCTGCAGAGCCAGCAACAAGCGCTGTCGATGAACTTTCGACCAATCGTTCAGCGAGAAGTCTGAGATCCTCATCAGTGCTTGCATTCAGAGTGATAACCACAGGCAGCAAGTCGGTAATTGCCGCACCGCCCTCTGCACCTCTCACGTGAACTTCACCAGAAATTCCAGCTCGTTCCAGCGACGCCGAAATGATCTCATCTACCCGGCTTGATGAAAGCGGCGATAGCTGATCTTGGCCTACATCTGTATCGGCAACCGGAATCCCACTCACTAGCAAAATACCGTTTTCTATTTCCCGCTCGTTTTGTGGGTAGGCAGAACACAACACAGCGTGATCGCCTTCGAGAGTCTTAAGCGCAGCGACCAATTCAACCCCAGGGTTTCCTCGCAGAGTTGAATCGATTTTGTTGAGCAGTACTTTCACACCTAACCCGACGAGTGTTGTGACCGCTTGCGACGTCCGAGAAAAAATCTCACTCGACGATAAATGCCGCGTACCGAGATTCACCGAAATGACCTCAGCGCGATTCGCACCAATCGGAAGCTCTTCGTTAGGCGAAACTACCGTTCGAAAACCCCGAGCAGCAAACGGTGCAGCTGCATCGAGCGCACCCGTAAGGTCGTCCGCGAAAATTCCGACAAGTGGAGTTGAGTGGTCGTTCAATATTTCAAATGAATAGAGGGCGTAATTTCGTACGAAACTGAACGCACTCTACAGCAGTTCGACCGAACCGTTATACGTCAGGTTCACCCAAATATGGCGGTCGACCTATCATTCCCGCACCGACAGTCTCGTTCGTAGATTCATCGATCAAGATGAAACTACCGGTCCCACGGCTGTTGGCATACTCATCGAAGACTAGGGGTTCGCTAGTGCGAAGCGTTACCTGACCGATCTCATTCAGCTTCAACTCTTCGCTTGGTTCGGTAACGGACACCTGGTTGATGTCGATCTTGCACTGAAGTTCGTTGACCATAGCTCGTGCTGTATGAGTCGCATGCTTGATCCTCAGCATGGCTCCATTCCGAAGCGATGTTCGCTCACCCATCCAACAGACTGTTGCGTCCAGCGTGTTGTCTGAACTAGGTCGTTCTGACGCACTGCTCAACATAGCGCCGCGCGAAATATCGAGATTGTCGGCAATCCGAATCGTCACAGCTTCAGCCTCTCGGGCTGAACTAACTTCGCCGTCTGGCGATTCAATGTGAGTAACGGTCGTTGTCGCTCCCGACGGCATGACAGCAATCTCCTGCCCTACTTCAACCGACCCGCTAGAGATGGTCCCAGCATACCCACGGTAGTCGTGATACTCGTTGCTAAGTGGACGAATCACATACTGAACAGGAAGTCGGAACGGTGCATCCTGCGCAAGGTCTGAAAGCTCGAGAGCTTCAAGATGCGGAAGAAGCGGACCATCTTCGTACCAGGGCATCCGATCTGATTTCTCAACAACGTTGTCGCCTTCGAGTGCCGAAATCGGGATGAAGTGATGGGATTCGATTTCAAGCTCTTGAAGCAGAGCATGAAGATCGTCTTGAATAGGTCGAAAAGCTTCTTCACTGAAATCAACTAGGTCCATCTTGTTCACACAGACGACCACATGCCGAATTCCGAGTAGCGCGCCGATCACAGCGTGCCGACGTGACTGTTCGACAACGCCATGACGTGCGTCAACAATGATCAGTGCCACATCTGCAGTCGAAGCCCCCGTAACCATGTTTCGTGTGTACTGAACGTGACCTGGAGTGTCGGCCAGAATAAATTTCCGCTTCGGTGTCGAGAAATACCGATACGCAACATCGATGGTAATTCCCTGCTCACGCTCGGCCTTCAAACCATCCGTGAGCAACGCCAAATTAAAGTACTCGGAGCTTTGGCGACGGCTGTGCTGCTCTGCCGAGTCCAACACATCATCGTAAATAGCCTTCGAGTCGAACAAAAGCCGCCCGATCAACGTGCTTTTACCGTCGTCTACCGATCCTGCCGTTGCAATGCGTAGGAGTTCCATTTAGAAGTACCCCTCACGCTTTCGATCTTCCATCGCCGCTTCAGCTGTGCGATCGTCAGCCCTGCTAGCCCCCCGCTCAGAAACACGCGCCACCGCGATTTCGGCAATCACCTGTTCAAGCGTCTCGGCATCGGATCTAAGTCCACCGGTGATAGTCATGTCTCCCACAGTGCGGAATCGGACTTTCTCGGTAAATACCTTCTCGCCGTTCTCAGGCTTCAAGAATTCCGAGTAGGCCATCAACATACCGTCTCGCTCGAACACTTCTCGCTCGTGAGCGAAGTAGATCGAAGGAAGCTCGATATTTTCTTCGAGGATGTATTGCCAAATGTCTAGCTCGGTCCAGTTCGAGAGCGGGAACACACGAATGTGCTGCCCGGTGTTCGTAAACCCGTTGTACAAATTCCAGAGTTCAGGACGTTGGTTCTTCGGATCCCATTGACCAAATTCGTCACGGAACGAATACACCCGCTCTTTCGCACGTGCACGCTCTTCGTCACGTCGAGCACCACCAAACACCGCATCAAATTTTCCATCACGAATCGTGTCGAGAAGAACTGGTGTCTGGAGTCGATTGCGAGAAGCTCCAGGCAAAGTGCTTGCCTGAACTCGACCGCTTTCCAGCGCTTCAGGAACCGATCCAACTACAAGATCAATTCGAAGATTCTTCGCTGTACGATCTCGATACTCGATCGCTTCAGGAAAATTGTGACCTGTATCGATGTGAACAATCGGGAACGGCAATTTCGCAGGTCGCAACGCTTTCACAGCAAGGTGAAGCATCACAATCGAATCCTTACCACCCGAGAAAAGTAATCCTGGTCTTTCGAACTCGGCGACCACTTCGCGGATGATGTGAATCGACTCCGCTTCGAGTGCTCGGAGCTGACTGGAAACCAGTAGTTCGCTATTTGATCGTTCAGGGCTGTTCATAGATTTTTGTTCAATGGCTGATTGAATAATTGGATTTTCGCTTTAGTTTCGTTCAGGCGCGTTTACTCAAGTGTTTGATTCGGGTAACGATTCAATCGATCTCACCAGCAAGAAGAAACTCGTACGAATTTAGACGCAAACAACCAATCCCGTATTCGGGAGGTGTT
>JABIHL010000005.1 GCA_018649665.1 Chloroflexota bacterium | reverse complement strand
TCCCGGAGTTTTGCGAACTGCGCTTCGTGACGCCTCGTAGTCGGCGATTGAATCCCAAAGCTGCTCGGTTTGCAGCATCCCGTGCGATCCGTGCCAGCCTTTGTACACAGTCGGTTTTTTATAACCAGCAGCTTCCATTGCGGAACCAGCCTCATGTACAAGAGAAGCAAGTTTGCCGCCGGTACCGGCTTTTGGAAGGTAAGTGCGTCGAACAGCAATCATTGGAAAATCTTTCTTATTTGAGATGTCGAAATTGAACGGTGAAACGGTAATGACGGGCTTAGATCTTGAAACTGCGCCAATCTCGCTCGAATCGATCCTTGCTCTTCATGCCCGATACGGTCGGTTCGCTAAGGATCGTATCGGGACCGCCCTCGGCTAAGAACTCGCCGCCAACGGTAGCTGATCGACCGCCAGAGTATGACATGTAGCAGAAGCCAACACCGTCATATGGTTCTGGTTCGCCGGTTTCGTTAATTCGGCTAGCGATAACCTCGCCGACCTTCGTGCCCTGACCTGCGGCGAACACGCCAGCTTTTGGAATTGCGAAATCTCCCGATGGCACAACGTTCACATCACCAATTGCAAATACGTTGGAAGTGGTTGTTTCCAAATTCGTCTTGTTCACAGGAACCCACGGCTTGCCGCCAGAAACGCCGCTAGCTGCAACGATATCTGGCATTTTGTGAACAGGAACAGTTGCGATGATATCTGCGGTAGTCGTCGAGCCATCGGCGAACGATGCCTCCCTGCCGTTTGCTGAAACTTCGGTTACTCCAGCGCCAGTGACAAGTTCGATTCCACGTTGGTCTAACGCGTTTCGAACTCGCATAGATGCTTCTTTGCCAGCTACTCCGAGTGGTCCAGGCTCGGGAATATAGACGGAAATTTCGAGGTCTTTCCGGATGCCTTTGTTCTTAGCCCACCAGTTGAGGATCATGGCAGTTTCGAACGGTGCGGGCGGACATTTATACGGAGGCTTCGCGGCAGCCAGCACGATCTTGCCTCGCTTCAGTCGGCTGAGGCGGCGTCGCAAGTGACGGGCGTAGTCGAAATCGTAGAACGAGTAGGCGTCTTTCGCACCGGGAACGGCGTCCCAGTCGTATGCAGCACCGAGTGCGATAACCAGATAGTCGTAATCGAGCGTGCCGGCCGATGTTTCGACCTTCTGGCCCGTCGTGTCGATAGCGTCGATGTTCGCTTCGAGGAACTTGATACCGCGATTGGCAAGTCGACCCAGCGATCTGCCGGTTTTGTCGGTATCTCGTTCACCAACTATCAATAGTGGATTCATTCCGCAGAGATGCGGCACTCTATTTCGATCAACGATCGTTACTTCGTGAGAAGCGTCCAGAGATGCGCGTGCGCTGATCGCAGCCTGCACTCCTCCGAAACCACCGCCCAGAACGAGAACTTTCCTACCGGCCATACTTTTCTGCCCCCGACATTCGTATGCAGTCATATCCAAAAACAACTGCGGCGACAGCTTATCGGTTTTTACGAGACGGGGTGTGGAAAGTCGCTACTCTGGGATGCTATTTGCGACTCTTGTGAGCCGATCTTTAGCGTCGCATGCGGTGTCGGATATCGTGGAATTTTGAGTTACGCTTTGGATCATTTCGGGATCCAAGAACCCAATCTGAGTACTACCGTCGATTTCTTGCACAACAACATTGCAAGGCAAAAGCAGCCCGACCCACGGTTCAGCGTTTAGAACAACGTTGGCAAGATTCGGGTTGCATGCGCCGAGAATAATGTACTTCGGTCGGTCGATATCCAACTTTTTCTTTAGTGTCGCTTGAACATCGATCTCGGTGAGAATCCCGAATCCCTCTTCAGCTAGTGCCGCCGTGACTGCTTCGACCGCCTCGTCGAATCCAAGACTCGTTGTGCGCAGTATTCCGTAGTTGATAGTTTCCAGTGTCATTGAAATATTCCAAGAAGTTAGGTGCCAGTCGGTTGCCAGTAACGAGCCCCGACGTTAACCAAGATAGATTGCGGTGTGTGCGAATGCTCTAAATAATCGTGACGACGACGTGTAAGATTCCGCTGAATACAGCATTCGAATATTTCAGGAATGCACGCACAATCTCGTAAGTAAACATCGCCATCCGAAAGAACAATCTGAAAATGCGCCAGACGAAACCGCCTTACTCCGTAGATTGGGACGAATCATGCGACACGATGGTTGCGTTGGGCGGATCGACTAAGGGTGGAAACACTGTTTTCGCTAAAAACAGCGATAGGCCTCACGACGAACCCCAGCCGCTGATTCAGGTTCAAGCCGCCGATCACTCTGGCGGAGTTTCAGGGACTCAATTCGTCGATGTGCCGCAAGTTGCACACACGTACAGGCACGTCGGATCGAAGCCGTACTGGTGCGCTGGGTACGAGCATGGATATAACGAGCATCAGGTCGTAATCGGCAACGAGGCTCTTCCTTCGTTGCTACCCGAATCGAGCGAGCCGAAATTGGTAGGCATGGAAGTGCTGAGGCTCGGACTCGAACGGTCGAAGTCGGCGGAAGAAGCGGTTGATGTCATCACCGGTCTCGTATCTGAGTTCGGGCAGGGCAAATTTTCGAACTCTGCCGGAGTACGCACTTACGACAATATTTTTCTGATCACCGATCCAACGTCAGCTTATGTCGTTGAGTGTGTTGGTCATGAATGGGCGGTGAAGCAAGTCGAAAACGTTACTTCGATATCCAATATTGCTCAGATTGGTTCAGATGCAGACCGGGTGTCGTCGGGCGCAAAATCTCAGGCGACTAAATTGGGTCTTTTCGAGATGGGATTTGGCGAAAAATTCGCTTTTGGCAGCGCGTTCGCCGATCCCGCGAACTCTTCGAGCGGACTCGCCAGGCAGTGTCGATCAGACGCGATGCTGGGTCGAGGTGCTGGTCAGCTAGATGTACGTTCGATGATAGAAGTGCTGACCGATCATTCTGACGGCGAAAACCCGGATGAGGATCGAGTTGTCGATGTAGCCGGTGATTTGTCGATCTGCCTGCACCGCAATGTTGGCGAATCAACGGGCGCTTCTACTGCGAGCCTTGTGGCAGATCTCTGCGCCACCGACGAGCGGTTGCCGATTTACTGGACCGGGCTTTATTCGCCGTGCATGACTGTTTTCCTGCCTAACTTCATCGAAGGCGACCTGCCGGGCATACTCGGAATCGGTGGAGAACTCGAGAGTGCTGATAGTCCATGGTGGGATTTCTACCGACTTACACAGCATGGGGTGAAGGCTGGAGCTGAGGTTCGAGCCGAGATTAGGTCGGTACTGGCGAATCTTCAGCAAGAGCTGTTCGAATCGGCCTACGAAGTCGCTAAAAACGGACGTGAACTGATCGACAACGGTTCAGATGATGCTGCAACCGAGATGCTGACGAAATTCATGGCTGAGAATGCTCAACGGGTGATTTCGAAAGTAAAATCGATGGTCCCTGCCACTGCATCAGTCAGCTAGTTATTCGTAAGTAAGAGAAATCTCCGTTGAAGAACAGCCAAGAAAATAAAAAACTCGATCTTCAGCAGATTCTAAAAGCCGCGGATAATGCCGCCGCTGCCGCGAGCGAAGTGCTGATGGCAAGATTTCGACCCAGCTCGGCAGAGGCACTTGATACGTTCTACAAATCACCCAACGCTCTCGTAACCGATGCCGATTTGGCTGCTGATAATGCGATTACTGAAGCGTTAGCTGCGGCAGAAGCACCCGGGCGAATACTTTCCGAGGAAAGCAAAACCAAGCTTTCGGACGACGACTCACTTACGTGGCTCGTTGATCCTCTCTGTGGAACGGTTCCGTTTAGCACTGGAATGGACCACTGGGGCGTGAACATCGCCCTTCGTCAAAATGGCGACTTGATCGCGGCATCGCTTCCGCTACCGTCGCTCGGTGAACGACTTTCCGCCACCAAAGGCAACGGAGTAATCCGAAACGGCGAGCCGTTCACCGCTTCTTCGCCAAGGCAAAAGCTATCTGAATCGACCATCGGCTTAGAAGTAGATGGACCCGAAGAGTGGCGAACGAGATTGACGGGTTATCTCGATTGGATACCGTCGGTTAGTCAGATAAATACGTTCGCATCTGCCGCCTATCCAATTGCGCTCGTGTGTCTTGGTCGACTACCTGCGGCAGTTTTCTACGGCATCGAGCCGATGCACTTCGCTGCGGGAGCGATGATCGCCAGCGAGATCGGCGTGTTGGTGACAGACGAACTAGGCGCGCCAATCGACTGGTCGAAAGACGATGAATTATCGGTAGTCGTAATTGGTTGGCCAGTGATTCACGAACAGCTATTGGACGCTATGGCGAAGTAACGGGAAAATAACGGTTCAAACGTGCTTGGCGTAGATTTTCAGATCAGACGCATTGAAACCGGCTGATTCGAGAAACTTCGAATCGCGCTCATCTTCCGCGAGTAGTACCGAATAGATCTGTTTGATGTCTTCCGACCGTGCTTGTCGTTCAAGTGCTTGGACGAGCATTTTACCGATGCCGGCTCTGCGTAAAGTCGGCTCGACTGCCATTGCTACGATTCTCGCCCCGGGCGGCAGTCCGTAAGCGGTGGTTTGGCGTTCAGCAAGCAGGAACCCGACTAGGCCGGACTCGGTTTCGGCAACGTAACAACCCCACGGCGGGTACTGAAGCCAGTCGAGTTCTATGATCGAAAGTAGCCGTTTTACGTACAGATCCCAAGTAAAAGACCGGTCGGTGCCTTGGATACTCGAATCAAGCGCACGCACAGCGTCGGAATCGGTCTGGCGAATCTGGCGGACGTTTACATCTGGTGACTCAGGGATGCCTGACAAGTGACCCTCCGATCAATCGATTCGATCCGTTGGTGGGCGCAGTATAGCGACTGCGGGCAGCACAGCGGCTTTGTGCAGCCGATTGCCGTTTGACTGACACGCTCTTTGAACGTAGCTTTGGCAGTTGAATTTCCGCAAGCTTGTCGATTCGTGACTGGCTTTTATGTATATCGATATCGAGAAAAAGTATGCCGTTCAACGTAAATCACATTCACCTGAAGTCTAGCGACCCTAAGAAAACTGCCGATTGGTTTGTCGAGGCGTTCAACGTTGAGATCATTTCCGACAACGTACGTCCTGTTGGCGACCGATTCATCGTTACCAAGTCTGAAGGCGGACTCGCCATCAACATTTCGTCGGAGCGAACCGACGAAAAACTCGGCCCTGCCGATGCGAACCCGCACTACGGTCTTGAGCACTTTGGGTTCGACACTGATGATATGGATGGCGATATCGCCCGGTTGGTGGCTATGGGCGCCGAACACAAAGAGGGTCCGATTAACAACGGCGGCGGCGTGAGCATTGCATTCATCTCAGCTCCCGGCGACATCCGAATCGAACTCATTCACAGGGCGTAAGTGCTAGTGGCACGTCTTCTGCGAGGTCGGTCGATGGTGGCCGATTCGCGGAGATGGCTCTGCTGGCGGTGAGTAGATTCCTTCTCCCAGCGGGAGAAGGAGTAGTGGTAGGCCTTGACCAGTTCTGAAAAACTCGTGGATTCCATTGCACGGGTTTTTCATTTGGTTAGTTCTGGCTATTCATAGTCGCTTCAGATGTAGCAAAATTAAGCACATGAATATTGCAGACATTGTGAATCGAACCGTTCCGCCGCATCCGTGGGCGGAAGGCGAGAAAATTCCGTGGGACGAACCCGGTTTCAGCGAACGAATGCTGAAAGAGCACCTTTCTCAAGATCACAACGCCGCGAGTAGGCGACTCGACATCGTTCATCGACAGGTCGACTACCTTGAACGGATCGCTGGTGGCTTGGATGGCGATCTAAAAGTGCTAGACCTCGCCTGTGGCCCCGGTCTTCACTCGCTGGATTTCGCGAGACGCGGACACAGCACGTACGGAATCGACTTTTCACCGGCGTCGATTACATGGGCTAAGTCGTCAGCAAAAGAACAGTCGCTTGGCAGCGAATTCGTTCATGGCGACGTTCGCAGTACGGAATATGGCACTGAGTTCGATCTAGCGATGCTGCTTTTTGGCGAGATCGATGTGTTTTCTGCTGAAGATCTAAGTCTGATCGTTCGTAAAGCACGTGCCGCTCTCAACACCGGCGGAGTGATGATGTTGGAGCCACACGAGCCCGGAATTGCTCGCGCCAACTTCGAGACCGGTCCCTCTTGGAGTTCCCACCAGTCCGGTCTCTTCAGCGAACAACCCCATTTGCTTCTCGAAGAGGGGTTTTGGCACGACGATGTGCAGATGGCAGTGAAGCGCTGGTATGTGCTGGATGTCGAGACCGGCGAAGTGGCCCCGTATTCCCAAACGGTAGTTCAGCACACGAAAGACGATCTGGTGCAGTTGATTGAGGTGGAAGGGTTTACAGTGTCGGAGGCTCCCGGTGGTTGGTCGGCAGGCAACGAAGATGGCCCACCGGAGTTCTACCCACTCATAGCTATCGCAAAGTAATCACAGGAACTCGCCGGAATGACGATAAAACTAGCCGTGGCTGGCGGAAACCGAGGCGCCAGATTCGATCAGGTTTTGGGTGGTCTTGAAGATCAAATCGAACTGGTTGCAATCTGTGATCCCTCAGACGAAGTACGATCACGCTGGACGGACGACCGACCCGACTTAAAGGCGTATTCGCAGTTTGAAGACATGGTCGAAGATCCGGGTATCGATGCTGTATTTATCGCAACTCCGATGCTGCTTCACGCCGGTCAAGCACTAACCGCATTAAACGCTGGCAAGCACGTTCTATCTGAGGTGATTGCCGCTGCAACTCTCGACGAATGTCATACGCTTGTAGAGACGGTCGAGAAGACCGGGCTGACGTACATGATGGCTGAAAACTATTGCTATCGACGTGAAGCGATGATGATCAAGAACATGACTGACCAGAACGTTTTTGGCGATCTGACGTACGCGGAAGGTGCCTATATTCACGATTGCCGCGATCTAATGTTCAACGACGATTTAACTCGTACTTGGCGAGGCGGTGGAACCGGCATTACGCAATCAACGCGCGGGAACGGATATCCAACTCACTCGCTGGGTCCGATCGCTCAGTGGCTCGGTATCAACCGGGTCGATCGACTCGCTCGCACAACGACTTTTGTCACTAAATCGTCTGCTCGGCAAGAGTGGGCTCGATCAGTGCTGCCAGTTGGACATGCTGATGCGCAGGATGCGGCGTGGGCCGACTTCACTGACTCCGCAACGACACTGATCGAAACGGAGCAAGGGCGGGTTATCTGCCTTCGCAAAGACTCAGCTAGCCCGAGGCCGCACAACATGGCGCTCCACACGTTGCAGGGCACGCGAGGGGCGTACATGTCGGGTCGGTTCGATGGCGAACAGCCGCTAGTCT
>JABIHL010000078.1 GCA_018649665.1 Chloroflexota bacterium | reverse complement strand
TCCACAGTGACACAGCTCGCATCTCGACAGGCAAATCTGGGTACCGAAACCGCGTTCGAAACCCTCGCTAAAGCCAAAGAACTGGAACGTCAGGGAAAATCGATCATTCACCTCGAAATTGGTGAACCTGATTTCGACACTCCTGAGCACATCCGTGACGCCGCTAAAAAAGCACTCGACGATGGATTCACCCACTACGGTGCATCCGCTGGTCAACTCGAAACCCGCCAGGCTATCGCCAAGCACCAGACCGAGCGACAGGGCTACGACGTATCGCCAGACAGCGTGATCGTCACTCCCGGTGGTAAGCCGGTTATGTTCTTCACGATCATGGCACTGATCGAAGAGGGCGACGAGGTTATCTACCCGAATCCCGGCTTCCCTATCTACGAATCGATGATCGAGTACATGGGCGGCACTGCCGTTCCGATGCAGCTGAACGAAGAGACCGGCTACAACGCCGATATCGATAAGCTTCGATCGCTGATTACGCCTCGCACTAAGTTGATGATCGTCAACTCACCGAACAACCCGTGCGGAAGTGTTATTCCTGAGGCAGATCTCGAGAAGATCGCTCAGATGGCAGTCGAAAATGACATCACTGTCATGGCCGACGAAATTTACAAAGACATGTACTACGGCGACGACGTAGAGCATGTTTCTATTACGAAGTTCCCCGGTATGCGCGAGCGCACGGTGATCCTCGATGGATTTTCGAAGAGCTACGCCATGACTGGCTGGCGCTTGGGCTACGGTATTTTTCCAGAATTCCTTGTTGAGCCCGTGACTCGACTCATGACCAACAGCGTTTCTTGCACGTCAGTTCACACTCAGATGGCTGGTATTGCTGCGCTTGAAGGTTCCCAAGAGTCGGTGAAAGACATGATGAAAGAGTTCACCGTCCGACGAGACATCATCGTCGAGGGTCTGAATTCACTTCCTGGGGTCACTTGCCCGACACCGAAGGGTGCTTTCTATGCGTTCCCGAACATCAAGGGAACCGGTTTGAGCTCGCAAGAGTTTGCCGAGAAGGCAATGTACGAGGGTGGCGTTGCGCTGCTTTCGGGAACTGCATTCGGCGTATTCGGCGATGGATACGTTCGAGTGTCGTTTGCGAATTCGCGAGAGAACCTCAAAGAGGCTGTCGAGCGACTACGTAAGATTCTGTAATTTTCGCTTTTACGCTCCGGTTAGAAAATCACTTCGTTCGCTGAACGTCGACTTCACACGCCTTCATTAGATCACGGGTGTTCGCACGGGCGATTGCTCGCAGCACATGCTGAGTTACTCGCTTCACTTGCTTTAACGGCGCTTCAACGACGGTCTCAGCGCGTTCGTTGAGCAATCCCCATTGATCAGGAAGTTCAGTCGTTCTGATCATCCGGTGTGGAGTCATGATGTAGTGATAATCGGCACATCTTAGGTATGCCGGATCGTGGAACTTGGTCGAGAGAGTTTCAATTCTCTTTTTGGTCGAAGCGGACTTGGCTGTGATCCTCGTCGCATCCGATTCAGCGATTGCGACCGCACGTTCTGAGCCGCTGGTTGGGCTAGCAGTTGCGGCTGACTTCGCGGTTGCTAAAACACTGGTTGTCAGCTCTGCCGCTGCCTGCAGCGATTTTTCTTTTCGCCGCAATTTCTTCTGAGTTCGTTCGTTGTTATCGTCACGACTGAGGTCGGCGCGGCTCGATTTCACTTCGATTAGGTAAACCCGGTTCTCAGGTCCGAGTCCCACCACATCGGCTATTCGACCGAACGGACCTTCTAATCGAACTTCATATCCGATCACTCGACACTCGGCGACTTCCCACAGCCACTTCCACGCCGCCCACTTAAGTGAGTAGGTGAGTGCGGTCTCATTCCCGTTCTTGAAGTGCGTGAAGGCTGAGGAATTGGTCGGTAGTTCGATAAAAGTGGACATGGAAATCTCTGATTCTTGCGGAAATCAGATCATCGCTGATTGCAACTCAAACTCCTATCGCAACTGGCGCTTACCTGCAAACAGGTGAATTAGCACGTGTGTTCCGAATGAGTGTTCTAAAAAGGTTCCAATTAATAGAACGGGTGTGCTAATTTGTATTGACGGCAGCGATGGGAACAACTAATTGATCTCTGCCAAATGCAGATAAGGCAGGGTTCGGATGATGAAGCTAAAAGAGTTGCCAAGAGTAGCCAGCGTCGAAGTCAGGATAATCGGCATCGGTGGGGCTGGATGTTCCTCGCTAAATCGATTGGCAGAGACTGTTTCGAGTGGCGCAAGTATGCTCGGTATCGACACTGGATCAGCGACCGCACATCTAAGCGATAGTGTGGAAGCTCTGCCCATCGGAAACGGTTTTGGTAGTGGTGGCAACCCTGAAACAGCGGTCGATCTGTTCAACGAATATGAATCAAGTGTGATCGACTTCATTGATGGTGCTGACGTAGTGATTCTGCTTGCTGGTCTGGGTCGAGGGACAGGTTCGGGGCTTGCGCCAGAGATTGCTCGACTCACACGAGACTCGGGTGCGCTGACCATTGCAGCGGTGAACATGCCATTCGAATTCGAGGGTCGTTTCCGAAATCAATCTGCCGCACGTGCACATGAACTCCTAGAATCCTCAACCGATGCCGTGATGACGATGTGCAACGATGATTTGCTGGCTGGCGGCGCGATGGGTGGATCGTTGAACGATGCCTTTGTGAATGCTGACATGAATATCGCAGCCGCGGTACATGCAGTCACCCTCGCACTCGAATCTTCGCCTGAGCGTTCGATCTCCGTTCAAGATTCGTTATCGAACGCAGGAGAATCAGCTGTTGTTTCGGGTGCGTCCACTGGGCTTCATGCCGGTAGCAACGCTGTGCAACAGGCATTTGCTTCTACTTCGAACGATTTCGTCGGTGCCCGATCAGCCGTAGTGCATGTTGAGGGCGGAATTGGATTGTCGCTTGGGCAGGTTGCCGAGGCTGTCGCCAAGGTACGTGAGGAAATTGGCTTAGACGCTGCCGTTCACGTTTCGAGTGAACGTTTGATCGGAATGGGCCAAGAGATCAACGTAACGATAGTTCTTGCTGGAATCGGCAGTGAACTACCTAGTGAAGATAAGTTCACTCCTATCATCCCAGTACAACGTGAAACGGCGATTACTCCGATGGTGTCGGTTTTCGACACACCAGCACCTCGTCGCACACGAGGCCCGGTTCTTCTACCTACCGGTTAATTTGTGATGGTCGTTGCCACACACAACGGCTACATATAGCGGACCCGGTCGTGAGACCGGTTGGCGTAACGTCGCACCAAACGCCTCGGTGCGGCGTTCACTTTTAAGAGGGGCTAGATCTAGTTGGACTAATGATTTAGTCGGCAACTACTGGTGAAGCAGCCATCGACGTTGGGGGGATGAACATGTAGCCGCTACCCCGGACCGTCTTGATAAGCCCTTTGCCTGAAGAGGTCTTGTTCAACTTCTTGCGTAGCCGGAATATGGCGACATCGATAGCGTTCTCGGCAGGTCGAGAATTCTTCGACCAACAGCTGCTCATGAGCGCTTCGGGTGAAACGGGCATGTCGGGTGATGATGCTAGCGCGTGCATCAACAAGAATTCGGTTGGAGATAAGGAAATCAACATGCCGTCCATCTCCATTCGTTCCGACTCAGGATTCAATGCGAAGCCGTCCATTCGAATCGACTGAGTCGCTGTAGGTGAGTCGCTGTTGCTCGTTGTGGCGGGTTTCTCTACGACTCGGAACGGCTGGGTTTGGCCTTGAGTGCCCTCACGACTTGATTCGCGCGCACTGTGCGAACTGAAACTCACTATTAACTCAAGCTGCTCTATTTCGTTCAACGTCGGTAGCTTGGTTGTTTTTCTCAATACATAAACCACGCCGATGGTGTCGAGTCCGCGGCTGATCGGTGCCACGATCCCCTGCGAAAAACCGGCGTGCTCTGCCCATGTCGGTAACATTTCAGCGCTTGTGTCGGTGTTTGAAATTACGATTGCGGATCCCTGTCGAGCCGCTACTGCGCCCGGGTCATCGCCATCTACTGGTTCGAACTGGTCTCGGATGTGTGAAAGCTGGCCATCGTAGCTCCAATTAGAAGGGGAGAGAACTCCATGAGCATCACGAAGATTAAACACGATGGCTGCTGGGTACTCAGTCGCCATTCTCGCTGCAGTAGCAAGGCGTGCATCCGGACTGAGTGAGTCATTTGCTCGGAGAGTGCGAATTCCGCTGAGGATTCTGCTGGAACTAGCCTCGTTTGCCAATCGATCTTCAGCTTTACCGAGTTCCTTGCTGACAATCCGAAATCGATTCGACAGATGCAAGTGAATGCCGACCGCACTGCCGGTTAGTGCTGCACCAACTGCTACTAAACCAAGCACGTTGCCGGTAAGCAGTCCAACGGAAATTACGACCAACAAAGCTGCGACTGATACCGATGAATACTTGATCCAATTGTCCCTGTAGACGTCGCCCCACTGCTTAATTGAAGAGTGCGGTGGTGAACCGGCGTCGTTGATCGGAGTACTGGTATTGGGTGTGGTCATAAGAGCCACACTATCGAAAATGCGGACTTAACTACCTGTTTGCGACAGAACCGAGTTTGATCGAATCGAAAGCTGAATCGAAGTTGATTGTCAGAAATGCTCAATCAAGAAGTACACTAGAAGTAAGCAATTCAGAAATACTTACTGAAACTACTCCTACCATCAGAAGGGCACCAGAACACTGGGCACTCTAGGCCGACTGAAAAGTCTCATCGGTGGCGGCAACAAGAACGACGACTCGGCATCAGCTGAATCGACTTCACGAACTAGCAAACGTACAGCCGCGAACCGCACTCCAAACTCCGAAGAATCTACCCGCTCCCGCTCTGGCGACTCCCCATCGGGGTCACGCAGGGAATCAGAACCCTCTCGCAAATCGAATCGACGCTCCGGCGAACGCTCGGAACGGCGAGGGGATACACGTCGCAGTGAATCACGAAACGATGACAGAGGTCTTCGACGGAACGACTCACGAGATAGCGATCGACGCGACCGTGATGGTCGCCGAGATGACCAGCGTGATGATCGCGACAAAAGCCGGGGCGGAAGACGCCCAAGCAATCGTGCTCGACGTAATGCTCAACCCGACTCACGACCATCCGACCGACGAGATGAACAACGTTCCGAAGCGCCACGGCGTGATCGAAACGTAGATTCACGACCAGTCATCGACGGTCGAGGAAGTCGTACTACTGACTCCCGCTCGACTCGCTCGAACAATGACAGACGTCGAGATAGCCGTGGTGACGATCGAAGGCGCTATGACAGATCGCAACGAGAAGATTTCCGTGACAGACGTGACGACCAACCAGCGCGTCGGTCTCGAAGCGAGTCGCCAAATACATCTGCTGCAGAACGTACCCCACGACGTTCTAGGAACGAAGATCGCTATTCAAAACCTGAATACAGCGAAACCCGTGAAGAGGCTAGTGCACCAGCCGCACCGCGTTCAGACCGCACGCCGGTTCGTGGCAAGCCAGTTCGCCGACGTGATCAAGAACGTCAACCAGACAAGAAAATCCTGACTCAGGTTCGTACCGATCTTGTCGGCACAGAAGAATGGGGTGGACTCAAACTCGAAAAGACCATCGTCAATTCGATTTCCAACATGGGATACGAAACTCCTTCAGATATTCAAGAAGCCTCCATTCCTTGGCAGCTTGAGGGTCGTGATGTGGTGGCACAAGCGGTCACCGGGTCAGGTAAAACCGCTGCATTCGGAATTCCGATGTGTAACCAGGTTGATCCTGACTCACGCGACGTACAAGGTCTCGTGCTTGTGCCTACTCGGGAACTTGCCCAGCAAGTGCAACGAGAACTGTCTCTGATCGGTCGCGACCGTGGAATTAGCGTCGTTGCTGTTTACGGTGGTGAGCCGATAGCCAAGCAGATTCGTGCGTTGGAAACAAGCGCAACGATCGTTGTAGGTACGCCGGGGCGGCTCAAAGATTTGATGAATCGTCGTATTCTCGATTTGGGCTATGTGCAATATGCTGTACTCGACGAAGCGGACGAAATGCTCGATATCGGATTCGCCGACGACATGGAATTCATCCTTAAGCGAACGCCGAGCACGCGCCAAACTGCGCTGTTCTCAGCGACGATCCCCGGATTCATTCGTGGACTCATTCGCCGCTACCTCGACGATCCTCGCTGGATTCAGCTGGTCAACGATTCAAAGGGAATAGAAACGGTCAATGAAGTCGACCAGATCTTCTACGACGTTGCGTCGCAAGACAAAGCAGACGGAATTCTGGAAATTCTCGATGATGTGACACAGGGTTCGCAGGTCCTGATCTTCAGGAAAATGCAGGTCGGAGTTGACCGGCTTTCTAAGGGACTCGCCGGAGAAGGTTTCGCTATCAAGGGAATCCACGGTGGAATGTCACAGTCAGAGCGTAATCGTGTGATGAACGCATTCCGGGACGGAAGTCTGAGAATGCTGGTGGCGACTAATCTCGCAGCCCGTGGACTCGATATCCCGACGATCTCGCACGTCATCAATTACGACATGCCTGAGAACATCGAAGAGTACGTTCACCGAATCGGTCGAACGGCTCGAATGGGTAAACGTGGTACGGCTGTCAGCTTCATCGGTGAATGGGACTTCGAGCTGCACGAGCAGATCGTTGCCAAGATCGGTGAAGACAAGATGATTCGTAAGAAGTTCTCGTTTTATTAGTCGCGCTCGTTACTTACGTAACTCGGGTCCGCATCTCAGTCTCCCACCCTCTAACTCCCTCGGAAGGTGAGTCGCGTGAATGGAGTTATTTGGTGGGTCATTGGGACCAAGCGGAATGGACAATGGTAACACTCCCTCCAACTCGGCGTGATCGTCAAACATCGTTATCTTCGCATGTAAGCGGTCGAGGAACTCGTTG
>JABIHL010000077.1 GCA_018649665.1 Chloroflexota bacterium | reverse complement strand
GCAACCGGGGCAGCAGCATTCGTTCTTTCTGTCAGCCTGATCGGAACTGCTAGTCGCGGCCCTTGGGTAGGGGCATTCGCCGGTGGGATTACAGCCGTCGTACTGTTGGCAATCTACGGGCGTACCCGCTTGAACATCAAACCAATCGCAGTTGCAACAGCATTGATAGCTCTTGGGGCACTTTTAGTCACATTTGTCGATCCGACGCCGCTAGAAAGCACGACTTCAGACGAAACAGATTCCTCGGCAATATCGAGTACTTTGATCGGTGTGGGAAGAACAAACACATTAGATATTAGACTCAGATACTGGAAACTATCGGCAGATATTTCAACCAATCGTGAACCTGTTCCACAGACAACCGATGCCCCAAAAATTGTCCGCCTACTACTCGGATACGGCCCCGACTCGTTCCGTTTCGCAGGCACATACTTCGCCGATTCCACAACCTTCACCCGGCGTATAACTGCCGCTCACAACGATCCTATTAACCGGCTGGTCGAACAAGGGATACTTGGATTTCTCGCGTGGATTGGACTCTGGTTATCGGTCGCCTACGGATGCCTCACACTAATCCGTCGATCTGGAAACACACTCTCGAATCCATACAGCTGGATAGCCATAGCAATATCTGTTGCCTTCGTATCAAGATTCGTCGAACAGCTTTTCGGTTCACCAACACCTGGTGGGGTGTTAATTTTTTGGATACTTGTCGGCGCCTTATCCGCCATGATCCTCAGTTGCAGCACTCATAACGAGCGCAAACAAAAGGTGCGTTCATCATCAGCACTCACTCAATACGCCAGTTACACGGCCGTTCTCGTAATACTCATTACGTCGATAACTGTCGGCTGGGATAAAGGTGCCAACTACCTCATAGCCAACCAAAAGGCATCGTTCCTGTATCGGACCACAGTTGTACCCGCTGACGAAGCAATCGAACGGCTCGAGAAAGCCGCTCACCTTGCACCGGATGTACCGCGCTACTGGCACGATCTTGCTGAAATTGAACACGGTCGAGCCACCTCTACCGAGAACCTACAGTTGAAAGCCGCGGCCCTTTCCCGTGCGTATGAATACAACCTCAAGGGATATGAAGCCAACCCAATGGAGATCGACAGCATCTACAAACTCGCATTTTCAGCGTGGGAGTCTGGGGGAACGGGACGTCCCGAACTACGCCAAGAAGCAGTGAGGTTGTACGAACGAATAATCGAGATAGTTCCTTCCGACAAACTTGCGAAAGAACGACTCCAACTCCTAAACGACTTCCTCTCTCAATAAACAAACAGGTAACGGGGATTCAAGTAATCTTCCTAACCTAAAGAACCCAAAGAAAATCTCACGCAGAGCAATCTGCAACGTAAACAATGTCATTCAGTGCTGCAGTACAACGAGCCATACCTCGTATTCCGCGAAGGAGGCGACTCCTTTTCGGTCTCATTATCCAGGGCATCCTGCCGTTCATTTCGCTGTATCTCGCGCTATTGCTCAGGCTCGACCTCGACGAAAGTCGAATTTCTTACTCGGCTTTTGTCACGTGGGGATCAGTCCTAGTTGGATTGAGATTAGTCACCCTAGTCTATTTCCAGGCTCACACAGGCCTGTGGCGCTACGTCTCGATGCCCGACCTAATAGCCGTCGCAAAGGCAACCACTACCGCATCCGTCATATTCACAATTGTCGGAGTTATCGTTGTCGATCCATTCGAAATCCCACGAAGTGTCTACCTCATCGAATGGGGTGCATACATCTTCATCGCCGGCGGTCTGCGCGTCGCGGTTCGTGTCACGCGAGAACGAATTAAGGATGCCGGAAGCGAGCAAATTCCTAAGCGCAAAATCATCGTAATCGGAGCTGGCGACGCCGGAGCTGCATTCTGCGCCCAGATCAAATCAACGCCAGAATTCCGACTCGATCCTGTCGCAGTTTTGGATGATGACCCCTCGAAAATCGGTCAAAGCCTTATCGGAACACCAGTCGTCGGCGGAATCGACGATATTCCAGAAGCTGTAAAAAACTACAACGCCGAAATGATCGTCATAGCGATCCCGGCGGCAACCACCGAACAACGAGCGAGAATCATCGACAAATGCCGTGAATCGCAAATCGAGTTCAGAATTCTCCCCGGAACCGACGAACTTCTCGAAGGGAACGTATCCGTATCCAGGCTAAGGCGCGTCGATGTCGCCGACCTACTAGGACGCCCAGAAACGCACCTCGATGAAACAGCACTTCGCCAGACATTCACTGGCAAGAGCGTAATGATCACGGGTGGAGCAGGAACAATCGGATCAGAATTGGCGCGTCGAGTCATCGCATTCGAACCCGCCAAACTGATTCTTATCGATAGAGCCGAAAACCCACTCGTTTTACTCGAATATGAACTTCGAGCACAACTGAAACAAAATGGCCCAGAATCCGTCGAACTCATCACTCGCATTGTCGACGTTACCGAGCCAATTCCAATCAGAAATGTAATGAATGGTCATGGCGTCGATGTGGTGCTCCACGCAGCCGCCCACAAACACGTCTACCTCATGGAAGAAGCACCAGCCGCCGCAGTAGCCAACAACGTCGGAGGAGTCCTGAACGTTGCCCGAGCAGCACGTGAAGCCGGAGCATCGACGTTCGTGCTGGTATCAACCGATAAGGCCGTTTCACCCACGAGCGTGATGGGGGCGACCAAACGGATGGCAGAACTGGCCATTCGTGAACTTGGTGCTGATGAAAGCACGCACTTCGCGGCTGTTCGATTCGGAAACGTACTCGGGAGCAACGCCAGCGTTGTCCCAATATTCCAGCAGCAAATCGAATCTGGCGGTCCAGTAACGGTCACCCACCCGGAAGCCAAGCGCTACTTCATGACAGCCCACGAAGCAGCAGGACTCATCCTCACCGCCGCAGCGATTGGCGACAACCAAGAAATATATCTACTCGACATGGGCACACCAGTCAGCATCGACTCACTCGCACGGACGATGATCGAACTGTCTGGAATGGTTCCTGATAAAGACATGGCTGTCGAATACACAGGTCTAAAAACTGGCGAGAAACTAACTGAAATCCTCTCTTCATCAGAAGAAGAACTCAGTTCCACCGCTAACGAAAAACTGATGCTAGTCCGCAACACAGGTCCCGGAATCTCGGAACTCGCCCAATTCGACGAATTCATCAGCTCCGTACACGATCTCACCGATGAAGAAGTCAAATCAGGCATCCGCCGCATCGTCTCGGATTACACCATCGATGGCGACGACAGCTAACGCCGCTTTC
>JABIHL010000076.1 GCA_018649665.1 Chloroflexota bacterium | reverse complement strand
GAGGCAGATGCTTGAGCGTAGGGCTGCAAAAGCCGGACTTGATCACATTCACTTGCATCAGCTTCGCCATAGTTTTGCTCACTACTGGCTGGCTGATGGCGGTAGCGAATCGGATCTGATGCGAATCGCCGGGTGGAAGAGCCAAGAGATGGTTCGGAAGTACGCATCATCGACCGCTCAAGATAGAGCGATAAAGGCAAGTCGTCGATTCGGACTTGGAAGCCGGATCTAACGTTTCTTCGGCCGGCCAGCCCTGACTTTTCGTAGTTAGATCCCCATTATTTCCGCAAGAGTTTTCACAGCTTCACGGACCGTTTTGCTATGCCAATTCCCCTTTGTCTTAATCTGCTCATATGGCTCATTGAGCACTTGGAATCGAATGAACCACGTGTAGTGATCAATTGAGCGAACTGGAGCACTTCTAATTGCGACATCACCATTCTCTTCGATCGCTTCAATGAACTGATCTTTGTGTCTCTGAAGAGCCATTTTGAACGCAGTCGGTGATTGCCTGGTCACGTCAAACGTCGGCTGAATGGGCGTGGCTCTCGCAATGCCGGTGCCACCAATGAGCGAGGTGTCCCCTGTCTGACACCAAAGTTCGACAGTGCTCCACATGATGTAAGTAAACACCGGGGCATTCAGATTGTTTTTCTTGAGCCATCGGTCGACCGCTTTCACCAATTTAGGCCCCGCCGTCGCTGCTCTCTCAAAGCCCGATCTATCTGTGTCACAAATTCGGAGTGCTTCTGATGCAAGATCGGTGAATTGTTCAGGATGAATCTTGTTCAAAAGGGTAAGAACGTACTGGGCGTGTAGCGACGCCGACCTAGATAAAGATGGATCGCGTTCCTCGACCAATTAATCCCTCCAATAATCAGGGGATTGAAGATTCACTATCCCCCCTTTTTCGAGTGCTGAACCCAGTTTACTGTTCGGTGTAGTTGTTCACCAATAGCACTCGAGATAATCCAACGTCCAAGTCAGATCAAAAATCAGTCGAAGCAGGCCTTCAACGGTCGCGAGCACGAATTGGCGGCTTAGCGCTACACATCAAGCGCGATTCATACGAAATCGCCAAGAATGCACGGGCGGGTTTCGATAGGAGATTTGTCGAAGAAGCGCTAGCGATCAATCCAGAGTTGGACGGCGTTGCACTTGAAAAGAAGGTTGGACTATTACGCCGTCTGTACTTCACTCGACTTGCACTCAAATCACAGAAGAAACGAGCGAAATCATGAATACAAAGGAAGCCGATCAGTTTTTGTCGTTGCTTTATCCAAATGATCTGCCTTCCGGAAAGCTACTTATTTGGACGAACCCAGGCAAACGAAGTATGTGGTTTGATTCAATCAAACCGGTCAATGACGCAGTGCAATCACTTTCGAATGTGAATGTTTATCTAGGTTGCGGTCTCTCTCCAGAAGATTATGGAGAGAGGAGACGTTGTCCGAAAAACAAGATCATCGCGATCCCCGGTTTTTGGGCTGACATAGACGCAGCAGGAGAGGGGCATGCCGCAAACAAGACCTATCCGGAATCAAAGGACCAAGGCTTGAATTTACTCTCTGAGTTTGAGGATCCTCCTACTTTGGTAGTCGACTCTGGTAATGGACTGCAGGCTTGGTGGTTGTTCGAAGATCCTTGGATATTCGACAATCCTGAACAATTAGCGCACGCAGAAAAGCTGTCTAACAGCTTTGGATCTCGACTGTCAGGCCATTTCAAGAAACGTGGGTTTGATATCGATAGTGTGTTCGATTTGTCGAGAGTTCTACGGCTACCAGGGACTAAGAATGTAAAAGGTAGCCCCAAGCCGGTAAGTATTGTGACGCTTGACGGGCCGCGCTATCACGATGCTGAGTTATTGGCTGCTTATGATGATGGGTTAGAAGCACCGCTAGATGTGGTTGCGCCCAAACTGATAAAAGAATCCTCCAAAGACAGATCTAGCGAATTACCAAGAGAGAGGATGAACCTGCTATTCGAGGTCGATCCAACTGTGCGCGAGGCGTGGAGCGGTGGCTCGGTTTCTCTTCGAGATAAATCAGACTCGGGCAGGGATATGTCCATCGCAGTTAAAGCAGTTCTGGCTGGCTGGTCCCACTCTGAATTGGAGCAATTTCTTAGGACTGGACGGACTGTACGCGGCGCGAAGGAAAAACCGCAACAGTATTTCGATCGAACAATCGAGAAGGCAATTGGTTACGCAGATAAACCAATCCTGGCTAGCATCGACGCCACTGTTGGGATCTCCGATCCCGATGCGACGAGTACTGAACGGTTGGCCGCGATCAGTAGCTCATTCGGACTCGCTTCGCCGATCGAAAAGTTGACCAAGACCGTGGGTGATCCCGCTACTTACCGTCTACACATGAATGGACAAAATATATTGCTCGGTGACGGCAGTGGAATATTGGGACAACAGAAATTTCGTCAAAAACTATTCGATTTGGCTGGCGTAGCGATTCCGCTTTTCAACAGAGAGGAATGGATGAAGATTGCGACGTTGCTGCGGCAATCTGCCGCCGAGGTGGAATTGGGAGAAGCATCAACAGATTTAACTCAAATGCAGGAATGGGTGGATGAGTTCATTTCGAATTCTGGCATAGCTGATGTCGAGAGTCACAACATGTGGTCGTCAGACGCCAATGTTTACCGCGTAGACGGTCAACTATTCTTTTCGCTCAGTAACTCTGGTGGATTCCTAACCTGGCTATGGGTTATGTACGGAGTGAGATTCGACGTGAGGAAGACTGCCCGATTGCTGACCGAGCTTGGGTTCAGCTCCAAGCGGATTCGCATTGAGGACTTAGGCCAGCGCCGAGTCTGGACTGGTCATGTGACATACACAGATGACGAAGCACTTTGATAAAAAAACTCTAGCGTCACGCGTCACACTGGAAGTTGAACCAATCGTGTGACACTCGCCCTTCGATCTGTCACAGCTGGCAGACTTTTAACATTCCGAATTTTCTTACAGGTGAAATATGGGACGACCTTCAAAACTAACTACTGCCACCACACTCAAAATCACAGTCGCTATTCGCTCGGGTACTTTTTCTCATATTGCCGCTCAGGCCGCTGGTGTTTCTCCATCGACGTTCTTCGACTGGCTAAGGAAAGGGCGGAACGGTGATCCAAAGTTTTCGGAGTTTTCGGACGAGGTTGACCGTGCCAGAGCCGAAGCTAGGATAGACGCTGAAATGCGCGTATTTAGCACTGACCCGAAATCCTGGCTGAGACTAGGTCCCGGTAGATCTGATCATGAAGGTCCTGGATGGACAGACACAATCGAGTCTAGTTCGAGCATTCGCGAACAACTAGATCAATTGGCTCCCGATGAGTTTGTGACTCTCGTCGCTGATCAGTATCTGGACTACATCAACCAAGGTGACATGTCTCAGCTCGAGGATGAGGAGATAGATTTTTCGATATGGCTCGGGTTGCGAGAGCGCGGCATCGAGATCCAGGAATTAACTGAACTGATGACCGCTGACTCTCCCCAAATCACAGTTCGAGGAGACGGGACCATTGAGATCGGACTGGTGAAGATCAGTCCAAATGACAAGTTAACCCGAGCCAAACTGACACAGGGGCTTTCCTCTCCTCAGCAATGAGCAAAATACCTGATATTGAGAAACCGATTTCACTCGTAGACTGAGTAGAGTGAAAGTTCCCCTAGCTTATTGAGACGGCGTTCTTGAGCCGCTTTGCCGACATCAATATTCACCGGTCTGAACCAATCGAATTGATAGATGATTGGTGGAGATCGACCCTCCCCCGTCTCCACCAAGAACACAAAGCAACAGGCGTCATTCGCAAGGATGAGGCCTGTTCGCGTTCGGCAACATCAGCTAACGCTGTTTAGGTGAGATTAACCCACATCATGAATGTGCATCGTGCCGACCCGAGGACTTGCCGTACCACCAGTTCCGACTGGCCACGGCAACGCTCCTATACGAGCTGCCCACTCTTCGTAAACCGCAGTCATTTCTGCAACACGACCAGATTCCGATTCTGAGAGATCGTTCAGCTCTGTTCTATCCTGAGCCATGTTGTATAGCTCCCAGCGAGTGTTACCTTCGCTGACCAGCTTCCAATCACACATCCGCACAGCCCTATTACCTTCGTGCTCCCAGCAGATCGGTGCCTGTCGAGTAAATTCGGCACCGTCGAATACGCCGAGAAAACTTTCTCCTTCAAGCGGAGTGATTGAGTTGCCATGAAGCTCGTCAGGATAAGCGGCACCAGCGACATCGTAGATCGTCGCGGCAATATCCACGATATGAGCGGGCTTGTGAAGCAAACGGGCCTCACTCGAATTCGAAGGCCAATTCATTATGAACGGCGTCGAAATGCCTCCTTCATGAGTCCATCGTTTGTGGAGACGGAAAGGTGTGTTCGAAGCGTTCGCCCAAGGCAAATCGTAGCTCTGGAAAGTGTCGCCAGCACCAGGGTCGATATCGTGCGTATTGCCCATGTTCATATGCTCACCGTTCCACATCGGTGTATCGAACTGCGCTGGATTTGGCCGATTCGAATCCTCTGCAAGGAACTCAGCACAACCTCCGTTGTCAGATAGGAACATAACGAGAGTGTTTTCGCGAGCGCCAGTCGACTCGAGTGCCGTCAGAATTCGGCCAACACCCTGGTCGACCCTATCGATTTGTGCGGCATATACCGCCATCCTCAGCGATTCCCACTCTTTATTTTCGGCGTCTTCCCACGGTATGGAGTCACGGTCTCTCGGGGCGAGATCCCATGAACTGTCAATAATCCCGAGTTCTTTGAGCTTCGTGTATCGAGAGCGACGCAGTTCATCCCAACCACCATCGTAGACACCCCGATATTTCTCGATATCCTCTTCGAGGGCATGAAGTGGCCAGTGAGGAGCCGTGTACGCGACGTATGAGAAAAATGGAGCGTCGCTACCAGCTGAATCTTCGATCATGCTGACCGCATGCTTTGTGATCTCGTCCGTGTAGTAAAACCCGTCATGATCCACTGTGACCGGTGTTTCACCGTCCATCAGTGTCGGCGGGGCGAAGAACGATCCGGCCCCCGTCAATGTTCCAAAGAAGTGATCGAACCCACGTTGGGTTGGTGTTGGGTGCTTGGCATCACCGGGTGACCAGGTTTCAGGTTGTTGTAGTTGATAATCGCTGCCCACGTGCCATTTGCCTGAAATCTGCGTGCGATAACCGCTACCTTTTAGTACCTCTGCGATCGTGGCACAGTTCTGGTTCAGGTAACCCTGATACTCAGGAATTCCGTAATCACCAACCATGTGCCCTACGCCTGCCTGGTGCGGGTATAAGCCGGTCAACATTGAAGCCCTTGTGGGACAGCATCGTGCCATGTTGTACATCTGGCTAAACCGAATACCATCATTCGCCATCGAGTCGATATTTGGCGTGTCTATCTCTGATCCGAAACACCCGAGGTCAGAGAACCCCATGTCATCGACAAGGATCAGAACGACATTTGGTTGGTTTTCCGAATTCTTCAATTTATCCATATTTCTTCCAGAAGGACGTCCCTAGCTAAGAAGCGGACCTGCTCGTCTCAGTTCGGAGTGTGGTAATTACAACTGTTAGTGGATTGCCTAGCGACAGGTTACCGTACTCGATAGATTGTGACCCATTAATCATCTGACTTGTGGGTAGTTTTCGAGTGGCTCTGTCAAATCTCAGTGCTCACTTAGTGATTTGGCCAACCTGAATACACGATCGATACCTACTAATTAAGCTGACAACTCGGTCATTAGAGTCGACCACTTGTCTGTGAAAATCTCTCTCCGACTAGATGCTGATACATGTTGACCGTCCAGTGCCGGGACTCTCAGATAATTCCGTAGCTCGTCGAAAGCGTTACAGAATCGACTCGCCGACTCAAACTTGGCAAAGCCGAGCATCGGGTAATAACGCTGCTTGATCGGTCGATGATTCTGTTCCATTCGGTTGTTCAGATACTGGTTGTAGCGATGTAAGACCTTACGACCGACGATCCAACGAATCGCCTTCGTGTAAGCGGGATGCTTGTCTGTCGTCATGCGCAGGTGCTACGCCCTGCACTATCGATCAGGCGACGTAAGAAACGCCGGGCTGCATGTTTGTCTCGATGTTCGCTCAACATCGAATCCAGCAGATTTCCTTCTCGATCTATCGCTCGGTAGAGATATCGCCAGTGACCACCGACCTTGATGTAAGTCTCGTCCAGATACCAGGAACGACCTGCAATTCCACGGCGCTTATTCCGTAGATTCTCACTGACGAGTGGTGCAAACCTGAACTCCCAAACTCGTATGGTTTCGTAGATAACTTCGAAACCTCGTTGCAAAAGTAGTTCGGCAACATCACGTAATCCGAGCTTATATCTCAGACGCCAGAGAACTGCCATCAAAACGATGTCGTTAGGGAATGGAGGTCATTGAACGGTGTGCCTGAACGTTCATTGAAACGCCTATTGCAGTCTCGGCAATAGAAAGTTCGATAGCCTAGCGAGGTTCGACGTTTTCTCTTGGATACGGACGTAGATTGGCAATGTGGACAGGCCATCAACAGCTGTCCTCACCAAATGAGGCGTGATCATATTCTGCCCCGACGCTGAGTTCTGACAGAACCTCGAGGGGATACTTGCCCGGTCTTGTCATCACTCCATCCTCTCAACGAATAGAGTCTCCATAAAACCCGGGGCGGTTCACTGTGATTATTCAGCCAGAACTAGATGGGATTACGCGGGGGATGTGGTGGCATTTGGCAATTTTCCATGGTTGGCTTCGATTTCAACAAGACCATCTGTAGCCTTAGTTCAGTTGACGGTAAAACGACGAGAATTTATCCTCGAAAACCAACGACTGTTGCTAAAAGCCAGTGATCAAATCACCGACCGGAAGATAAAAATATTAGGCTGGCTACGAAATAAGCGATGATCGCATCGCGCTAACAAAGATGCCTAGCCCATGGAAATCTATTTACAACATGCTCGGGATTGCTGAAGTTCGGCTGGACCCAATAGTGGAGGCAAAACGACTTTTCTCAGTAGCATCAGAGAAGGCGCTGAAAGCTCGAAAAATTGCCAAACAATAGGCAGAATGAGAAGCTCGTGGGCGGCGAGTTCCGCGTTCGGGACCGAATATCCGACTGTTCAACGGTTGCCAAAACTCCGTCTGACTCGACACTGAATCGCACAGCAGATCCAGAGCGCTCAAATGACTTGATGCTCCTGAGACTGTGACTTTTCGCACTCATTATCTTCCCCACATTCGGAGTTGGTTAATCGCTAACTCGGCTTCGGTGTCGATGGCAATAAAATTGAGCGCTTGGGCATTATTTTATCCGGCCATCGATGATTTATTGTTCGACTTTTTTCTTGCCTAACCATACATACTGAGTGTATGTTTGCGGCATAATATATGAAGTCTGCAAAGATTTACATACGCACAGTCTTTTTCGTATCGATCGCTAGTAATTAGGAATAATTAATTGACAGTTCGAATCGTGGTTCTTGCCAAGCAAGTACCTGACCCTGAAACCCCGCCATCGCAGTTCAGAATCGATGAATCTACGAACAGCGTGGTTCCTCCAAACGGTGTTCCACCAGTCGTAAACGGATTTGATTTAAATGCGGTAGAGGCAGCACTTCTGCTTCGTGATGGCGGTGCTGATGTTGAGATAACTGTGCTTTCGGTCGGTTCCGAATTCGTTATGGATGCAATGAAGAAACCTCTTGCCATGGGCGCTGACAGGTTGTTGCTTGTCGATGACATTGGTTTGGACAAACTCGATTCAGCAGCGACAGTTAAAGTACTTGCGGCGGCGATCGAAAAGGACGGACCGTTCGATCTTATTCTTGGTGGACGTCAGGCGTCCGACTGGGATCAGGGGCACGTCACACTCGGGCTAGCTGAGATACTCGGGCTCCCGCTTGTGTCACTGGTGCAGAAGCTGGAACTAAACGACGATTCGATTTCACTCCAGAGGGTTATTACTGACGGCTACCAGGTCGTATCCGCACCTATCCCTTCTGTATTGACTATCACTAACGAACTCGGCGAACCTCGGTACCCCAACCTGAGAGGAATCATGCAGGCGAGTCGTAAAAAACCTGATGTTTTCACCCTTGCTGACCTTGGTCTTTCAAGCGAAGATCTCACGCCTAAACTGGAATTGAAGAAGCTTTACATTCCTGAGTCGAACCAACAAGTTGAATTGATCGAAGGCGAAGACGAGGCCGATTCTGGCAGAAAACTTGCCTTACGACTGCGAGAGGAGAAGTTGATCTAATGACATCTGTACTTTTGATCGCTGAGCGCGATGACCAAGGCGAAATTAGCCAATCAACCCTCCAAGGAATTACAGCAGCAAACACCCTGACAAACGCCAACGTAACTGTTGCAGTCGTAGGGGACGCAGCTGGTTCTGCCTCGACTCTGGCAGTCAATAAAGTCATAACGATTTCAGCGATATCCGCTGCTGATAACGGAATATACGAACGGGTTACAGACGAGGTTGCTGCGCTTGTATCTTCCACCGCACCAGACGTTGTGATTTTGAGCAAGACCGACTTTGGTTCGGTTGTTGGTGCGCGACTGGCGTTCAGAATTGACGCCGGGTTTGCAGCCGATTGCATCGAAATTTCGAAATCTAGCGATTCCGTGAGTGTGACACGCCCTGTGTATGGCGGGAGCGCACTCGCTGAATATGAAATAGCTTCCTCACCGGCAGTTTTGACACTGCGTGCAGGTGCTTATGAACCGACCAACGATGACGGAACACCCGAGGTGGAATCTTTCAGCTCAGAGGCGACCGCCGAACAACACGCCTCGGTATCCGACACCATTCTCGAAGCTCGAGAAGGCGTTCGACTGGAAGATGCCGATTTTGTTGTAGGCGGGGGACGAGGTCTAGGCGGACCCGAGCCGTTCAGCGTTCTTACCGATCTCGCAAACGTGCTTGGCGGTGCTGTTGGGGCCTCTCGGGCGGCGTGCGACGCCGGATGGATAGATCACTCCCACCAGATTGGTCTAACTGGTAAATCGGTTAGTCCAGACGTCTACATTGCGGTCGGTATCTCAGGGGCAAGCCAACACATGGCGGGTTGTTCGAGCTCGCGAGCTATCGTCGCGATTAACAAAGACAGCGATTCGAATATCTTCAAAGAGGCAAGATTCGGTGTAGTGGGCGATTGGGAGAAGGTGCTCCCTGCGTTTATTGAGACTGTTCGAGAATTGAGAGCATAAGCGCCCCAAGCTGGTTGCTGAGCTTATGTGTCCGCTCGATCAATCGGTGTTTTAGCCCAGACAGCAAAGCGCCCGGTCATTCCTGACCGGGCGCTTATTTCGTTAATTTCTTGAGCAGTCGGCTGATTCCGAAACTAGCCTTTTAGAATTTTAGCCATGGCAGTGCCGACAAGTTCGGATTCACCGTCTACTAGTCCGAACACGTGGATGTCGAGACGATCAGCGCCATCGAGCGCACGTCGAGTCCAGATCGAAGGATCACCATCCTTTAGTCGCTGTACAAGTCCATCGATGTCCATACCAGTGACGTCTTTGTCCAGTGTCAGAAAAACACCGTACGGCATGTGCCCCATGATGTTTGGGTTAAGCCAGGCGGTCACACCGGGAATACCCTGAAGTCGCGTGAGTATTTCTTGAGACTTTGATTCGAACTCCGCCAAGCGGTCCTCATGGTTCAACGTCAGCCAACGCTGTACAGAGGCCACAACACCCATGATTTCTTGTCGGTCTATCTTCTGCGGGCGACCAATGCCGCGAATTCGATTTGTCTCGTAACCAACAAACGAATGATGACTAATGGCCTCGATAACTTCTTTGGTCCCGAGCGCGAATCCTGTTGAGTGCGGAGCTCCCATGTACTTGGCAGCTATGCACTGGAAGTCAGCGCCCATCTTTATGTATTTGCCAAAATTCTCAAGTGGGAAGATCTGCCCTGCCCCATCAACCATTACCGGTTTGCCGGCAGCGTGTGCGATTTCGAGGGTCTCTTCGAGCGTAAGTATGCTGGGATCGACGGGCTGCTGCTCGTAAGCAACCCAGTGAACAGCGGCCGTGCGTTCCGAAATAGCGGCCCGAAGATCGTCGGCAGTCGTGCCGTTCTCGTCACCGATGTCGACCAAGGTTGCACCGGCAAATTCAAGACATCGGTCGTACCAGTATCGCTGGCGTTTTTGAATCAAAATCTCGTTCGGCATCCCGTCCGTGTTAGGGAGTTGCTCGATTTTGGCCTCATCAGTACCAGCCATGAACGCGGCCGTTGCCAGCGTTAGGGCTGATCCTGCACCAGAAGTTACATATGCGGCAGGTACGCCAAGCATCTCTGCGATTCGATCACCGGCAACCTGCTCCAAGTGGGCTAACTGAATAAAAGCAGAATCTGCTGCATCCATTGCCGCTTTCACTTCACCGTTCGGAGTTGAACCTCCGAGGAATGTCACGCTTCCGGTGGCATTCACAACTGGCGTTGCACCCATTTCCTTGTAAATCGCGCCCCAGTCTTGAGTTGTCAAATTATGTTCCTTTTTCGACGGTGGTCGAGGGATCTTGCATGTCTAAAAACGCAATTCGAGTCTGAACATCATCGGTCGAGGGTGCGAATAAATGTTGGAGGAACGCAATCCCAACCCTGTCACCGATAACTACAAACAATACAGACAGTATGAATGTTTAGCGGCATGCTATACCGACAAACCGGATAAGTAAATGGGGGCATCGTATCTTCAAATCTGTGCTTAATGAGACGACTTGAACTAGGAACACTCGTCCGATTCAATCGGATATTTGGATCATCCGAGCTGACCACCAATCGTCAAATTTCTTGCTGCGTTCAGACGCAGGGACATGTTCACAACCGAAGGCGTTGGATCAACGTTCGAGGGCGAGCGATTCACTGTAGATCACGATCTACCCAGTGACACGGCGTACGCAGAATCTTGCGCATCCATCGGCCTCGTAAACTGGGCGACTCGAATGCTGCAAGCGGAAGGCGACTCTAGATACGCCGATGAGTTAGAGTCCGTGCTTTAAACGGCTTTCTCAACGGCGTTTCGCTGAAAGGCGATACGTTCTTCTACGCGAACTTGCTAGAGGTCGATCCTCAGGCCCCATATTTCAGGAAACGCGACCGTATTAAGCCTTTTCGACAGGGCTGGTTCGACACCGCATGTAATCAGGACGCTAGCCGCGCTCGGTCAATATCTCTACTCGGAAAATTCAGACGGCGTTGCAGTACACATGTACGTGTGCGGCGAAGTAGCCGCTCATTTTGGCGACACAGTTGTCACGATCAAGCAAGAGGCCGGATCATCTACTGCCTTGAGGAAGTAGATAACAGCACGGGTCTGAACGCAGTGATTCTGCCGCGTAATGCTGAATTGAACAGCGAATTCGAAGAGTCGTTGTTCGGTGGAGTTACCACGATCTCAACTACGGCCCAGAAAATCAGTAAAGATGCCGGGGAGTCGCTCTACGCCACAAACCCGGGAACGTTGACAGCCACGACCGTAAAAGCCGTGCCGTACGCATTGCGGGGCAATAAACAACAGGGTGAAATGCTTGTTTGGATCAACGAAACCTAGCCCGCTCCTACGCCTAATTTTTCAGCCCTCGGTAAATACCAAGGGCTGAAAAAAACGAATCTATAGTCGGCTCTCGCCTAAATTAGGAGAGTTCTTGAAACAACGACTTCAGGCGATTCAGGCTCTCGGTATCGCCGGAAAGTTGATCGCCAACCCGTAGTCCTTCGATTCCGACCATGCCGTCATATCCAGCATCGATCATTGCCGATACGGCAAAGCGGTAGTCGAGGTCCCCGTAGGGGATAGGAACCCTGGTGTAAATCGCTCGGTTGAGTTCAGGAATATGCAGCCGTGTCAGGTTCTTGCAGTGCCAGTAGTTCGAACGAGGTGCAAGCGCAGTGATCGCATCTTCGAACGATTCTTCGGCTTCCTCGTACGCCCAGTAAGTGTTGGCAGCGTCCGCATTAGCTCCAACGTTTGGGCGGTCGATCATGTCGAGCAATCGGAGCAGCCCCCGGCTGTTGTCGACGATTGAACGCTGGTGCAATTCGATCGAAAGCTGAACATCCATCGTCGACGCACTGTCAGCTAACGACGCGATTATTTTTGCAGACCTGTCATAGTCCTCGAGCTTGGCGTCTCGACTGGAGGCTTGAGAGACAGTTTCGCCATAAGTTGCGCCTGGAGCCTCGGGATCTAACGGTGGTCCCGTCAAAGCCAGATTGACGATTCTGACTTTAAGTTTGGTGGCCATTTCGAGTGCCGCCGGAAGTTGCGCTGCGTTTTCCGGGCCGAATCTTGGATCAACCAAGCTGCCACCGCCCCTTAGAGCAACGCAAGGCAAGCCCTCTTCTTCCAAATCGTGCAGCAAATCGGCTGTTGCCTCATCCGAATCGGCGGCATCACCGAGAGCGTCGAGACCAAGTTCAATACCTTCGAATCCCAGCGATTTTACTTTGGCAAAGTACTTCCTCCGCAGATCCCCCGAAGGGACAACAAGGCCTTCGCCTCGCTGCGGATAAAACACTGAACGCCTGTATGCATATATGAATTCCATCAATAAATCTCCTCGGGTATCGTGCGTGCGTAAAAAATAAATTGGGGGGGGAGGGGAACTACCTATCAGATCTGTCCAAAGTTACTATTTTTTGATCCGATACCTTTCGAGCCAATCATCGAATTCTGCGTGGACTTCTTCGATGGAGAGAGTTTCTGAGTATGCAGCGATAGCAGTGATCCGGCTGATAGACATTGAGATCACGGCGTGCAAAGCGTGGACTGGACGGTGTTCCATGTAGCCCTGATCCATTGCGTTCTTCATCGCAGGTTCCATCGCCCAAAAGTTCGTTTCGGCTCTGAGCTGATCCCATTCTTTCGGTAAAAGAACTGATTCCCGCTCAGTGAAAAGAATCCGGCGAACGTTAGGTTTGGCTGCTACGTCGATAGTCGCGTGCACGGCATTAATAAACGCCTCCCAGGGATTAGATGCGCTAGCAATAGCCGCTTTAATCTCTTTTACGCTTTCGGTTTGCATCTTGTGGCAAACCAATCGAAATAGTTCGTGCTTGTCGGTGAAGTGGTGATATAAGGCGCCGCGCGTGACTCCGGCATCTTTTACAACCTGTTCCAGCGAAGTTCCAGAGTATCCGTGTTTCGCAAAATGTTTGGTCGCTATCTCCAATATACGATCACGACTCGTATTGCGCCTGCGAACAGGTTTTTCAATCGTCGCTATATCACCGACTCCCTCATCATTTACATCTTTATAAACATGCTATATGATGCCGCAAACATACACTCAGTATGTATGTTTAGCAAGTAATGTACCTAAATACGATTTCATAGAAAGGCCGTGCAAGACAATGCCTAAGCGACTAATACTACTGCTGTCTTCGCTATTTGTATTGACAGCAATTGTTGCGTGTAGCAGCAACAGTGATGAACTACAAACCGAGGTTGATGACCTCAAGAGCCAACTTGCCGCAGCGCAGTCTGGCGCAGGTGGAGATGGACCAACTCAAGCCGAGCTGGATAGTGTGAAGGCCGAACTGGCCGCAGCGCTGGCTTCGGGATCTGCCGGTGGTGATGACGCTACGCAGCCTTCTGGCTGGGGTAGCCGCCTGAAACTCGTGAAAGAACGAGGCAAGCTCATCTGTGCAGCCACAAACGACAGTCCCGGATTCAGTTTCATCAACGAAACTGGAGACTGGACAGGTTATGGTATCGAGATGTGTAAGGCATATGCAACTGCCATCTTCGGTGAATATGAGAACCGCTTTGAAATGCAAGCCATCAGCTGGGCCGACCGCCCGACTGTGATGCAGGCAGGCAAGATCGACGTGATGGTTCTTGCCAACACGCAGAACGCCCGCCGAGAGGCAACCTGGGGTAACTTCACGACTATCCACCACTATGCCGGTATGGGAATAATAAGCAGGCTCGACAGTGCAGTTGTTGCTGACGACTGGCAGAGTCTCGATGGTGCGACTCTCTGTGTATCAGCGGGTACAAACTACGTTCCCGCGGCTGAAGACCTGAAGGGTCAGTACGGCATCGATTTCGAGATGGTCCAACTGGCAGACCCAGGACCGGCCTACGACGAAGGACGATGTGACTTCCTAATCGCTGGTAAAGCAGACTTGGGTCGAAACAAAGCCGATTACACCGATCCTGATGCCCACGTAGTTTGGGACGCACTGATGGGTAAAGACCCTTGGGGTATGCTCGTCGGTCACGGTGATGACCAGTGGTATGACCTCGTTCGATTCGTCGAATGGGCGATGATCAACGCCGAAGAGCTGGATGTGACTATGGACAACGTGGATGACATGGTTGCCAACTCACAGAACGCCAAGATTAGGCGCATGCTCGGTGTTGAGGGCGAATACGGCCAGGAAGTACTCGGCCTGGACACGGACTTCGCTTACAACGTCATCAAGCACATCGGAAACTTCGATGAACTTGTGGAACGTTTCTACTCTGAGGACGATGAGACTCGCATTGGTGGGTTCTACCGACCAAGGGCTAACGATGCACTTTGGAACGAAGGCGGACTGTTGTTCGCTCCTGGACTCGAGTAGTCCTGTTCTAAATTACTGAACTAAGTACTCTGACCTCCAAAAAGTCAGCAACCTTGCATGTTTCTACGTGCAAGGTTGCTGACGCAGAGGATTCAGTTTGTAGTTGAACTACAAGTAACAAGTTTCGTCGTTGCGAGATTGCAAATCTTGCGCCACGGCGCAGATGAATCGGAAATAAAATCCCTCCTTAAAGGTGAGATTGAACCAGCATGACCAACCGACCTTCATATAACTTATTGATTTATCGTGGCGTGCCAATATGGCGGAACGTCGTATTTATTCGACTCACCATGCAGGCGCTGGCGGCTATTTTTGTCCTATCAATAATCTGGGTGCTAGCAGTCAACCTGATGAACAACGCTGAACAACGCGGGCTGAATCTCAGCTTCCGATTGTTGAGCACAAACGCCGGTTTCGACGTCCCGTACAGCCTGATTCCGTTCGATTCCAGTAAGTCGATCCTGTACGCATTTTTTGCGGGTGTGGCGAATACTCTCCGTCTCGTCGGGATCGCCATGTTTACGACAACCATCCTGGGGATTGTTATCGGCCTAGCCCGACTTTCCAGCAATTTCGTAATCAGCGGGCTGGGACGAGTTTACGTAGAAACCTTGCGTAATATCCCGCTTATCACTTTCACGTTCTTCCTGGTCTTTGGTCTCCTGCGGGGGCTTCCTAAAACGTCAGAAGCGTGGCGCATAACCGGTATAGGCGTGGTGAGCAATCGTGGAATTTATCTAACGAGTATTGATGAGAGTTCATCACTAGTGTTGTGGCTGGTGATCGTCGTGCTGGGGGCGCTCCTAGCATATTTACTCAACCGGTTGGTACTGAAAAACCGGGGTGAAATCAAACTGTTCGGGATCCGATTGAACAGAGGTTTCACACCGCTCGTACTACTGGTGCTAATTGCCGGAGTGGGATGGGTAGCGCAACCGCAGGCCCCGTTCGTATTTGATCAGCCAGAACTAAAAGGCACTAACTTCGTGGGCGGGATGAAGTTGACCACGGAGTTCTTCGCCATTCTGACTGCACTTACCATGTACATAGCATCGTACGTAGCGGAGATCGTTCGAGGCTCCGTCCAAGCAGTTCCAAAGGGGCAGATTGAGGCCGCCAGGGCACTCGGCCTGAGCTACTGGCAGGTGACAACGAACGTCGTTCTACCGCAGGCGGCTCGAATCGCCGTGCTCCCAATGATTGGCCAGTACGTCAATCTCACAAAGGGTTCAGCCCTAGCGATTGTAGTGGGCTACGCAGAAGTTTTCGTCGTCGCCAGAACAGCGATAGAAAAAACCGGAATGGCTCTTCAAATTTTCGTGATGTTGATCATTTTCTACATGATCATGGGCGCATTCTTTTCATTGGTAGGCAATTGGTATAACCGTAAGGTGCAGTTCGATGGCCGTTGAGAACATGACAGAGCCGAAACCAATGAACGAACTGCGTCCCGAGGAAAAGCTGAGCATTGCGGGCTGGGCGCAGAAAAATCTGTTCAGCCCCTGGTACAACTCTGTACTAACAGCCGTAGGCGTGATACTGGTTGTCATGCTGCTGAAAGAAGCAGTTCCGTTCCTTATCGATGCCCAATGGCCGGCAGTAACAACCAACATACAAATCTTGCTGGTTGGACAGTACCCAAGTGAGGAACTCTGGCGCGTGGGTGCTGGAGTGCTCCCGATGCCGTTCATAGTTGGGCTCGCATGGGGCGTGTGGGGCTCGATGATGCGTACATTCTCGGTGACCCTCGTCGTGTCGGCTGTTCTCACAGCCATCTCGTCGCTTTTCGGTGACTCGATGAGTTCCGGTTTAGCGTTGTGGTTCACTGTCAGCCCATTTCTAGTACTTCTCGGATACGCAGTCGGCCGCAGGGATTTCATTGGTCCTCGTCAAGTCCTCATAATTTGGTTCCTGTTCCTCTTGCTGACGTTGTTCTTTTTGCGCGGCTTCGGAGAAGATTCGGCGATGCCGCATGTTCCAACCGACAGGTGGGGAGGGCTGCTCGTAACAATTCTGATCGCCCAAGTCGGAATTGCGGTTGTTCTTCCTCTCGGAATCGTTTTGGCCCTGGCTCGCCAGTCCAACCTTTGGTTCTTCAAGGGCGCGGCGATTGCTTACATTGAGGTTCTGCGAGCGACTCCGCTTCTTGCGTTGTTGTTCCTGATGCTCATCGTGAGCCCGATGTTTCTCCCAGATGTCACCACTCCCGATCGTCTTATGCTCGCTTTTATAGCGATTGTCCTTAACAACTCGGCGTACATGGCAGAAAATATTCGAGGCGGTTTGCAGTCGGTTTCTCGCGGCCAAGTCGAAGCAGCCCAAGCACTGGGTATGCGAGGCAGCCACGTGACACTGGTCATCGTCTTGCCGCAGGCGATACGGGCCACTATCCCGGCGATCGTCGGGCAGTTCATTATTCTTTTCAAAGACACGGCAGTTATCGCACTTGTGGGCCTG
Organism: Chloroflexota bacterium; assembly: GCA_018649665.1. Lineage (GTDB taxonomy): Bacteria > Chloroflexota > Dehalococcoidia > Lucifugimonadales > Lucifugimonadaceae > Lucifugimonas. The sequence continues at coordinate 8,486 of JABIHL010000076.1, read as the reverse complement.
ATGGACCTTCTGGGAGCAGCGTACGCAATCATTCTGGGACAGGATGCCTGGCGTACAGCCGACCCCGAGGTCTTCCTATTCGTGGCGGCCGTGTACTGGATATTTACGTACGGTATGTCAAGTGTCAGCGCAGGTGTCGAGAAGCGTATGCGAACGGGTGCCGATTAGGAACACGTGCGCTTCAGAGTGGAACCGATTGTAGGTTCCACTAAAGCAATTCAGGAGACTTCAGGATGTCAGCTCAGAGCGTAGAAAATGAAGTGATGGTTCAGACCACTGATGTCGAGAAATGGTTCGGTTCGTTGCACGTTCTGCGTGGAATATCCGTGACCATCAAAAAGGGCGAAGTAGTAGTGATTTTCGGGCCGTCTGGCTCGGGTAAATCGACATTTATTCGAACCCTTAACCGGCTGGAAGAACATCACAAGGGCGAAATTATTGTTGATGGCACTGTGCTCGACAATGACGTTCGAAACATCGAAACCGTGCGCAGCGAAATCGGCATGGTGTTTCAGCAGTTCAATTTGTTCCCACACAAAACCGTGATCGACAACGTCGCGTTAGCTCCAAAATTAGTCAGAAAATTGAGTAAGGTCGATGCTGACGAACTTGCCATGAATATGTTGGAACTAGTCAAAATTCCCGAACAGGCGCACAAGTTCCCCGGCCAACTGTCAGGTGGTCAACAACAGCGTGTCGCAATTGCCAGAGCACTGGCGATGCAGCCAAAGATAATGATGTTCGATGAGCCGACTTCTGCGCTAGATCCAGAAATGATCGCTGAAGTACTGGACGTGATGATAGACCTTGCGAAGTCAGGCATGACCATGATCGTCGTCACGCACGAAATGGGATTTGCACGGGAAGTCGCTGATCGGCTAATGATGTTCGATGAAGGGTTAATTGTCGAAGAGGGAACACCCGACAAAATGTTCGACAATCCTCAACACGATCGAACCAAAGAATTTCTTTCAAGAGTTCTCTAAATTACCAGTTCGATTCGCACCACACGTGTAGCGAATCACAGGAGAATAGTTACTGATGTGGAAGCACCTTTTCGAGCCGTTACAGATTGGTCCGGTGACCGTTAATAACCGGCTTGGATTCGCCCCGAACTGCCCGGTGACCGATGGAGATCTCTCGACAGGCGTGTTTGGTGACGACTCTGTCGCCTACTACGCCGAACGTGCAAAAGGCGGACAGGGCCTTGTAATCATCGGCAACTCACGTATTTCGGATAGAACACCCTATTTTCCGTGCGTGGACCCGAACATGTACGACGATAGGAACATTCCGTGGCTACAAAAGATTTCCAGCGAGGTCCATAAATACGACGGAAAGTTGTTCATCCAACTCTTTTACACATCATGGGGTCGCAACACTCTTCCTCAGCAGAGTTCGATGTACGAGACCGAGCCTGTGCTAACTGTCCCCGGACCATCCAGCATTACCAATGCGACTCTCGGGGTGCATTTGGCTGAGATGACTGTGGAAGATATCCAGCAGGTTAGCGAGGAGTACGCCGAGGCAGCAGTGCGTGCGGTCAAAGGGGGAGTAGATGGTGTTGAAATCAGCCTCCACCACTTGATGCTTCACGCACAGTTCTTCAGCAAGGTATACAACCGACGAACCGACCAGTACGGCGGTTCGATGGAAAATCGAGTCCGATTTGCTATCGAAACACTCCAACGAGTGCGCCGGGCGGTAGGCAACTCGATCGCTGTCGGATACAGGATTAATTCCCACTACAAGAATCCCGCTGACAATAATCTCGAAGATATGAAAGAGATCGTTCAATACATCAATTCAAATTCTGAAGTCGATTATGTGAGCGTTAGCGCCGGTGGCGGAGATTCGCCAGACATGATCGCACCGATGGGTCATCTTTCTCCCGGATACCAGATGCCCGATACAGCCGAAATTAAATCAGTAACTGATCTTCCCGTATTCGGTATCGGTTCGATTAACAGCCCGTACCAGGCAGAAGATGCGCTCGAAAAGGGTCAATGTGACCTTGTGCTTATGGTGAGGCAGCTGTTCGCTGACCCAGAGTTCGCTAACAAGGCTAAGGAGGGGCGACCGGACGACATTCGACCATGTGTCAGGTACAACTTCTGCACCACTAGATTCCCGTTCAGGGTTGGTTGTTTCCAGAATGTCGCACACGGCAGAGAGGCGAAATGGGGCATCGGAACGATCGAACAAGTAAGTGAGCCCAAAGGTGTTGTTGTGATCGGCGGAGGAGCCGCTGGGCTTGAAGCCGCGAGAGTGGCTGCCGATCGTGGCCATTACGTTGCCCTTTACGAAAAAGAAGATCGCATAGGTGGTCGTCTCCGCTTGCAAGCGAAGCTGCCCGGGCAACACGAATGGGGCAATCTCACGGCGTGGTACGAACATATTTTGAAGAAGCCAAACATCGTCGTTCATACCGGCGAATCGGTTACAGCAGAAAACTTACACGAAATGATCGAAGAACAGCAACCTGACAGTATCGTGCTGGCGAGTGGCACGGTTTCGGCACCTAATGGGTTTGTAGAGTTCACAGGGGGACCAATCCCTGGCTGGGACAACGAAATGGTTCTCCACTACGAGGACGTGCTGGATCAGCAAGTAGAAGTTGGTCAGTCTGTCACGATATTTGACAATGTCTCAAATGAATTGGCGATCGGCCTCGGATTGTTTCTAGCAAGGTCTGGTAAGACGGTTACGATCATCACGCCATATTCGAGACTTGGCGGCGATCAGCACACCAGCCACTCCTTTAGTGAAGTGCACCTACATGAATTGCTCGGCCTACCAGATGTATCGCTGCGAACGAACACGAATATTCAGAGCATCGAAGATGGCAAGGTTATTCTGGTCAATCAATACTCAAACGGCCAAACCGTGGAGCTGGAAACAGACAACGTGATATTGATCAACCATTTTGAAAACGATCAGGCCCTACGAGGAGCGTTAGCCACGACAGAGCTCGAAGTAAGTGTTATCGGCGATGCACTCGGCTACGGCCCAATGCACGACGCTATCCTGGCAGGCCATCGAGTAGGAAGATCAATCTAAATAAGCAGGGTTCCCTCTTTCTCCAGAATTCGTTGTGACAAATCTTTGGGCTTTGGATGTCACATGCGAAATTACAAATTTTTGCATCCAAAGCGGAATGTATAAATGATTCAAAAAAACAAGATGCGCGTGGTCGGGCAGCGATTCCCGAAAATAGACGGGATCGACAAAGTAACCGGAGTTGCACAGTTCGGTGCCGACGTAAAAATTCCAGGAACGCTGTACGCTAAGGTGCTCCGTAGCCCTGTCGCTCACGCCAACATAGTGAAGATCGACACTTCGCGCGCCGAAGCCTTTCCGGGAGTTAAGGCTGTAATTACTGGTGAAGATTTTGCCTATCCGTTGAATGAATCCGGCAACGCGCCGTCTGCTCTTGAGAATCAGTCTCGAGAAAAGATTTTAGCGCGTACGAAAGTTCTATTTCAAGGACACCCTGTTGCTGTGGTTGCTGCCACTTCGGCCATGATTGCTGAGGAAGCACTCAAGTTAATTGATGTCGAATACGATCAGCTTCCGCATGTGCTCGACATCGCAACTACGATGAGCGCCGACGCCCCACTGCTTCACCCAGATCTGCGGACTAAATATAAAGGCGACGTCGAACATGTAGCGAGTAACATCGCAGAACATCAGGAGTTCATCCGTGGAGATGCGGAAGAGGCTCTGAAAAACGCCCATGTTGTTGTGGAGCGAACTTTCGACACTGGCACTGTTCACCAGGGCTATATCGAACCTGATTCTGAGGCTGCGTGGGTACGCCATGACGGAAGCGTCACGGTGTGGGCGAATACTCAGGGCACGCATTTGCAGCGACGTGAGCTGGCACATGTTCTAAGCATACCGATCAAGATGATCAACGTAATTCCTACCGAAGTTGGCGGGGCATTTGGTGGTAAAGAATCGGTACGAGTGGTTGCACTGTGTGCCGCTTTGTCTCGCAAGACCCGATTCCCTGTTCGGCTTTCACTAGGCCGCGAGGAAATAATCCGAGCAGGTTGGCCGAGTACGTCTATCAAATGTTCGATGAAAGTCGGAGCTGATGAGCAAGGCAACATAGTCGGAGTCGAATCGTGGATAGCGTTCAATTCAGGAGCGTATCCGGGAGCACCGATTCAATCGGCTGTACGACGGGTGTTTTCTCACTATCGCGTGGAAAACATGAAGGTCGATGCCTTTGATGTGATTACCAATCGACCACCGAATAGTGCGTATCGGGCACCAGGGGCGACTCCAGTTGCCTTCGCTATGGAGTCGATCATCGATGAGCTAGCAGACAAATTAGGCATGGACCCACTCGAATTCCGGTACAAAAATGTATCCCGTGACGGCGATCTTATGCCCGATGGGAACACTCTTCCCACCATCAACCTCGATCGAGTACTCGACGAGGTAAGGCAGCACGCCTGCTGGACAACTCCTCTGGATGGACCTAATCAGGGTCGTGGGATTGCACTGGGGATGTGGACTATGCCCGGGGGCACGATTAGTTGCCAGGTCAATGTCAATTACGACGGGACACTCAACCTTGTGCTTGGGACTGTAGATCTGTCGACCACACGGGCTACGCTGGCCCAGATCGCGGCTGAAGAGTGCGATCTTGATTTCGATGAGATCAACGTGGTGATTGGTGATACGGATACGGTTGCGTATACCGATGCAACTGCCGGGGACCGGGTGACATATGTTGCTAGCAAGGCGGTTATAACTGCCTGCCAAGATTTGATCTTGAATATGAAAAAACGAGTGGCCCAGCAGTTCTCGGCGTCGATCGAAGATGTGAAGTATGAGATGAAAAATTTCACGATCAACGAGGCTCCCGAGAAGTCGATGACGTGGTTCGATCTCGCACTGAAATCAGCGATGCCCCACAGTGGTGAAGGTGGTGGCGCTCTCACCGGATTCGCCAGTGCAAGCGAACTCATGCACGATGAGGCGATAGCACCCAATGGTTCTGCACACGTTGCCGACGTTGAAGTCGACCCCGAGACAGGAAAAGTCCAGATTCTGCGTTACACGGTATTTCAAGACGTTGGACGTGCGATAAATCCCGCCGGGGTTGAAGGCCAGATGCAAGGTGGAGCGGTGCAGGGAATTGGCTGGGCGTTGTCGGAGGAAATCCAGTACGACGACGATGGTAAAGTAGAGAATGCTTCGTTGCTTGATTATCGAATACCGACAATTCTGGATGTCCCGAGTATCGATACGGTCGTACTGGAGTATCCGTCGCCTGATCATCCTTATGGAATTCGGGGTGTCGGGCAAGTGCCAATCGCCCCGCCGGCTGCAACCATCGGAAACGCTATTTTCCGAGCAACTGGAGCCCGACTGTATCAGCTGCCAATGAAACCCGAACGGGTGCGATTGGCAATTGCTGCATTAATGCAATCGGATGATCCACAACCGAATTAGCCCGAATTTATAACGATTTTAAATCAGAATATCGTGTTTGCTACAAATACAGAACAGGAAAATCTAAATGGGTGCTTTTGAAGACGTTGCACTTGATGTGCTGGGTGGAGTTGGTGGTGGCCAGCCATCACCGAGGTTAATGGAGCTCAGGCCATTTTTGGCTTCCAACTACATCGAGGATGCGGCACAGTTCATCCTCGATAATCCAGGTCGAGCCTTCATTACCACCGGGTTTTTCATTCCGGTGCCGTATTCCGATCCCCTGCCCTTGACGGGATCGGTAGAGACGGACGGCCCCCCTGGCGCTTACTTTCTTGGGCGTGCGCTTGAACAGCTCGATTTTAAGGTCACATTTATAGGTGATAAATGGTCAAATCTTGTGTTCAACGATATTAAAGATGTTGGCGAATATGTTGAGTTCCCAATCGTGAACGAAGACGAAAGCCGAGATTTCGCAAATAAGCTTTTGAATGAGAAAAATCCGTCCATTGTGATCGCCACGGAACGATGTGGGGTCAACCGGAACGGACAATATCTCAATGGTCGTGGATGGGACATTTCCGAATTTTCTGCCAAAACAGATTTTCTGATGAACGACCGAGTTAAATCTGTCGGCATCGGTGACGGTGGGAACGAAATGGGCATGGGTAACTTTGCACCATTCATCACGGAGATTACTCACAGCATGGACGAGCCTTGCGTGACCAGTTGCACCAAGCCGGTCCTCGGACGCAGTTCGGACTGGGGCTGCTATGCCATCATCGCCGCGCTATCGAAGATAGTGGGGCGGGATCTACTTCCTACGGGCGACGAGGTTGCCGATTTCATCGTCAAGATTGTAGATAACGGTGTAGTCACCGGTACGGGAAGGATTCAGTACGTTGTCGACGGCCGCTCGCTGGACGACCAAAGAGAGCTTATCGCCAATTTACGGGCTCTTTTGTAGAACGATTATTTAATTGTGAATATTCGGCCAGACTACTGTGCTGGTCGAGAGAAATATGGACTTGATAGACTTGAGTGCATCGAACTAATTCGTTGCAGGAGGAAATTATGGCAAGGCATGGAAAAAAACGACTGGGACTGCTAACGCCACCAGCCAATACTACGATGGAAGACGATTTTGCACGTTGGATGCCGGATTCGGTGCGGCTTCACACCCATCGGTTGACCGCTCCTGACAACTGCACAAATATCGAATACCTAGAGGCTATAGCTGAACACGTTGGTGAAAGCGCCCGTCTTCTGAACCAGGTTCCTATTGATGTCATGGCTTTCGGATGCACGAGCGGAAGCTTCCTGCACGGCCCAGGTTACGACGACAAGATCAACAGTGACATGAGAGAAGCGACCGGTGGGGTCAGTTCAGTTGTTACAGCCGCCGCTGTTGTCGACGCCCTCAAGTCGCTGAATGTGACTAAAATTTCTGCCTGTTCCCCGTACATAGATGTTGTAAACGAACGGCTGAAGGAGTTTTATACTCACGCCGGATTCGACATCTTGAAGTTTGCAGCTGTAGATCGAAATCGTGTCACCGACATCGACGATGCACCGCGCGAAGTCGCTCTCGAACTGGCTCTATCTGTCGACACTCCCGAATCGGAGGCGATTTTCATCAGTTGCACAGCTTTCCGAGGTGCGTCTGAAGTAATCGAAGAGTTGGAGCAGAAGACTGGCAAACCAGTAGTGACTTCCAACCAGGCGACGTTCTGGTGGTGCATGCGAGAGATGGGTATAACTGACGCCATCCCTGGCGGTGGGGTTCTGATGGGACAAGAGCGACCTGTAGCGGCTGCGGTTCTCTAAAACGAGCATCACAGAGTGTGCCGCTCATCTGAGCCGTAGAGAAGCACCGGTTGTATCGAAGCCGGTCCTAACTCAAATTGAGCCATTAACTTAATAAGCCCTGGCATTTTTGCCAGGACTTTTTGTTATGCGTCATTTTGACTAAAAGTTCGGATCCATTGAAACATCAAGGAAACCTATTGGGCCGCGGTCATCGGCGTACCAAAGGCGCTCGTCTTTCATCGTCATACCATGAACCTGTACAGGGTCGAGCACCCGGAACGCGTCATAGCAGCGTCCATCGTCAATACGGTGCCGGCTAACCACGCCAAAAGCGGTATCAGCAATCCACACGTGCCCTTCTTCTTCCGCCCATGCCAAGCCGTGCACCCGGAAACCAGGCACCTTCATTCGGTGTATTTCCTGCCAGTTATCTGTATCGATGACGTGCAAATATTGTGAAGGCGGCGAGGCGACGTAGAGCTTGCCGTCTTTCCATTCGAGCCCGTGGTCACCCGTTGGCTGGGATTTACGACCCGATGATTCGTCCAGTTTTTCCCTGGTGGCGTTAATACCTGCGCCTGCACCCGGATATATTTCAAGGGTCTTTCCAGTATCAATATCGATTCGATAAATCTCGCAACTGTATGTCGACGCTATCCACAGGTAACCACCGCCGATGGTTATCCCGCTTGACTTATCGGTCTCTGTCGGTACCTCGTGGAGTACCTCACCGGTCGCCCAATCTACTTTGTGGACGAGATCGTTGGCCTGATCGATGATCCACAGACCATCGTCGGCTGCCTGTAGTCCGTTTGGTCTCGGCCCCGGTGAATTGAATTGGAAGATCGAATCAGCGACTTTGTGGGGCATAAGGTTCCTCGATTGACGGCTTTGTTGGTTCAAAGCACTTGGTGTTGCGTCAGGAGTCTCGACTACATTCTAGAATTTGGCATGCGACGCCATTGTAGCCCACTAACCTGTTGACATGGGATCATCTCGAATCCAATGAACGCAGATCAAACACCGTGACATGGTTCTGTCAGATCTCCGTGCTCCAGTCGAAACTAGGTCGACCTAAATACATCTTCGATCCCTGTATTTAAGCTGACAATTCGGTCATTGGAGTCGATCGCCTGTTGGTGAAGATCTTCCTTACGCTTGTACATACGTAGTTATTTCTCGATTGCTGCAACAAACGTTACTTCAGCACCCTGACCCCCACATCCCTT
>JABIHL010000004.1 GCA_018649665.1 Chloroflexota bacterium | reverse complement strand
CACAAGCGTCGTTGTTTTACCGCTCTTGGAAACGTGTTCGATTTTGGCGGTCGTGTCGGCAGCAATCGTGACCGACTTTTCGTTGTGGAAAAAATCGCCATCCGACATAGTCGCAACGTGAGTCTTCGAATCAGATGACCACTCGCTTGCACGAGGCGGATTCGCCTGTGCGAAGTCCTTCACGGCCTTCGGAGCACGTCGATCCGAGTTGCCCTGTCGCAAAACCGGGTTCACAGCACTTCCCATTGCCTTGCCGTATCGCGCTTTGGCGTCACGTTCAGCGTCGGTGCCCGGATCGTCCGGGTACTCAGGAATTGCGAATCCGAGAGACTGCAACTCGGCGATACAAGCTTTCATCTGGGGAGTCGAGGCAGAAATATTCGGAAGCTTGATGATATTCGCTTCTGGAAGTTCAACCAATCGACCCAAATCAGCGAGGTCGTCTTCTACAGCGTCGTTTCCGAGTACTTCAGGGAACTGCGCTAGCACCCGCGCTGCAAGCGAAATATCACGTGTCTCAATTTCTACACCGGCCGTCTTCACAAACGCACGAATTGCTTTAAGGAAAGCGTGCGTAGCAAGCGCAGGTGCTTCGTCGGTCCACGTGTAAATGATTGAAGGTGATTGGGTCATGAGATGTGCTATCGAAACTGCCGTGCAACGGCGCGTATATATGGGTCAAACAGCGAATAAGTATATGACTTAATTTCGATCATCAACCGAACTAAAATCGATATTGCCCCTACGACGTCAATTTATACACAGCCATGCGTACGTCACGACCAGTAAATCAGCCAAAACAATCGTTTTGTCGTCAATCACAACATTTATGGAACGAATTCAGTGGTTCGTTCGTCACTATTAACACAGACCAAATTAACAGATAGATACAGAATCCACGAAACCGAAATGAATCAGATACATCGACTATTGATCGTAAGCTCCGTAACTGCTATCGCCATTGTTGCGACAGCATGCAGCGACCAATCAAAGGGAATCGTTCCACCAACCGCAGAACCAACTCAGATCGCACCTGCACCTACAAACACGCCGACCGTTGAGCCAACAGCAGTACCAAGCACAGCGACCCCGGTTCCAGCGAACACTCCCACAGTCACACCGGCTCCTGCGACACCGACTGTCATCCCACCTACATCTGTTCCGCCAACCGCAATTCCTCCTACAGCCACTCCAGTCGAAATTACATTTCCATCTGAAATCTCTCACACGGATTTGTTCGAAGTCGACAACGAAGGCTGGACCGCAGGATTCGCCGATCTGCCGGCCAACTGGACCGACGATCTGTATGAACTTGCTACAGAATTCAGACAACTTCCTGACGGACTCGATGGCAACGGAATCTACATTCAGGGTCACAACCGAAGCGATGATCTGTTCATGTATCTGACCAAGCAGATCACCGGCCTCAAACCCAATACCAACTACGAAGTCGTTCTTGCCATCGATATCGCAGCGAACGTCCCAGCCGCAATGATGGGCATCGGCGGTTCTCCAGGTGAAAGTGTGTATGTAAAAGCAGGCGCATCCACCGACGAACCGATCATTTCATCTGACGATCTTGGGCATCTGCGGATAAGCGTTGACAAGGGCAATCAGTCCAGCCACGGCTCCGAAATGTTACCTATCGGAAACGTCGCCAATTTCGAAGTCGTTGGTAGCGAATACAGGATAAAAACACTCGACAACACTGGACGCACTGTGACGGTATCAACAGACGATTTCGGAGTGCTTTGGCTACTCGTGGGAACCGACTCTGGATTCGAGGGACTCAGCACTTTCTACTACAGCGCCATCGAATATCAACTAACAATGGTTGAGTAGATTGTTTGGATCACAATCCGCGACGGGCGATCAAACGCTCGCTGCAAGTGGTCCGACTCTACTCGTTGAAAAAATCCACTGCGTCCGAGATGTATTCTTCGCGAATTGGCGACCAGATATCGAGTGCAGTACACCCGTTCTCGGTCGCAACCACTCGGTGAGGAATATCGCCGGGAATGACGTAGTGATCACCAGCTTTTAGTAGCTGCTCCGAATCGCCAACGTAGAACCATGCAGCCCCTTCGAGCACCCTCCCGCACTGTTCGTGCGGATGCGAATGCTCGGGAACCTCGGTGTCGGCATCAATATCGATGATGCCCATCATGATCTTCTCGCCCCACATCAGGCGAGCGTACACACCGGGAAGAAGCTCGCGCCTCTCAACATCACTCTCGCTATAAAAATAATTTTCTGGAAGCATCCTGATACCTCGCCGACTCTGCGCAGACTTATCCGTGCGATCCAGTCTTGCGACTAATAGCTGCCTCTGCAACCGGACTTATCACCTGCTCGATATCAATGTTCAACAGCGCAGGACCATCGTGATCGAACGCACGTTTCATCGCACCTTCGACGTCTTCAGCCTTGGTGACGTGCTCACCATAGGCGCCCAGACCCTGAGCCATGATGTCGTAACGAGTCGGCAGCAAATCAGTCCAAACAGGACGACCATATAGGCCTTTTTGAATCTGCCAATCGATGCCCCAGATAGAGTTGTTTCCAACCATCATTTTCACCGGCAGGTTGTGGCGAACCATCGTATCGATCTCCATACCGTTGAACCCTAGCGAGCCATCACCGTTCACCAGAACCGTCTTGCTGTCTGGAAGGGCAACTTGCGCTCCGAGTGCGTAAGGCAGTGCCACACCAATCATTCCGAAACTCGACACATTGTGGAACCGATACGGATCGTCACGTTTGATCGAAGCACGCAAGAAGTGGCAATAGTCACCGCCATCGAACGTAACGTGCGTGTCATCGTCAATAAATTTCTGAAGCGTGTTCGAAATGTGCATCGGGTGCATCGGATTCTCGACCTTGCCTAGCTCGGCGAGACCTTCATGCCACTCGTCGAACGCCGTTCGCAGTCGTGTTACCCACTCAGTACGCTCTGTCCAAGTACGCTTTTCAGCGGCATCGGCCATTTGAGTAACGACGGAGCCAACATCACCAACGATTCCAACAGCAGCAGTTCGAGCACGAGCCACTTGAGCCGGTGAAGGATCGACAACAACAAATTTCACGTCGGCGGCAAAGGGTGGGTTTCCGCCAAAGCCGTTCGTGTAGTCAAGCTTCTTACCGAGCATCAGCACCACGTCGGCATCGCCAACGTTCTTCACAGTCAGGTTCAACGGCTGGTAGCCGAGTCCCATCGAGTACTCGTGCGAATCTGGAATCAATGCCCTCGCAGAATCTTCCGAGAAGAACGGAATGCGCAGCGTCTCGACGAGTCGCTGAACTTCGGCGGGCAACGCCGTTGCCCCAGCCGACGAACCGGCGAAAATCACAGGACGCTGTGCTGAATTTAGAACATCAAGAGCACGTTCGATCTGGGCAGGATCACCAAGAACGTTCAGCGGCGTTCCGTATTCGTTAGGTGCGTATCGAGCGGCTTCTGCATCGTCTACTTCTGCCATCTGAAAATCGTGCGGAATCGTGAGGTGCACTGGACCCTGACGTCCGCTCAAAGCAGTCCTAAAAGCCAGCGCTACATATTCTGGAATACGAGCAGCCGTCGGCACGTCCCATGCGCCTTTAGTGATGTGTCGAGCTGCACCGATTTGGTCGAACTCTTGCATTGCCCCACGACCCATGTTCGCCGATTCGGCAGAACCAGCAATGTTGATCAGCGGAGCCTCGGAGTGCATTGCATTCGCGAGCGCAGGCAATGCGTTGGCGTGCCCCGGGGTGGTCGAAAGCATGACTCCACCCTTTTTGAGAATTCTCGAATAGGAGTCAGCAGCGTGGGCAGCACCCGATTCGTGCCGGAAGTCAATCATTCGCAACGGCGCATCGAACATCGTGTCCAGCATGTGCAGAATGTGGTCGCCAGCGATACCAAAGACGGTATCAACGCCCTCAGCTCGTAGTGCGCGAATTAGAAGATCACTACCAGTAGTCTTAGCCATATTTCTCGAGTGCTTTCGTTTTTTAAGGACAGATCATCGTTTGCCATAAGGAGTCGAGATCACACTGTTGATAGCCGACTGACTCCAGAAGTCGCAAACAGTTGAAAAGATTAGCACCAGATCGAACAGTTAGTGGTGTGACTAATCGACCGACGGAATCAACAAATCCATCATCTCGTCAACAGCCATCGACTCAACGGCTTGTTGATCTGTGAAGAGTTCAACCAACCGTTCAACGGTGGCAGAGTTCAATTGAGTCGCTACATTGGCACGGAATTTATCGAGTAATAACGGCTTAGAGTCTTCACGTCGGCGACGGTGACCAATTGGATACTCGACCACCACGTTTTCTGTCGTCGATCCATCCTTGAACCGCACTTGTACTGCATTGGCGATTGAACGCTTATCAGAATCGAGATACTCATCAGTGAATCGTTGATCGTGCTTCATCACCATTTTGTCGCGCAGTTGATCAACACGAGGGTCTTCCGCCACTTCGTCCTCGTAGTCCCCGGCGGTGAGCGATCCTTTTAGCAACCCGATCGCGGTCATGTACTGAATGCAGTGATCTCGATCTGCCGGATTATTCAGCGGCCCAGTCTTATCGATGATTCGAAGAGCCGATTCTTGCGTAGTGATCACGATTTCTTCGATATCGTCTAGGCGGGAAGCAACTTCCGAATGAAGTTCAAAAGCACACTCAACCGCCGTCTGCGCATGGAACTCTGCCGGGAACGAAACTTTGAACAGAATATTCTCCATCACGTATGCGTCAAGATCGCGTTCGAGAGTGATCTCATTCCCTTTAAACCAAACATCTTGAAATCCCCAGCCGGGAGCCGAAAGTGCTGATGGATAACCCATTTCACCAGCCATAGCGTTCAAGCTAAATCGAACAGCTCTGCCAAGCGCATCACCCGCCGCCCACGACTTGCGAGAGCCGGTGTTTGGCGCATGGCGATAAGTCCGCAACGTAGCGTCGAGCCACGCGTTCGAAACTGCGTTCTCAACCTGCTTAACGTCGCCGCCTAACATCGCCGTAACGACAGCCGTAGAAGCAACCTTCACCAACAACACGTGGTCGATGCCAACGCGATTAAATGAATTCTGGAGTGCCAATACTCCCTGAATCTCATAAGCCTTTATCGCGTATTCGAGGACATCTAACACTGACATCGGTCGATTGGATTCCGACCTAGCAACTCGACTCAGATGATCCGCCATGGTCAAAATCGCACCGAAATTATCCGACGGATGTCCCCACTCAGCGGCGAGCCAAGTGTCGTTGAAATCAAGCCAGCGAATCGCAGCGCCGGTATCGAACGCAGCTTTCACTGGGTCGAGTTGAAATCTTGTGCCCATCACCCGGGCGCCGTGAGGCACAACCGTGCCTTCAACGTCAGGTCCCAGCAGCTTCGTGCAAGCCGGGTAGTCCATCGCAAGCAACGCACAGCCGATCGTATCCATCAGTGTGAGACGAGCAGTATCGAGCGCCAGAGCCGAATCTGGCTTGTAATTAACTGCATAGTCAGCGATCACGGCAATTACGGAATCGGTTTGTCGAGCCTGATCCTCTGGCACTATCCTCGCTCCTCGACGCTCACGTATGGGCGTGGCTCGGGGCCGGTGTAGTCGGACAATGGACGAATCAATTTGTTGTCTGCCCGTTGCTCGATCACGTGCGCTATCCAGCCTGATGTTCGAGCGATCACGAAGACCGGGGTGAACATCCCAGTTGGAATACCGCACATGTGGTAGGCGGTCGCTGCGTAGAAATCTAGATTCGGGTGCATGCCCTTTTCTCGCATCATCACAGTTTCGATCCGCTCAGAAATATCGAAGTAAGACGTATTTCCGGCAGCTTCAGATAGTTCTTTAGCAAGCTGTTTTACGATCGGAGATCGAGGGTCGCCGTTCTTGTAGACCCTGTGACCGAAGCCCATCACGAGTCGTTTTGCTGCCAGCATGTGAATCATCGACTTCTCGGCGTCTTGCGGCGAATCGAAAGATGAAACCAGCTCCATCGCAGCCTCGTTGGCACCGCCGTGAAGCGGACCTCGTAAAGCGCCAATCGCACCGGCAATTGCCGAGTATGTGTCGCTGAGTGTCGAGGTGATCACACGTGCTGTAAACGTCGAGGCATTGAACTCGTGTTCAGCGTACAAAATCAATGTCGTGTCGAGTGCTTTTCGCTTCAGCGGATCTGCCGGTTTGCCCGACATCAGACTAAGGAAGTGACCAGCGACGGTATCCTCGTCCGACTCCGTCGCTATTCGTTCACCGCGTAAGTGAAATCGATACCAGTACGCCAACATCGATCCGAAGCTGGCGGTAAGACGATCTCCAATGGCAACCGCCGTGCGACCATCCTGACCTTCGGTCTCCAAAGTCCCCAAAAGCGACGTACCAGTTCGCAAAACGTCCATAGGGTGAGTCGATGCCGGCAATGCTTCCAGCAAAGTCTTCAGTGCGTCAGGAAGCGACCGTAATCCAGCAAGTTTTTTCATGTAGGCGTCGAGCTCGCGCCGGCCAGGAAGTTTGCCGTAGATAAGCAAATAGGCGACTTCCTCGAAAGTCGAATTGGCTGCGAGATCGGTGATCGAATAGCCTCGGTAGGTGAGTCCAACGTCCTCTTGTCCGACCGTAGAAATCGCCGAAGACCCCGCCGTAACTCCGTTCAATCCTGATGATGTCATTTCGATAATTCCTATTGGTAGACCTAGTTTGCCGACTCGTGGTCGGACTCAGCTTCGAAAAGCTCGTCCAACTTCGATTCGTAGATGTGATATTCGAGATATTCGTACAGTTCAGCTCGGGTTTGCAGATCACCGATGATCGCGCGTTGCGTGCCAGCGGCTCGAATCTCTCTGAAAGCGTTTTCAGCTGCTTTGTTCGCAGCCCTGAAAGCTGTCAGCGGGTAGAGAGCGATATCAACGCCAACGCTGCCCAGTTCTTCGATCGTAAACGCAGGAGTTTTACCAAATTCGGTGAGGTTTGCGAGAACCGGAACGCCCACAGTGTCTTTGAATCTTCGGAAATCAGCTAACTCCGTAACCGCCTCGGCGAAGATCATGTCGGCACCTGCTTCAACGTATGCAACCGACCGTTCGATCGCTGCATCGACGCCCTCGTTGGCGATAGCGTCGGTTCGTGCCATCAGTACAAAATCGTCGTACGCTTTGGCATCGGCAGCGGCTTTGAGACGATCACACATCTCGGCTGTAGACACTATTTGCTTACCCGGTCGATGTCCGCACCGTTTTGCCTGAACTTGATCTTCGATGTGAACTCCGGCAGCACCCGCACGCTCCATCTCTTTCATCGTTCGAGCGATCATGAAAGCTCCGCCCCAACCTGTGTCCACATCGACTAACAAAGGCAGTTCTGAGGCAGCCGTAATTCGACGCACATCTTCGAGAACGTTGTCGAGCGTGGTCATTCCCAGGTCTGGGAGTCCATACGAGGCAGTGGCAACGCCCGACCCCGATAAATATAGTGCGTTGAAGCCAGCGGTTTTCGCCATCACAGCGTGATACGCGTTTGTGACGCCCACTAGCTGGAGTGGAGATTCGGCTTGGATTACCGAGGCGAACGATGTTCCGGGAAGCATTTCCATAGTCAGCAGATTATAGGTGCGATCAGGTGAACTACGGGTAGCCGTCTGAGGCGAACTAGCCCCAGAAAGCGTCGTAAAAAACCAATGGAGAAACAGCCAACAGCACGAGTCCAACCACTAATCGGAGTTTTGTAGGGTCGACGTTTCCGCTCATTCGAGAGCCAGCAAACATACCGATCATCGCTGGAACCCCGATTACCGAAACGAGAAGCCAATCGACTCGTCCACGAATAAGATGCCCGGTGAATCCTGATGATCCAACAAGTATCGTCAATGCAAGATTCGTCCCCGCTGCGAGAGAAGGTCTCATCTTGAGTACGTGGATCAAAGCCGGCATTCGAAGCACACCAAGCGCCAAGCCAACGGCACCACCGATCAACCCTATTCCGAAACCGAGAACGCTCTCACGAGCGATTGTCTTTCCGGTGAGATCGCCTCTGCCCGCACTCGGATCATCATTAGATTCCTCGTGTGATTCAGCTTTTCCTCGTAGTTCAGAAGTGGCACGAAGAATCATCGTCGTCGCCGACCAAACGAGTAGCAAAGCAACGATGCTTAACAGAACTGTTCGTGAAACGAGGTCGGCATACAGTCCACCAATGAACGATCCTGCAATCGCCGGAATTCCGATGACGATGACGACCCGGAAGACTATTCGACGTTGAAGAATCGCAGGCCATGAGCCCGCGAATGAGCCAAGCACGCTAACGAAAAGATTAGTGCTTGCAGCAATGAGCGGATCCACCCCAACAGCCGTCATGACAGGTAGCCGGACGACGCCAAGGGCAATTCCGACGATTCCGCCAACAACGCCAACGATCAACGACATGATCGCCAATCCCGTCAGTTCCACTCCAGATAGATCAGCTCCAGCCAGAGCAAGAGTCGTCAGACCGTCACCCATTAGTCCGCCACCCCGTAACTAGGCGTGGTCGGACATTCCGACAGATCGCCTTTTTGGCGACAACAGTCGGAAGGACAGTCGGAGAGTTCAGACTCGAATTCAGGCACTTCGTCTTCTTTGCAAACTAATCTGTAGAGGAATCGATTCTATCCGCGCCCAGTGGACGTGCAATAGCTCGATTGACCAGAATTATTTGCCGATGAGGTCGAGGCTTTCGAGCAAGCTATCGATTTCTTTGTAATGTTCGGCATCCGGTTTCAGCGCCGGGTGACGAGCAAAGTCAGATCCCGGTGAGAACACTCCACGCCGAACCATAATGTGCTTGTAAATCCAGTTGGCGAATCCTTGACCCTGAGCCAGCATCCCGAACAATGCGGCGTGTCGTCGCATTTCAGCATTCGCGGTGTCTTCATCGCCAGCTTGGAACGCATCCCAAACACGAACGAACATATCGGGCAAGGTCGAACCTGGCATGGTTCCAACCGAGCCTCGTTTAAACTCCTCAACAGCAAACGCTCCCCCGGCACCACCGAACAAAACCAGTCCGGTTCCCTCGGCAAGTTTTTGCGTTTCACCCATTCTTGGGATAGTCGGAGGAGTTTCCACCTTGATGTAGCAAAGGTTCTCGTGGCGCTTGGCACATGCCACCGCCATCGCTGGCGGTACTGGAGCAGTGTTCTGATCCTGTAAGAAGATAGGAAGCGAAACCGATTCAGCGATTTTGCCGAAGTATTCGATATTTTCCGAAGCTGCGACAGGAATGAACGAAGTAGGTCGAATCATCAGTGCATCGGCACCTAGTTCTTCCGCACTTTTTGAGTAAGCGATGGCTACATCTGTACCCTCGCCCCCCGTGTTCATCACGATTTTGACTCGACCGTTCGCAACTCGAACCACAGTGCTAAGGATGAGGTCACGCTCTGCTTCTGTGAATTTATAAATCTCAGTAGCTACCGCGATTCCAAGACCGTGCACACCTTTGCCGATCATCCATTCGACCTGATTCTCGAGGTCGCCTATCACCAGCTGGCCCTTTTCGTTAATAGGGGCTGAGAGGATCGGGTATACACCCTTCATTGATCGATCTAGCATGCTTCGAAATCTCCAATAAATAGCGGAAAGCGAACTTGAACACCTGAACAGACGAATGCTGTTCATTTACGAGGCGGATACTCGCATCCCTCACGCAGGAACGCAACAGAGGAACCCGAGCTACGAGCTGAAGTTCAGCTTGAAGCTAGATACGCATCATCACCAAAATAATCGCCTAAAGCATCGTTTCGACGATAGCGAGTAGAACACCTGCGACAGTAGCTGTACCAATTACTCCGGCAACGTTGGGTCCCATTGCGTGCATCAACAGGAAATTCTCGGGGTCTTCTTTTTGACCCATATCCTGCACAACTCTGGCAGCCATCGGCACCGCCGAAACTCCGGCTGCGCCAATCATCGGATTTATCTGATCCTTGCTGACAAGGTTCATTAATTTGGCAAGCATAATTCCAGCCACAGTTGCAGTCATGAACGCAAACAGTCCGAGTAAGAAGATTCCGATCGTTTCCGGCTGCAAGAAGATATGCGCGGGCATTGTCGAACCCACTGCGAGTCCTAGCAGAACAATCACCGCATTCATCAACGCATTCTCAGTAACGTCGGCCAATCGTGGAACCACACCCGAAACCTTGATGAGGTTGCCGAGCATGAGCATTCCGATTAGCGGCGAAGCAGAAGGCACCAAAACGCTGATGATGATCGTTGTTAGAACAGGGAACAAAACCTGAGTTCGCTTGGAAACTGGCGTTGCCGAGTATTCCATGCGAATCAAGCGTTCTTTCTTGGTGGTCAGCAACTTGATGATAGGCGGCTGGATGATCGGAACTAGAGCCATGTACGAATAGGCAGCAACCGCTGTTGCCCCGACGATGTCACGAACCTCAACGTTCGGCAGCGATTCGCCTAGCTCTCGCATACGAGTGGCGATGAAAATAGTTGTCGGACCATCGGCACCACCGATGATTCCGATGGACGACGCTTCAAGAAGTCCGAACTCGAAGAAATCGGTCATTCCCAGTAGCAATGCTCCCAGAAGCGCTACAAAAACACCCGCCTGAGCACCTGCGCCAAGCAACAGGGTTTTCGGGTTCGAAAGCATTGGGCTGAAGTCAGTCGCAGCACCGACCCCAAGGAAGATCAACAGCGGGAAGATGTCGGTTTCCATGCCGACGCTCTGGAACGTTCTCAGAAGCCCTGCAGGTTCACCGTCGCCACCCTCGCGAATGAACTCACCAAGTGGGAGATTGGCGAACAAAATCCCCATC
Source organism: Chloroflexota bacterium (assembly GCA_018649665.1). Classification (GTDB taxonomy): domain Bacteria; phylum Chloroflexota; class Dehalococcoidia; order Lucifugimonadales; family Lucifugimonadaceae; genus Lucifugimonas. The sequence continues at coordinate 25,264 of JABIHL010000004.1, read as the reverse complement.
GAAATCGGAACCAGCAATAGCGGTTCTTTTTTCTTGGCAATCCCGACCCATAACAACGCACCAGCAATCGCCCACATAAGAACCATGCGAGGCTCTTCGCCTATTGCCGTGAAGCCTTCCCATAGTGCCGCAAACTCAGTCGACATAGAGACTAAGCCTGTGCGATCTCGGCCAGTGTCTGACCGTGCTGAACCGCGTCGCCCGCAGCGACCAACACAGCCGAAACTGTGCCGTCGGTCGGTGAAGCAATCGTGTTTTCCATTTTCATAGATTCAAGGATCATAATTGGCTGTCCCTTGGTGACAGTTGCACCTGCAGCCACGCTCACGCTGACGATTTTGCCGGGCATTGGCGAGCGAACAACTCCGTCTCCGCCTGATGTAGGAACGGCTGGTCGAGAGATGGCCTGTGGAGCGGGAGTTACCGTTTTTGGCGCACTAATAGAAGGGGTGGCAGGAGCAGCCGGTGCCGCCGAATCGGGGATTTCGACCTCGTAGGTTGTACCGTCGACTGATACTTCGACAGGGGATGTCGAAATGTCGCCAACCTCAACGTCGTACGTCTGGCCCGCAATCGTAATTTTGTAATTCTTAGTAGCCACTAATTGCGCCTCTCCCGAGCGCCGGTTGAACTAGACCCTAGTACCCGCATTCTTCCGCTTTGCAACCATGATCCAGCACTGCTGCCGGCTCTAGAAATAGCGGGACCAATCGAAGATCGTTTGGGTTCAGATAAAGCAAGTGCTACAGCGATGGCTGCAACTTGCTGTCCTGTGATTTCGCCATCAGATGCTGAAGTAGGAGCCGCCACAGTCGCTGGAATTACCGATTCGGTGGCAGCAACTTTCGGTGACCGCTCTTTATCGAGCAGGCTGATGGCTTTAATCGACAGGGACAAAATCGCCAACACGGCAAAAACAATGCCCATGCCAACAAGGCTCAACGTCAACCCGTCGTTTAGCAGATCTTGATCGAACGTGTCAGTGCTCCCTAAAGCGTTCGCAAAGTTATGCGAATTCGGTCATCATCGAGAAATACGATGGCTGATTCTAACAAAGGCTCTCTACCCAGCGGGGGTATATTCCTCGACTGAAACCGGATAGGTATTACGTTCTACAGCAGCCAGCGTACTCGAACCGTTATCAGCCACGCCTACCACGATGTCATCGCCATCGACCTTGAGCGAAATTTGTTCGACGATACTGGCAAGGTTTTCTGGCTTGAATCGCTCGCTTCGCGCTGCAAGCAGCTCTTGAGATTCTTCGACGGTAATCGCGGAGAAAGTTATCTTCGTACCAGGACCTGCTTGCCCAAGCCGAGGCAGATCCACGGTCGCTACTGTAGCGATCTTGGCGTAACCACCCGTAGTCTGGCGATCGGCAAGAAGGATGATAGGTTTTCCATCGCCGGGTACTTGGATCGAGCCGTTTACCACAGCGTCAGACACTATGTCGTAACGACCCGATTTCGACTCGATCACCGGGCCATCGAGGCGTAAGCCCTGGCGATTGGACTGGTCGGAAACTGTGTAAGTGGAGTTAAAGAGTGATGCGATACCGTTTCCTGAGAACTCATCGTCTTGTGGCCCGAGAACGATACGCACGTTAATTTCGCTACCAGGCAAAGTTTGGGAGTCATCTTCCAGCAATAATCCTGACGCAACTGCGTCACTTGGTTCACCTAGATCGATTACGTCACCGGCAACCAACGCACGGCCGTCGACCCCGCCGATTCCTGAAGCAAGGTGAGTTGATCGCGAGCCAAGCGTCTGGGCAATTTCGATGCCACCTGCAACTGCGATGTACGTTCGTAGGCCGTTAATTGCCATACCGAGTTCGAGCCGGGCACCAGCATGTACGAAGTATGAAACGCCGAGTGAAATCGGCACGCCGTCGATGGTTACATCAGATTCCGCTCCGGTGACTGCGATAACTATAGCGTTCGGAAACTCGATCTCCAGCCCACCGAGCATCACTTCTAGGCAGGCGGCATTCGGGTCGTTTCCAACAAGCAAGTTAGCGGTGTCGAGCGCATCAATATCGACAGCGCCCGATACCGATACACCAAGCTGCTGAAATCCGAATCGACCTCGATCCTGAACCAGTGTCATAGGTCCCGGTTGAACAATAAGAATGGTTCGGGATGGGTTATCGGTCATGAGATTTCACCGAGACGAAACGCACTTTGGAACCAGGGGTAATCAAAGACGGTGATTTACTACTCACGTCAAACAATTTTGCCAGTGTCCTACCGATCAATTGCCATCCGCCGGGGCTGGCGTTCGGGTATACCCCGGTCTGAGATTCGGCTATCCCGACCGAACCAGCGGGGACACTAACGCGAGGCGTTTTCAGTCGAGGCATTGCGATTCTTTGATCGAGACCACCGAGATAAGGAAAGCCCGGTGCAAAACCGATCATGTAAACGCGGTAGTCGATACCCGAGTGGATATCGATAACTTCTTGAACAGACAGGTTGGTGTGCTCAGCGAGCGAGTCAAGATCTGGGCCATCATCCCCACCGTAAACAACCGGCAGCTCGACGATCCGTGCCTGCTCAGCTTCTTTATCGGGTCGATCTTTCGAACGATCAACTAATTCCGCCAGTCGTTCGTTCATTTCAACGAATCTGGACACCAGCGGATCGTAACTTACCAACAGCGATCGATAGGTCGGCACAAGCTCTCTAACTGCTTCGAGACCTGCCATTTCGACCGTCTTCACGAGGCTATATATTTGATCGTTCACATTCGGATCGATCTCGGATCCTAGTTCGATGACGATAGCCGAATCGCCAGCCGGAACAAGCCGTGGGTACGTGGTTCCTGAAGCTTCGTTCGTTGCCATACTACTGAGTTGCACCGATACCAGCGATGAGCTTGTTCATCGACGTTATCTCTACGCCTGCGGCTTCGAGCGAACCTCGGACTGCTGCCGCTAACTCGACCGCTCCTGCGGTGTCGCCGTGCAAACATATCGAATCGGCGGAGAAGTCGATTTCAGTACCGTCGATTGCGGTCACTTTGCCTTCGGTCGCCAGTTTGAGCGACCTTTCCACAACTTGATCGGGATCGTGAACAACCGCGCCCGGTTGCGAACGTGGAACAAGTGTTCCTTCGGCGGTTACAGCACGATCTGCGTAGCACTCTCGCGCCACTCGCACGCCCTGTGCCCTCGCGATCGACTCCCATGGCGAACCGGCCAACACGACATGAATTAGTTCAGGATCGAACGCCTTAACAGCCAACACTATCGCTTCAGCTACCGCTTCATCACGAACGGCGGTGTTGTACAACGCACCGTGCGGTTTTACATGTTGCAGGTTTCGATCAGGTGTAAACGCTGCCAGTGCACCTACCTGATAGGTGACGGCGTTTCGAACTTCCGTAGGTGTCAGATCCATGTTTCGCCGGCCGAAACCCGCGAGGTCTGGATATGCCGGATGGGCACCAATACCTACGCCGTTATCGATCGCCAGGTTCACCGTTTTCGCCATCCAATCGGGGTCACCCGCGTGAAATCCGGTCGCTATATTCGCAGAGGTGATGTACTTCACGATTTCACGATCGAGTCCAAGTTCATACCCAGCAAATGACTCACCGATATCGGCATTAAAATCGATCTGTCCTGTCGCACTAATCGTCAATTACCAGCTCCATCACTCTTACAAATTGCGGGGTGGGATTCGGGGATATCTACAAGCAAAGAACGACCTGTATATGCCGCCAGATTGCTTGCACTTGGAGCGTAGCACAGTAGGAGATATTTCCAGGAGACATTTACACTGTCGCTATGCTTGATCAGTTTCTACAAGGACTCAGCAACAAATTAGCGTCCGTATGGCGCATTTTCGGATCACCTCGCATTGCAGGTAGTGCGAAAGCCGCTTCTTTTAGCAAGACTGCATGGTCAAAAAAAGGTCAAGTAAGTCCTCGCACTACGAGCTTAACTGCCCGCACTCGCAACGCAATCATCGGATTCGGCGGAGTCGCCGTCGCTATTTTGTCGATTTGGTTAGTGATGTCGCTGTTCAGTGGAGATGGCGACGAAGTAATCACAGCCGAGGGTTTTCCGACACCAACGCCATTCGCTGGCCCCGAGTTCATGACCGAGGTTCAAGCTCTCAGCCTTGCACTCGCCGCCGCAAGAGACGCCGGGCTGGTAAGTCAAAATTTCGATCACATTGGTCGTCGTATTCGATTTGGCGAATACGCCGTAGCGACCGGCGAGCGAAACCGTGCAGACCTAGGCTTACTCGAAACTCCGTCAGAGACTGAAATTTGGGCGTTCGCATTCGCTGGCGATGTACGCCTAGAACTCGATAATGGTGAGAAGGTCGATTACGACAATCTAACCGTGGTTGTCGATGCGCTAACAGGCAATATCTATCGAGTTGAAGCATTCTATGGCGATTACGAATCGGAAGCTCGTGCTCCCGTATGGCTCCGACCACCGGAACCAACTGCAACGCCTAGACCGGCTCCCACTAACTGAATCCGAGCTTTTTCTCTCGCATGGAAACGTACTTGCCCTGCCCGATTACCAAGTGATCGACAATCTCAATATCCAGTAGTTTCCCTGCCTCGACTAACGTCTTGGTAATAGCGATATCTTCACTACTTGGAGTCGGATCGCCCGACGGATGATTGTGGACAATCGCTATTTGAGGTGCGTTTCGTCGAACAGCCGTCGCAAATACCTCAGCTGGGCGAATCAGTGCGGCGTTCACGCTGCCTGAATAAAGATCCTCAATACCCAGCACTTGATTGCGTGTCGATAAAGTAGCGACTCGCAGGTGCTCTCTGTCGAACGATGACATTTCGGCTAAAAACAGCGTGGCAAGATCGGACGGGGAAGTAATGGTCACGCGATCTTCAGGAGTTAGCGATGCAACACGCCTTCCCAATTCGATACCAGCAAGAATCTGGCACGCCTTAGCGGTGGAAATTCCACGAGAATCGCACATCTCATCGAAAGTGATTCGAGATAGCCCCGAAATACCTCCGAACTCGGCAAGCAATCGACTCGCCATAACGAGAACATTCTCGCCTTCAAGACCTGTTCGAAGCAGAATCGCCAGAAGCTCAGAGTTCGACAGATGCCCTGCCCCGTAGGAAGCCAAACGCTCTCTAGGTCGTTCTCCCGAAGGAAAGTCACGAATCGCAGGGTGGGTAATTCTTACGGCATCACCGATGGACTCGGCAGCAGGGGAAGCGGGAACAGTAATTAAAGTCATAGTCCCGGCAGTTTATGCCGAGGCAAGTTCAATTCTTAACCGTGGATGTCACACCAGAAAATAAGATTGGGGTCGAACCCACAAACGACTCCGAGTCTCGCCTTTGCCAACTGTATTTTTAATCGCCATTCTTGTCTTGGTGACCGTGGGTATTGTCCAGATTAAACGGGCACTATTCAGGAATAAAACCGACGGCGGGCAATTCGAGGCAGAAGTATAGAAAGAGCGGACTGCAACTCATCACCCTCGCTCCGCGCCACCGATGATCTCTCCACTGTGCCGGGCTACGCTCTAGAAATAATGCTGAGAAGGTTTATTACGGTAATCCCTCTCAGCCAAACTACAGGTAAGCTCTGCGGGAATAATTTCCAACGACGAGAAAATTGCCTAAATGCCCAACTCCAGCTCTCCCGCACAATCACCGTTTCCGACCACTATCGAAGAGATGACGCCCGAATGGCTGCCGGCAGTGCTCCCGGGTGCCACGGTGATCGGTGTTAGTGCTGAGAGAATCGGTGAGATGGACGGCTTCAACGGCGTTCTCGCACGTTTGACCCCAACATACGAAAATCCAAACCCAGCACTACCTCAAACTCTCATCGCTAAAATTCCCGACAAAGAACCGGCACAACGAGCTGCTCAATCGGAAGTGTTCGATATTGAAGTCGGTTACTACAGGACATTCGCAAACAACACTGGTGCAGATAGCGGGGATGCGATTCACCCTCGTTGCTATTTTTCCGCTGCTGAACCAGTCAGTCACGACTACGTTCTGCTTCTTGAAGACCTATCGCACGGACGAATGAGTACGTTTTTCACATATACGCCGGTGCCGGATGCCGAACGAATCGTCGATACTCTGGCCCAGCTACACACGCCACGTTGGAACAGCCCAGAGCTAGATACATTCGAATGGGCGGTCGACGGTCGAGATCCGAAAGTGTGGCACGATAGGCAAACTGCTTACGTAGCCTCTTTGGATAAGTTTTTCGATTCGTGGGGTGATCTGCTCCAACCCGGCACCCGCGAAATCACAGCGGCGTTCGGTCCGAAGATTACTGATGTTATGACAGTGCCTGAAGATGCAGCCGTAACGCTGACTCACGGCGATACGCACCCCGGGAACCTTTTCCTGTTCGATGATGACACCAAGCCCGGCGTTAGGGTTATCGACTGGCAGCGCACAGCCGTTCAGCAGGGTGTTCGAGACGTTACGAACTTCTTCATTTTCAGTCTCGAGCCCGAAGAACGTAAGCAAGCGGAGACGAGCCTACTGGAACGGTATCTTGCGGGCCTTCACGACGGTGGTATCGACGACTATCGAATGGAAGATCTTTTACGTGAGTACCGACGAGCGTTGCTCTATCCGATCATCCGTATGGTGCCTATGGGTTCCAAGTTCTCTCCAGACACTCCGGGTGCGAGAGATGCTGCACGGCAGATATTCCCTAAATTGGTCGCTCTAGAAGACTGGAACTGCGGCGAGCTGTTCTAGCTAGCGTTCATCAAACGCCTCTGCCGCAGACAGTGAACCTGCGTTCGACTGGGTGAATAGCTTCTGAGGCGAACTGGGAGGCACTCTCAGCCCCCACCAAGTAATTCCTCGCGGTTTTCTCATTTTTTTGCTGTTCATCTTAGCTTTACACAAACGGCGGGCGGGAGTAGACACAGATGAGGCACAACCCTAGCGTTCTCAATGTGAACGTCTGGGGCGTATTGACGTGGAGCGAAGTAGGAATAGCGAGTTCTATCGATCGAGCACAAGGAAGAATACGGTTGATTACCTTGGTTGAATGGTCTCCAAATCAAGGAGGGCGGGTTCGCTAATCGAGAGCTAAGGAGAGAGAGAATGAGTAACTATGATGCCCAGGAAGTACTACGTCACATTCAGATAATTCTGAGTAGCGAAGGACTAACTCCGTGCCAACTGAGAGAGAAAATCGGTGATCTGATCAACGATGAACTCAACAACGGCACTCTTGTTTGCGACAAAGCGTGGCAGAAGTGCGAATCCAAGGTTTCAACTATTTATCCCTTGACTCACTGGACGCACCAACTGCCAGTAGGAAATTGTGCGATTCATGGTGGCATATTCGTTAAGCCAGTACCTTCGTCTACCGTTGCTTGATCCGAGCAGATCTGCAGCCGGAGGAAGTAGGTTAAATGCACCGAGTCGAACGGGGACTACTCCTACGCGAATTTCGACTGCTCACTACCCATAATCAGGCAGCGAGCAGTCGCTAGACCAAAATCCGTACGTTACGACCAGGGCAGGTTAACCCGCATTCCCGATTGCCACGACTCCTGAATAGCGTCGGTAAACTCCATGTACTTCAACGAATCGGTGAAGTTTGAACGAGTCACAGGCTCAACGCCCTTGATGGCATTGATGAACTCTTCCTCAACACGCCAGCTGCCACGCTTCTCGGCTGGAACCTCGATGACGCTCATCCTGTCGTCGCCCTTACGACCACCACTCACGACCGGATCGTTGCCGAGTCCGCTTGTTGCAATGTGAATAGTTCCTTCTGTGCCGTAAATCCAAATTTCGGTTGGTGGAACAAACGGACCTGAAACAGTAGTGACCGAAAGGTTCACGTTAACGCCGGCACCCGTTGTGTAGATGATGTCGATCTGGTCAGGAATCGTCATTGCCATTCGCGATCCGTCCCAGCCCTTGCGGGAAGGAACCCGAACCTGAGAATTTGCCGAAACCGATGATGCAGGGCCAATAATTCGCATCAGGTTTTCATACCAAATTCCGGTAGTCATAACGTTGTTACCCGAAAGTTCGCGAATGTGACGCCAGTGAGCGTCCTGATCAGAATCGGGGAATGCACTTCCGTCAGTGACTCGTGCGTTCACGTTGACGATATCGCCAACGTAGCCATCAGCAATGATGTCGATCACGTGCTGTTCGCATGCCATGAGATGCGGAGGCGGAACGACCTGCGTAATCAGATCGGGATTGGCGAGTGATGCAGCGAGCATGTCACGCGCTTCGGAACCGTTCATCGCCATTCGAGCTTCAACCAGAACGTGCTTGCCGTTATCGAGCGCGGTCAACGTAGTGGTGGAATGCATGTATGGCCATGTGCCAATGCATACGGCATCGATATCTGGATCTTCAACGAGGTCGAGCCAAGTTGGGTACGCCTCGCCAATTTCGTACTTGTCGGCTGCGATCTGGCTCGATTCGATCGACCTGTTCGCAACCCCAACGAGCTCCACACCCTGTTGGGCGCGTAGGCCAGGAATGTGGCGTAACGCCGTATTGGCACCTGCTCCGATGAAACCGACTTTTATCGTTTCGTTTGCCATCTGGCGATAATCCTCTACTGTGAATTTATATAGGTACGCTAAGCAGATAAAAATCTCTGCGCGCACAGAACTGAGGCTGGAAGTTTACGTCAATCAGCCGATGACACAATCTAAAATCCCCGCTAAACGCGACAATCCTGAACGAAAGCTCTAAAAATAATGTCGATGACCCCAGAATACTCAGGCACCACGGCCGCTGTTCCGACTGACATCGTTATGACCGGCACCGGTGTTCAAATCGCCTGGGACAACGGTCAAACCTGTACCTATCCTTATCGATATCTTCGACTGCAGTGCGCTTGCGCCGCTTGTGTTGAGGAGATGACGGGTCGGCCGCTTCTGAACGTTTCTCAAGTGCCGAACGACATCATCGCTGCCGATCATCTGATGGTCGGAAAGTACGCAATCCAGTTTCTGTGGACCGACGGTCACGATTCAGGAATTTACCCGTACCAGATGCTTCTTCGACTTGCGGCGAACGACGATGCTGTCGTGTGCGAGGCGAACTGATGGCAGATCGACAGCTCGATCATCGAGACGTGACGCTGCAATCGGTTGGCGACTACGGTCGCCAGTTGGAACGAGCACTCAAGGGTTTAGAAATCGAAGAAGCGCGCTGGATGCCTACGCCTAATTCGAACCACATACTTTGGACTCTGTGGCACATGGGCCGGATGGAAGATATGTGGGGCTGGTACCTACGAGGTAAAGGCGATAGCGCATGGATCGAAGGCAGTTGGGCTGAGCGCTTGGGAATCGAGCCAGAACGCAATGGCGCTGGCGATTCGATCGAACAGGTTCGAGATTTTCCTGACGTATCGGTCGAAGAAGTTACCGGCTACTGGAAGGCAGCACGCGAGCTGTTGATTCCTTCGATTGAGGGTGTCACCGTCGATCAGCTTGGAGACAAACGCCCTGAGATTTGGGAACACGCTCCCGATCGAGCACCGACGCTCCTCTGGGCACTCGGCAGAATCCCAGTAGAAAACGGCCAACACACAGGACAAATAGCCTATATCCGAGGGCTATACGCAGCAAAGTTCGGGTAGCACGCTTAGCGGTTAGGCGATATTCCGATATTCAGTTCCCTTCCGGATGGAAGGGCTAGGGTAGGAGAATTGCGACGTGGAGCCGAGTCGTCCGACGACGAGCGCTACTCACGTCTCGACCGTTGTAACTGAAAAGTATCGTGCACAAGAAATTTCTCATATTCGCAGCTGTCGTGATTTTCACGTTCACCGCTGGTTGCAATCAAATATCTTCTTCTGATGTGACCAGTCGAGACAATCGTGCGGCAACCGTAACTGCGAACGTCGCCGCCACGCTTTCTTCATCGACGTTAAACTCAACCTTGATTTCAGAGGCATCGGATATTCAATCTGCAATGAATCTCTGGATGATCGAATCCGGTGAATGGCCCGAAGCGCTTACGGAGCCGACTAATGAGTTCACCACGACTGATCCGGCACTATCGCCGACTTACCTGAAAGCGACCACGCTAGTGTGCTCATACACGTGGGATTCTCAGGGCCGCACAGAACAGCACTGCTAGACAACTAAAACGTTGGCTTGCTGGCTCCGTACGACTGAGTTGCGTTCGCTAGGAACGACGAGCGGAACTGAACACCCCACCGACCGTCGATCTTCGTGAAAATCCACAGCGTGTCGAAGCCGTTGTACTCCGAACCGTCTTTGTGCTGGCGTGATTGACGAATCACCAGATGCACTTTCTCCGGACCAGCCTGCGCTGCGGTCACCGATTTCGAGATCGTTGTGTGCCAACCTTCGGCAACCAATGCCTTGGTCATATCGTCCTGAGGCATTTTAAAATCGTCACTCGTGACCCAGGTCTGAAACTCAGTTCCGGCGAGTCGCATGTGGGGGAAATGCATTTCGGCGATCATCGCGTCGGCGTCGCGATCGTTAAACGTTTGCGCCCAACGCGTAAAAGTATCGATCGCTTCCTGTGCTGAATTGCTCAATTTCGATTTCCTGTCTTAGGTTTCTATGCTTAGAAGCGTTGAGATGTACGCCGATGCTTGCGCACAAAACGCAAAGCAGGGTTAAGATACCCGCCGGAACGAAGTTGTGACCACACGAATTCGGCGCCCGAGAAGAAATCGCGCATCCGAAACTGATTTTACGAACAGCTATCAGGGATAAAAATGGTAAAACGAATCAACCGAGTTATTGAACTCATCGAATCCGGAGAACCGGTTTACTACACCGGAACCGGTGATCTGACGTACGAAAATGGACTGAAGCAGGCAAGCACTTGGGCCGACTTCCTCATTACCGATTTCGAGCACCACGCCTTCGATGTTGCGGGCCTAACGGAATTCATGAGAGGACTCGTCGATGGCGGGCCTACCAAAGCTGGGCACCGCACACCGGCTGTTATCTCAACACTGCCGTCCAACTGCCGAACCATCGAAGAAGTTCGAGCTAATGCATGGCAGATCAGACAAGTCCTCTCTGCCGGAGTTCACGGAATTCTCCACACGCACGCTCGACAGGCCGACGCCGTTCGTGCGTTCATCGAAGAGTGCCGATACCCGTTCCACAAGAGCGGACGCGAGGGGCTAGGCGAAGGTCAGCGTGGAGCCGGTGGTCAGAAACAGCCATCTGAAATTTGGGGCGTAACTCCTCAGCGCTACACCGAGATTGCCGACCCTTGGCCTTTGAACCCAGAAGGCGAACTCTTCTTGGGTCTCAAGCTGGAAAATCAAGAATCGGCCGCCAATTCAGACGCTATTTGTCGAGTGCCGGGACTAGCGTTCGTTGAGTGGGGTCCTGGCGACATGGGAATGTCGTTCGGAATGGCAGATGCTCACGACCCACCGTACCCAGAAGAGATGAACCGAGTTCGTGAACAGATCAAGGGCGCTGCGGACCGTAATGGTCTCAAGTTCCTATGCTCTTGGAACGACCCGAACAAGGACGACGCTGGAAACATTCAGGTTCTTATCGACATGGGCGCTAACATCTTCTCCGGTGGCGGCGAAGAGAAGGCAACCGTCGGACGCAAGATGACCAACCGTCAGATGCCAGTGGGCTAGCGAGGGCGTTAGGTTTCATCGTCGTCGGACGACTCAGTCACGCGTCGCAGTCTCCCACCCTCTAACTCCCTCCCACTCTGGGAGGGAGGACGATAAATGAGGTTGACCACTTACAGATGGTCTCGTAGAGATGGCTTCTGCGAGTAATAACCCCTTCTCCCAGCGGGAGAAGGTTGGGTTGAGGGAGATTCGTGCGACCGTGCCAACGTCGGGCGCCCCCCCTCACACTTCGACAAGCTCAGCAAATGCCAGAAGTCCTCTCCTTAACCGAAAGGACTTCTGGGCGATAACTAGCAATCGGCATATGTCATCCTGAATTCATTTTCAGGATCTATCGCTGGCGCACCAAACGATGAAACCAACCGAACGTTTGACCCTGAAAATGAATTCAGGGTGACAGAGGTGATACGAACCGGCAACGCTGGTACGAATCAACTACAAAAAAACCGGGTAGCTCAATACGAGCTACCCGGTTTTCATTTAAGTCTTATTTGACTACGAACTATTACTCTCGTCCGAGTAGGTTCTTCACCGTTCCAACAACATCTGCCGGCTGAGGCATGAACGCCTGTTCGAGAGCACTGTTGTACGGAACCGGAGAGTGAGGTGAGGTGACTCGCTTCACAGGAGCATCGAGGTGATCGAATGCCTTGTCGGCAATAATTGCGGCAAACTCTGAAGACATCGAAGCGCGAGGAGTGTCCTCATCGACGATCACTACATTGTTCGTCTTGGCAACCGACTCGATGAGGATGTCTTCATCGAACGGTGAAAGCGACATCATGTCGATCACTTCAGCATCGATTCCGATTTCAGCAAGCTGTTCGGCAGCCTTCTGACATACAACCGATGTGTACGACATGCCAACCAACGTTACGTCGGTTCCGCGTCGCATGTAGCGACCCTTGCCGAGCTCGATAACGTAATCCTCGTCAGGAACAAATCCGGTGAGGTTGATTAGCTTCTTATCGTTCACGAGGAATACTGGATCGTCGTCACGAATTGCTGCTGCGAGCAAGCCCTTCACCGAATAAGGATCGGAAGGAACTACTACCTTGAGCCCAGGAATGTGCGCCAGCATCGAGTAGAAACTCTCTGAGTGCTGAGCCGCGTGCCCCGTGCCTGCGCCTGAACGTGCAAACAAGGTCAACGGGACCTTGGTCTGCCCACCGAACATGTAGCGACTCTTGGCTGCATTTGAAAGCAGCTGGTCGAACGCCACAGTTACGAAGTCGAAGTACATAAGGTCGACAACTGGGCGCATGCCAGTTAATGCGGAACCTACGGCTGCGCCAACGAATCCGGCTTCGGAAATTGGTGCATCACGAATGCGTTCAACGCCAAACTCTTGAACCAATCCCTTAGTGGCAGCGAACGGCCCGCCCCACGCGTCGAGTGGTTCTTTGGTGTCCTTGTCGAAGCCACCTGAGATGTCTTCGCCCATCAGGAACACATCATCATCTCTGTTCATTTCCGCTCGTAGCGTGTCACGGAAAATGTCTCGGAATCGCATCTCCGAGCCCGCGACACCGTCGTATCCGGGTCCTAGCGGGTTATTTGCTTGTGAGGTCGTCATATCTGTTTCTAATTCTTGAATTCTGGGTACTAAATAATCTGGTTGACCAAAAGGGATAGTGTGCGGTTAGCGCAGACCCGCAATTGGGTTCGAGTAGTTGACGTAAACATCGTCATACAGAGTCGAAATGTCCGGCATAGGGCTATTCAAAGCGAACTCAACAGCGTGAAGCATTTCCTGTTCGATGGAATCACGGATGCTCTTCATCTTCTTTTCTGTCATCAGCTTCTGCTTGGAAACAGTTCGTTCAAAATGCTTAATGGCGTCGAGCTTCTTGTAAAACTCTTCTTCTTCTGGCTTTCGGTACTTGCTTGTATCGTCGGCGTGGAAGTGACCGTGGTACCGGTAAGTCTTCATCTCGATGAATGTTGGACCTTCACCCGCACGGGCTCGTGCAATTGCTTCACCCGCTGCGTCGTAGACGGCGAATACATCCATGCCATCCACAACGATACCGGGCATTCCGTAGCCCTCGGCTCGTGAGGCAATGTCTTCAGCGGAAACGGCGTACCAGGAAGGTGTCGCTTCGGCGTAGCCATTGTTTTCGCAAGCAAAAATAACCGGGAGCTTCCAGACAGAAGCGAGGTTCATTGATTCATGAAGTACACCCTGTGAAGAAGCACCGTCGCCGAAGAACGAAACTCCGACTGACTCGTGCTCGATGCCCTTGAGCTTTGCAGTCAATGCTGCACCAACTGCCAGTGGAATCGAAGCTCCTACAATGCCGTTCGCTCCGAGCATCCCTTTCGAGAAGTCGGAAATGTGCATCGAGCCGCCCTTGCCGCCGCACTGGCCTGTCGCCTTACCGAACACTTCAGCCATCATCTTGTCGGTTTCGAGACCCTTAGAGATGCAGTGACCGTGCCCACGGTGAGTCGAGCCGATCCAGTCCTTGTCGGTTAGGTGCGCACAGATTCCGGTGGGAGGTGCTTCCTGCCCGTCGGATGTGTGTGCCACACCCATCGAGTTTCCTTTAAGGGTCTGTTCGAGCATCGTCTCCTCGAAGCGGCGGATTCGATACATCGTCGTGTATATCCACTCCAGCTTCTCTTTGGAGATATCCATCTTTAAGTGCCTCCGGCTAACCGTTTGGTGCTTTGGTGACTTCAGCGGGCAATCAGCCCTACTCAAGCGCATATTTCAGATCAAGACATTGGTCGAATTCGAATGGTCAGATAGCGACCGGCGTTACGACACGAGAACTTTAGCATCGTGAAGCGCTGTGCGGAGCAAAACTATCGACTGGAATTAGCCGCGACCGATAAATCGACCCAGTGACTTCTTCAGCGAAGCCTCTTCAGGTTTCTCATCGTGCATAACTCCGTCGAGTAGCGAATCGTATGGCGACGATTCAGCATTGATCGCTGGAGTAACCGTGAACAAAATTGTGTCGTCGGTTCCTTTTTCTTTCACACGCAATGCCTCCTCTATCACCTCTTTAACGGTGTACATGGCATGAGGTGAAAGAACGATTCCTTCCGCACGAGTGAACATCAGACCAGCGCTGTACGACTCGATCTGTCCGTGAGCCACAGCCTCGATGTACTTCTCTCGATAAAGCGATGAAACGATAGGAGCTACACCGTGATATCGCATTGCCCCTGCCAGTACTCCCGGCGGTGAGTATTCACGTCCCAGTGTGTACATCGGCACTTGCGGCATAAGACCGGCTGCATCGGCAGACTCTTCGGTGTAGACCCCGCGTGTGAGGCTCGGTGAAGAAGATTCTTCAACGGCGACAAATCTTGTATTACGACCTTGGATTCGAGCCGGAATAAACGGAGCGATAAGACCACCGAAGTGCGATCCGGCCCCGATAGATCCGATGACATGATCCGGCGCTTCGTTTACTGCAGCCAATTGTCGTTGAGCTTCGAGTCCAACGATCGTTTGGTGAATAAGCGTGTTGCCCATCAAGGTAGGAATCGCAAATTTCACGTTCGGATTGAGTGTCGCCTCTTCGTAAGCTTCTGCCAGCGCAGTTGCGATCGATCCAGAATCAGCGCCTTCCTTTTTGAACTGATGCTTGCCTACTCGCGTGTTCTCCGATGGACTTGCCTGTACATCAACTCCCCAAACCCGACCGTATGCATCGCCCCGAGCCCGATCAGAACCGAGCTTTCTAACGCTGTAAACGCGGCTCTCGAGCCCAAACAGTGAAGCAGCATGACCGATAGCGCTGATCCAGACGCCTCCGGCTCCGCCCGTAACAATTCCGTCGGCACCCGCCTTCTTCGTGTAGTACGCCTGCGGAATTGCGGTATTCGATTCATATGATCCGCTCGGACTCCCGCTTTCTACCTTGTAGAACAGCTTGGCAGTAGTACCCAGTTCCTTTTCGAGAGCCGTAGCCCGGAACATGGGAGTCGGCCGCCACTGCTGATATGCCTGTTTCACTTCCTTAGGGATGTTGAACGTGCGGCTTTTGGCGTTTAGCTCTTGCTCGATTATCTGTTTAGGAAACAGTGGAGCGAGTTCTCTAGCGGTAATTGGATATCCGGAAGGCGACATCATCGGCGGAACTCTGAACGGCAGATCGGCCTCAACGTTGTACCAACGGGAAGGCATTTCACGAGGGTTCAGCGTAATTCGGTTGCCAGTAACAGTTGCCATTCTTATGAGAATCCTTTTGTCGTTGTGCACACAGAATAAGCCAATTCGTAGACCCACGGATGACCACAAGAGCCGAACGAAGAGAAGGATATAGCGAACAGCCTCTTTCGTACCTCTATCGAACTGTGCATTTCAAAATCTAAATAATTTCCCAGTAAAGACCGAATGGTCATCTAATTCCGGTAATGGGTTTGAACTGAACCGAATTTCTGGGCGACAGTACAATCCAAGCAATCGCGTCATGTACGCACGAGCACATGTCTAATCGCGTCACCAACCCAGATATTCAGTGTGGAATTACATGAATCATCGAGTTACTCAGCCCTCGAAATCCGGAATCACGATTCTTGCCCTCGCATTAGCACTAATGGTCGTTATTGCGTGTGGAGGAAGCGAAGGCGAGATTGGACCGCAGGGACCTGCCGGGGCCCAAGGTAAAATTGGCGCTGAAGGACCTGCTGGCTCGACCGGTCTTCAAGGCTTCCCCGGAGTGGCCGGCCCGGAAGGATCACGAGGGCCTAAAGGCTTGACTGGAGCATCAGGAGACGATGGAAAATCAGGTGTTCTCGCGATAGGTCCTGGACTCACCACTGCTGGCGCTATCGAAGGTGATGTAGCTTCAGTAGATTTCGACGGTACAGGTGAAGCGAATACAGTTGCGCGAAGCGACCACGATCACGACGCCGACTACTTCACAGCGCTCGAACTGGCAGCGGGAACTGCCGATGTTGCTTGGGAATCGATTACAGGTGTCCCGGGCGACCTTAGCTCCGGTGGTGTCGCTTCTTCAGTCCAATGGGACGACATCGTAAATCGACCTGCTGGATTAGACGATGGCGACGATAGTCTGGAAGCAGTGAACTGGAACGAAATTCTCAATCGTCCAGCAGCACTCAACACCACCCTCGGCGGAATGAACTGCGGTTCATCCGAGATAGCCATCTTTAACGGTTCGACATGGGTCTGTGGTGATGCCGGGCCATCCAGCGGCGACTACGCAATATCGAGTCAATCGTGCGGTGCGGGTCTGGTAGCAGTCGGAATTGACGCTACCGGAAATCTCGTATGTATCACGCTATCGTCCAACGAAACTGTTCCGTTTCAGCGTGCCAAGCACGTGAATACCACCCTCGTGATCGGCCCCGGTGACGCAGGATTATGGAACTCGGTGACTATCGGCGATGACGGTCTGCCAGTGCTCGCCTACGAAGCGAACAATGCTCTTTATCTCGCCCAATGTGACGACGTTTCATGCACTTCTGCCACACCTTCTATTGTTGAAAGCACTGGGTCTGGCGACTTGCATGCATCGGTGATAATTGGAACCGACGGGCTGCCTCTGATCGCTTACAAAAACTCAACCAGTTCCGATTTCAAGATAGCCCACTGTCAGACGATCAGCTGCGCAAACAGTTCCAAGACGACTATCGAGGGAACAGGGAACGTTGGAGCGTACACATCGATCGCAATCGGTACAGACGGGCTAGGTGTCGCTAGCTACTACGACACGACAAACGGAAACCTGAAAGTTGCGCACTGCAACAACACGGCTTGCACTTCGGCTGATATCAACGTCATCGATGAAACCGGCGACGTTGGGCGCTATACATCACTTGCTATTGGAGCCGACGGCTTCCCGATCATCAGCTACTACGATGTGACCAATACAGCACTGAAAGTTGCACACTGTTCGAACTTGGCTTGCACTACCAGCACGAATGAAATTATCGATTCCGCAGGCGATGTCGGTAAAGACACTTCTATCGTTATCGGTATCGATGGTCGAGCGCTCGTCAGCTACTTCGACGTGACGAGCAACGATCTCAAAACTGCCCACTGTTCAAACATGTCGTGCTCGGCATCGACCACGGCCGCAACTGTAACCAGTGGTGGTGTTGGCGACTGGAACTCGATGACAATCGGAACCGACGGGCGAGCAATCATCAGCTACTACGATTCGTTCAACGGCTTTCTGGAAATCGCACACTGCGACGACATTGCCTGCACAAACGCCACATCTGTAGATGTCGATACATCTGCATTAGCCGGTCAGCACACGTCGATCACGATCGGTTCCGACGGTCTTCCTTTGGTGATATATCACGATGTGGCTTCGAGGAATCTTAAAGCTGTTCGATGCTCGAACAGCTTCTGCCTACCGAATGTACGCAATCGTTAGAGATTACCTGTGGCGTTTAGTATCCGATCATTCCGACCGACAGACCTAGAACCGATCATCGAGATTACTGTTGCCGCTTGGCAACCAATATTTGCTTCAACCAGAGAAATCGTTGGAGAAGAACTATTCGAAATAGTTCACGCTGACCCTAACGCCAGAAAACGTGAACAGGTCAGCAAGGCGTGCCAAGCGGACGACCCAAGGCAGGTTTGGATAGCCGAGAGCGATTCTGAAATAGTTGGCTTTATCACCGTCAACATGGACCACGATAGAAAAGTGGCGGAAATCGGTAACAATGCCGTTTCACCTGCGCACCACCACAAGGGCATTGGCGCAAGAATGTATGAGTTCGTGCTTGGCCAAATGAAGCAGGCGGGCATGAAGGCAGCGATCGTTACCACCGGTGGCGACGAAGCGCACGCTCCCGCCCGCAGTGCATACGAGAAGGTCGGATTCTCAGGTCCGGTTCCGTCCGTCGAATACCACATCAATTTCTGACCTTATTCAGCCCTGAAATCGTGATTAACTAGACTTGCAAGAACCGTTTAGAGGCGTACGCCGGAAACTCGGAGGGCTGGAGTGGACAAATCATTTGATCAGTTGATGATCGACATCGAAGAGAACGACAACTGTGGATATTTTCCGATTCAAGTTTTCGAAACGCAAAGCGAGCCGCAAACCGCGGCTTTAATCACCATTCCAAGTATTCCCGAAAACGACGAACCCCATGAGGTTGTTGGATGGTGCTCAGATAACGGTGGAATGCCTTGTGAAGTGACCGCCGTGCTGGTTGGAGATTCAGGCTCGGGACAGGCACTAATGATCCATGGAGGAGACGAAGGAATTAGGCTACGCCCCACATCTTCTGATTCACCTTGGGTACTTGGGGCGAACGACCAAATAGGCGAGCCATACCTGTTGTTACAGACCTCGGTAAAACTCGTTTATTCATAATCACACGCACGTTCAATTCTGAGGTCCCTCTATTTGCCCCCTCGAACTGTTGACACTGAAAAATCCTCCGTGATAGTTTTCACATGCGCTATTTTGCAGGGCATGCGCTGTTCGTTCGCGTTCGCTTTTGGCCCTTCTAGTAATTATTGAATCGGGAGCTCTTAAGAAGAGTATGGATCCGAAACCGTTAACCACTGCCGAATGGGCTGAAGTCGGTACAGCACTCAAGTTTCTGTGGCTTGCTTTGGGATTTGCGTTAGTCGCTGGCCCTTCGCTTATGACGGCGCACGCGATTATTCCTTCAGTTGTCGACACTAAAACCGTCGCTGCTAAGTGGACAAAATTCCGAGCTCCTCTATATGTAATTGGAATCGTTTGTGTGATTGGCATTTTCGCATCCCTGTTTATGGCATCCGAGAACATCGATTTCCTAAACCGCACTTACTCACGGTGGTGGCAGTAACAACTGCCCCCATCCTTAACGCTAATAGCTAGCTTCGGCTAGTTCAGACTGGAAAGAACGCTTGGCGCCGGAAAACGATAACTCGAACTCCAAATCGTCATCTTTACCTAAGATGCTTGTGCCGGTATTGGCTATTGGCGGTCTCGGTGTAGTTGCCGTGATGGGTGTAGTCGCAGCATTTATAATCACTGGCTGGCTCGGTCAGCCGGTTCCGGTACTCGGATTCGAACAGACTTTCGATCAACCAATCGACTTCCCGCATACGGTTCACGCCTCTACTAAACAGCTCGATCGTGTCGCAGCCGATGGTCAGACCATGGAAGGTCTTGGTCTCGACTGTACTTTCTGCCATCGAACTGTCACCACTCAGGCAAACGCCGGCGTTCCAGCAGTAAATTTCTGTGCAACATGTCACCAAGTGATTGGTGCTGCAGACAACGTTCCGCTGACGATCTTACGAGACGCAGCAGACATTGTTGGCGACGACGGAGCTTCACCAGTCAACTGGCAGCGTGTCCATCGCTTACCCGACCACGTACGTTTCGTTCACGAACCTCACATTCGATATCTCACCGCTAACCCATCGGAAGTCAAAAACTCTACTGATGGTGTTACTGAAGGACCTTCCGGCGTCTGTTCAACCTGTCACGGAAACGTCGCAGCTATGCAGCAGGTCGAGCAGGTTGAATCTCTCAAAATGGGCCAGTGTGTCGATTGCCACCGTGATAACGGTGCACCGACCGACTGTGCGGCTTGCCACTACTAGGAAATTTACTCGGGTACTACCCGGTCTCAGTTATAAACTGCGACAACAGGAACACCACTGACCAGATGAAGCTAAATCGACGAGAATTCCTAGCGCTTACCGGTAAAACGGCAGTCGGAGCTGTGATATTTGCAGCCTGCGGACTACCCGAGCGCGAGTTAATTGTTCAGAGCCCTGTAGACCTACCAGAAGACTTGGTACGGGGTGAGGACGCTTGGTACGCAACTTCAATGGGAGATTTCTCCAACGGTGATGGCGTGCTTGTTCGTGTCATGGAAGGTCGGGCAAAGAAGATCGAGGGAAACCCCGATCACCCTGTAACTCGCGGCAAGGCAACAGCTAGGTACGACGCGGTTCTACAGCTTCTTTACCACCCCGATCGTATTAGTAGCCCGCAACTTCGGTATTCCAAAGCTGGAAATCTTGTTAATGCTTCTTGGGATCAGGCAGAAGCACGATTCACCGAAGCTCTTAAGAACGCCGACGGTGCGCTAACAGTTGTCACCAACCCTCTCCGAGGACATTTGGGCAGCGTTGCTAGCAAGTTTGCTGCACAGTACAACGGCAAGCACATGGCGTTCGATCCTGTTGAACAGGGCGTGCTCCACGGAGCGGTAAAATCGGTTCTTGGTCAAGACCAGCTCCCTACATTTGATATTTCTAACGCACAGACAGTTTTGTCCTTCGGTGCCGACTGGCTCGGCACTTGGGGATCACCAACCCAGTTCGGTGTGAAGTACGGTGAGTTCCGCGAGCAGAGTGACCGTGGATACATGATTCACGCCGAGCCTCGTATGTCTTTGACTGCTGCCGCTGCCGACTTATGGCTTGCCCCTGTTCCAGGTACTGAGGGTCACCTCGCACTTGGTATCGCATCGGTCATCATCGATGAAGGGCTCGTCAGCGCCTCGAACGTTGCGGCATTTGAAGCAGCAATTCCCGGAGGTGTCAGGAATGTGACTCTCAGTGACGTTGCAGCCCGAACGGGCGTCGATGCAGATCGAATCAAGAAAGCTGCCGAACATTTCGCAGAGCACACACCTTCGGTCGCCTTCGGTGGCGGCTCGGCCGGTGCTCACACCAACGGTAGTTTCAATCTCGGAGCAATCTACGCACTGAACATTTTGGTTGGTGCGGTCGATTCTAAGGGCGGAATTACTTCCAACCCAGGATCAGCAATAGACGATGTTCCAGCATCTGCAACCGGTGCTTCATTCGAAGCATGGGAACAGGAGATCGCCAACTGGCGAGCGGGTAACGTCGAAACGGTCATCATTCGTGGTGCCGACATCGTTCATGGAATGCCCAACTCAGTGGCTATTCGTGAAGCTCTCGAAAACGTTCCGAACGTCATCGCATTCGGTGCGATACATGACGACACGATGGATTTCGCTGACCTCATTCTTCCTGAAGAGACTTTCTTGGAGTCATGGGGAACCGAAATTCCAGAACCAGGCCCTGGGTATCAAGTTGTTGGTACACAGCAGCCGGTCGTAGGTCCAACTATTTCACGGGACGAATCGGGGCTCATCAGTGACGCCCGTGGATTCGGCGACACGCTACTCGCTATGTCAGACGGTTCTTACGGTCGAGACATGGAAAGCCTTGTTCGTGGTGCACTTTCCGAGCTTCACTCGACAGGACGTGGATCGGTATCGGCATCATCATCGTCTCTCTTCACCAACGGTGCTCTGCAGCGTGGTGGTTGGTGGGACACTAAAAACAGTGGTTCAAGTAGCGTAGGCAAAGTAGCCACATCGGCACAGAGTGCCAACTACTCAGAAACCGGATCGCTTGGTGAAGGCAATGACTTCCACCTCGTTCCGTTTCTCTCTAACTCACTGTTAGACGGTCGGCTCGCTGCCGCTCCTTGGGCACAGCAGACGCCCGACCCTATTTCATCTGCTTCATGGTCAACTTGGGGAGAGATCAACAGCATTCAGGCTGATGAGCTCGGAATCAAAGAAGGCGACGTCCTTTTGATTCGTTCAACCTCAGGTGAGATCGAAGTCCTCGCTTACCCACACCCCGGCGTTCGCCCCGGCGTGATCGGAATCCCTATGGGACAAGGTCACCGCAGAAGCGGTCGATACGCTGAGGAACGCGGTTCAAATGTTCTTTCTATTCTCGTAGACGAGAAAGATTCAGAGACCGGCGCCCTCGCATGGGCTGCAACTCGAGTAAAAGTTCAGCGAGCAGGCAAGCGGGTCAAGGTTCCGAAGTTCGAAGGTAACGTGGAAGCACGACCGATAGAACCGGGTGTACCTGTTTTGGTAGTTGGTATCGGCGAGACCGCATCCGATGTGCAGACAGATAACCATCACCTGTACCAAGAACAGTTCCTCGGTGAAGGCAAGGAGTCTGGCGACCATGAGTAATATGCAGGACCAGTGCCTAAAGGCAGTAGCCCAATGACAACAGCTGAATTTGGAACCCACAACTGGGGCATGGTTGTCGATGTCGACAAGTGCATCGGTTGCAACGCATGTGTAATCGCATGTCAGGCAGAAAACAATATTCCGATCAACACCCAGGATCGTGTCGAGCGAGCTCGATCGATTTCTTGGATTCGTGTTGAACGATACTGGGAAGGCGACTTCCCTGATGCAAAAGCTCGGTTCATCCCGATCATGTGTCAACACTGTGAGAACGCACCTTGTGAGCCCGTTTGCCCGGTTTATGCCACCTACCACAACTCGGAAGGCATGAACGTTCAGGTATACAACCGATGTGTTGGTACCCGATACTGCGCAAACGGTTGCCCTTACATTGTTCGGTTCTTCAACTACTGGGAGCCTGTGTGGCCGGAATCTCTCCGCAACCACCTCAACCCTGATGTAACAGTCCGAAGCCGTGGAATCATGGAGAAGTGCAGCTTCTGTGTGCACCGTATCCGTCGAGAATCACGCAACGCCCGAAGTGCCGGTGTCGAAATTGCTGATGGCGCAGTTCAAACTGCATGCTCATCTGCTTGCCCGACGAGTGCACTAAACTTCGGAAACTTCAATGACCCTGAAAGTAAGGTTTCGAAGATGAAGGAAGACAAGCGTCACTACACGCTTCTCGACCAGTTCGGAACTGACCCTAACGTTATCTACCTAGCGAAGATCGATGCTGACAAGAAGGTCGGCGCGGGAGAAGCTGCAACGCATGGCTAGTCAAGCTGTAGCACATGAAGCCGAGCATCACGCACCACCACCTCAGGTGGCTGCAGACGTGATCTCGACAGAATTGGTCGCAACCACCACTGGTGCAAGCGGTCGTTTCAAGGCGTGGGTGTGGATCCTCGGTATTCTTTCGATTGCCGGTATCGCTGCACTCGTCATCAAATTCATCAATCAGGGTGACGACAGCACCAAGTGGGGCTACGTTGCTGCACTGGTGTCGTTCTTGCTTTCAGTTGCTGGTGGCGCACCTATGGTGGCCATGGCTCCTGTAATGGCAAAAGCAAACTGGGTACGACCTATTACCCGAATTGCTTCGCTATTTTCGTTCGCGAGTGTGGTGACTCTCATAATGCTTATCCCGCTGGTGGCTATCCTGCCTCCGCTGGTTACTGAAGGCGCCCGACGCCGAACTATTTGGTACGCGGCTCCCGACTACTCGCCGCACTTCTGGACGACACTTGCACTAGTAATGCTTCTTGGCACTGGCATCATGTTGTTTTACTCTGCAGCACTGCCTGACTTCGCTTCAATGCGTGACCACTCGACTGGCTGGCGTCAGCGTTTGGGTAAGCGCCTTGCTCGTGGTTGGGTTGGTACCGACGTTCAGTGGCGAACGCTACGAATGCGTATCGGCATGTTCGGAACTTTCTACTTCCTGATTCTCGTATTCGCTAACTTTTTGTTTACGACCGATTTCGGTCAAAGCATGGTTCCGGGATGGCGTGACGCTATTCTCCCCATGTACCACACGGTTTCTGGCTTCCAGGCTGGTGTAGCTGCTGTGGTCATCGCCCTCTACTTCTCACGCAAGTACATGAAGTTAGAGAAGTACATTCATTTGGATGCTTTCTGGTCGCTGGGTCGGTTGCTGTTTGCGTTGACTCTGCTATGGATTTACTTCTTCTACTCCTCGTTCATTGTGTTCTGGTACGGCAGGTCGGAAAACGATATCGCCACCCTGAACCATCAGATAAAGGGCCCTATGATCTGGGCGTTCTTCGGAGCCATGATTCTCCTATGGTTCGTTCCATGGTGGATCCTGATCTGGAACAAGGTACGTCGCGGGACCACCGCTATGGTGATGGGATCATTTGTAATTCTTCTTGGTCTTATGCTCGACCGTATACGCATGTTCGTGCCTGCATGGTCAGTACCAGGTGACCAGATCCACGAGAAGTGGCTCAAGGAAATCCCAGCCACTTACTGGCCAGATATATTCGACATTGTGATCATGGCAGGTGGAATTTCACTCGTCGCGTTCATCGTGATGATGATGACCCGTGTGATCCCTGTTCTGTCGGTGTGGCAGGTTCAGGAATTCAACTTACTTTCTAAGCCAATCAAGTACATTCGAGGCCACGCTACGTTGGTCGCGAAGCCAGACTAATAACACTTCAGCAACGAATCTGACGCATAACTACAGGTAACTGACTAACAGATGCAACAGCGACGAGAACTAGATCAGGTCTATACAAACCGTAAACTACTAAACGGTCAGTTAGACACGCCCAAATGGTGGCTGCCAACAGTCAGCATTCTTGGAGTCGTGGTTCTAATTGGTGTGGTAGTAATCGCCATTATGGTCAACAAAGGCCTTGGCGTAACGGGTCTCGCACGGCCCGTGTACTGGGGTCTGTTCATCACGACCTTCGTTTTCTGGGTTGGTATTTCTCACGCCGGAATTATGATTTCGGCAATCCTTCGCCTTACGCAGGCTGAATGGCGTAGACCGGTTACGAGAGCAGCAGAACTTCTAACGGTGTTCTCGCTGCTTACAGCTCTGGTCTTCCCGCTTATTCACGCTGGACGTCCTTGGCGAATTGCTTATTGGATCATGCCTTACGACGTATCTCGTGGCATTTACCCAAACATCCGATCGCCACTGATCATGGACCCGGTCGCAATTAGCACGTACCTCACAGGTTCAACCCT
>JABIHL010000075.1 GCA_018649665.1 Chloroflexota bacterium | reverse complement strand
CGGGGCAGCATCGCCCGACGAAGCCGTGCAACGAGCCGTAGCTGCGATCAAAAAAGCATCACCCGACACATATGTAATTACCGATGTCTGCCTCTGCGAGTACACCGATCACGGTCACTGCGGAATTGTTAGTGGCAACGATGTCGACAACGACGCAACACTGCCGCTCCTCGCTCAGACCGCTGTTTCTCATGCCCAAGCGGGAGCCGACATGATCGCTCCATCCGCAATGATGGATGGACAGGTAGCAGCGATTCGTGAAGGACTCAACGAAGCCGATTTCTCCGATATTCCAGTAATGGGCTACTCGGCGAAATACGCTTCAGCGTTTTATGGTCCGTTCAGGATTGCCGCCGATTCTGCCCCGCAGTTTGGCGACCGGCGTGCCTACCAGATGGCACCTAGTCAGGGTCGTGAGGCGATGCGAGAAATCGAAGCCGACCTCGAAGAGGGTGCCGACATCATCATGGTGAAGCCCGCCCTCGCCTACCTCGATGTAATCAAAGAGGCGTCGATGCGATTCGACACTCCGCTCGCCGCTTACAACGTTAGCGGTGAATACTCGATGATCGCCGCGGCTGGTCAAGCTGGCTGGATCGACCGAGAACGTGCCATGATGGAAGTGCTGACCTCGATAAAACGTGCCGGAGCCGATCTCATCATCACCTACAGCGCAATCGAAGCGGCAAAATTCATCGCCCGAGGATGATTCCACCCGTGTCCGACTAACTCCGATATACGATCTAGACGATTACGTATCAACCAGCCGAATTACGCGAAAATTAAAACCGGAAGTGTTACAAAACAGCGCTTCCGGGTTTTCGTTTAACATCTTAGTTAATCCGACCCCGCAAGCTCGATCTACTTACAACGCCGAACTTGCGACTATCGGTAGATGCCGAGCGATTGTCACCCAAAACCACATACTCGTCATCTCGTGGCCACCAGGAGAAATTGTCTGTAGCCGCATCAGGGCAATAAGTGAATGAATCGACGATCGCCACATCGTTCACGTAGAGATCGCCTTCCCTTAGTGAAACCTCTTCACCGGGCAACCCAACGACTCTTTTTAGAATCCAGTGTCCAGCTGACCCCGGCTCTTCCAACCGCACCACGTCGAATCGTTGTGGCGGTCGTCGACGAAATCCAGCACGCACTGAAATCACCCAACTACCATCGCCAATAGCAGGCTCCATACTGGTGCCACGAACTTTAACCAATTGAACTGACAGCAACTCAATTAGTAGGTTTATTAGGTAATTCAACTGTGAATATCGGTTCTACGTGTTAGATTTGTCTTGCAAATCGACAGCGGAAACTTTGGCACGACTTGTGGCAGCTTGTATTTTCCGCCAGAGCTGCACAATTAGCAGTGCTTTTTTCGAGGAGAAAAATCATGTTCCGAACAATTTCAAGAATTGCCGACCGGCTACTCCCCGTCGGCACAGCCGATGCACACTGTGACATCCCCTGCGGCATTTACGACCCAGGCGACGCCATTCAGGCAGCACAGACAGTAATTCGAATGACCGAGCTTATCGAAGCAATGGGCGTACCGACAACCGTTCAAGATCACAACTCGTTCAACCGATACGTTGCCGTCAAAGAAGAGCACGCAACCAAGGCCAAGAACGACATCGTGATCATCTGGACTGACTACTTCAAGCCAGAACATCTTGCAGCACACCCTAACCTTCACACCAAGGTCTGGGAAGCTTGCAAGCTCGGCTCGCAGGTCAAGCAGCACGTCGACATGGGCGCAGCGGTTGCCTTCAAAGCAGCTCTCGAAGAAATCGGCGCAGCGTTCGCAGATACCAAGAAGTAAAAGCGCTCCGAAAACATAGACTGTTCGAAAGGGGTCAGATTTTGCTGGCCCCTTTCTAGTTAACTGGTTCGGATTACGTTATCCTGCCCGGGTTTTATCGAACACTCCCATCTCTCGTTAACTGAAAGAGCCAAAATTGCATATCTACGAACTCGATACTCCGTCGGTCGTAATCGATGTCGATGTACTTGAAAAGAACATCAACGACATGGCCGATCACTGCAAGAATCTCGGCATAACTCTTCGTGGGCACACGAAAAGCCACAAGAACCCTGAAATCGCCAAAATGCAGGTTGCAGCCGGGTCGCAAGGCATAGTCTGCCAAAAACTTGGCGATGCCGAAAACATGGCACGAGCAGGACTCGACGACATCCTGATGACCTACAACATCGTAGGCAAGCAGAAAGTTCACCGACTCGTCGAATTAGCCCGGTTCCGACGCATGACCGTCACCGTAGATTCGTTGGCTGTTGCAGAAGGCATTTCCGAGCAAGCCGCTACCGACGGAGTGACAATCGGCGTTCTTGTTGAATTCGACTCAGGAGGTAATCGCACCGGCGTTCAGTCTCCATCTGCCGTTGAAGAACTCGGCAAGCAGATACAACTACTCCCGGGGCTAGAGCTTCGCGGCCTAATGACTTACCCAAGTCGAATATCGTCAAAACGTCTCGTTGATGAGACGATCGATAAATTCAAAAAATCGAATCTCCCTCTCGACATCATCAGCGGAGGTGGCACCGGCGAGGAATGGGAATCGAAAGAACTCGGATTCACCGAACACCGCAGTGGATCGTACGTGTATGAAGGACTCAGCCGTATCCAAGGCTCCGGCGACGGAAGTGATTTGTCGCCAGAACGATGCCCTCTCCGTGTCGTGACAACCATCGTCAGTGTGCCCACCAGCGACCGCCTAATAGTCGATGCCGGCATGAAAACCTTTCGCTTGTTTCCGAGCATGCCCTACGGACTAATCCTCGACGACCCCGGATTGAAATTCTCAGGAATGTCGGTTGAACATGGGCACATAGATACCACTGGTACCAACCGAACATACTCAGTTGGCGACAAGCTAACTGTCATCCCCACATATCAAGAAGGCGTCACGAATCTCCACGATGAAATCGTGTGGATGAGAAACGATCAAGTCGAACGCGTTTGGCGCAACGACGGTCGCGGCAAGGTCAAATAGGCCAATATCCACGAGCCAACAACTGATCCCGACCCCACCGAAAAAGGGCAGACTCTTGTCTGCCCTTTTTCTACTTAACGACCGAATTCACCCACAGATTACTCACGACAATCGGCGATCTTTCACATCGAAGTCATGCTCATCGGCCGACGGTGTTAGGAGCAGGGCTGGTATCACCCAGAACAAATCTAGTTCGAACAATGCTGATCGTAGCGATAGTCATGTTCATAATTTCGCTTAGTTCAAGCGGTGGATCAGTCACGGCCGATCAAATCGTAGCGACACCAATACCCGACTTACAGCGAAGATTAGTCGAATCACCCATTCCACAAATAACATGTACCGCCGCCTGGAATGAAGCTGCATCGATATCTAGCGACGATATCCAAGACCCATCGGAAGACCTCAACCCGGCAGTCCGATCATGTAACTCGCTGGCCGAATGGTATTCGGAGTCCACGAAACACCCTGAACTTCTGAGAGGTAAATCCTCGATCGAAGTTCTGATCGAACGCTGTACGAACGAACCTGCCACCGCAGAAATCTGTGAATGGATTCGAATGAATCCTGAACGAGTCGAAAGCGAACTTCGGTAACAAGATGAAAAGTCCTCTCCAGTTCGGAGAGGACAATTATCAAATAGAAAAAGTCGCTCGCTACTCTAAACGCCTTCGAGAATACCGTTGAGCGTTTCGCTCGGGCACATCGCAGCCGTCAACAAGTCGATGTCGCCCTTGAAGTAGCCGCCGAGGTCTTTCGCTGCACCCTGCGACGCATCGAGCTCGGCGAGGATCTTCGCTTCGTTTTCAGCCATCGCAGATGCAACCGAAGCAAAACGCTTTGCGATATCCGCGTCGTCCGACTGCGAAGCAAGCGCCTGAGCCCAGTACATGGTCAGGTAGAACGTCGAACCGCGGTTGTCCATCTGGCCAACCTTTCGTGAAGGAACTCGATCGTTCTGCAGATATTGACCCGTAGCCGCATCAAGAGCGTCTCCAAGAACACTGGCGCCTACATTGTCGAACTGCTCGCTCAAATGCTGCAGCGACGCCGCCAGAGCCATGTACTCGCCAAGTGAATCCCAGCGGAGATGTCCTTCTTCTTGGAACTGCTGCACATGCTTCGGTGCAGAGCCACCAGCACCAGTCTCGAACAGGCCACCGCCGTTCAACAAAGGAACAACGGAAAGCATTCGAGCACTGGTTCCAATCTCAAGAATTGGGAACAAATCGGTTAGATAGTCACGCAGCACGTTTCCGGTTACCGAAATTGTGTCTTCGCCCTTTCGAATCCGGTCGAGGGAGAGCTGCATAGCATCTTCAGGTGTCAGAACCTGAATATCGAGCCCGTCGGTCTCTTCGTCAACAAGGTATTTTTCGACCTTGGCTATAACTTCGGTGTCATGTCCGCGAGCACTGTTGAGCCAGAAAATGACCGGAGCACCGGTTGCATGGCCTCGACGGACTGCGAGTTTGACCCAGTCTCGAATCGCAATATCTTTGGTCTGGCAAGCACGCCAGATGTCGCCCTGCTCAACATCGTGTGAAAGAAGCACTGCACCCGAGCCATCAACGATGCGAACGGTTCCAGCCGAAGCCATCTCAAACGTCTTGTCGTGCGATCCGTACTCCTCCGCCTTCTGCGCCATGAGTCCAACGTTCGGCACGCTGCCCATAATCGCAGGGTCGAGCTTGCCGTGTGCCTGGCAATCCCTAACGGTCACATCGTAAATTCCTGCGTATGTCGAGTCTGGAATGACAGCTTTCACATCTTGAAGCTCGTTGTCTTTGTTCCACATCTTGCCGGAATCTCGAATCATCGGCGGCATCGAAGCGTCGATGATCACGTCGCTCGGCACGTGCAAGTTTGTGATTCCTTTGCCGGAATCAACCATGGCAATGCCGGGGCCGTTAGCGAAGTCGTGTTCAAGATCAGAAAGAATCGTGCCTTCAGGATCTCGAATCAAACCCGAAAGCTTGTTCAACACATCGCCAAGACCGTTGTTCGGATTGGCTCCTAGTTCATTGATTTCAGGCTCGTGATTGGCGAACAGAGTTGAGAAATATGTGCGCACACCGTGACCGAAGATGATCGGGTCGGAAACCTTCATCATCGTAGCCTTGAGGTGAAGCGAGTAGAGCACGTTCTGTTCTTTAGCGTCTTTGACCTGTGCGCTGAAGAAGTTCACGAGTGCTTTCTGGCTCATGAACGTAGCGTCGAGCACTTCGTCCGCCAACAATGGCAGTGAAGCCACAAGCGTCGTTGTTT
>JABIHL010000074.1 GCA_018649665.1 Chloroflexota bacterium | reverse complement strand
AGAATCGAAGCAAGCCTTACTCGTTCTGCCGATTCTTCCGAAACATCATCCGCAACTCGGTCAACCAATCGATTTACCGCCCGCGCCAAACGCGTTAGCTCGGCAGGGCCGGTCGGATCAAGCCGATGGGAACGATCGATCGATGTAGTACGAATGACATCTTCAGTTATTTCCGAGAATTGCCGATGAAGCCTCTTCGAAAGAAACACAACCGCAATGATTGCGAGAATCGCAGCCAGTATCGTGCCGATTACGCCGAAAGTTAGTGATCCAACTGCGACGAGCGCCACCAGCAAGCTTGTTTCAACAAGCATTCGCCAGCGCAGTGACACATTACTCAACTAGAACTCCTATTTTCGACAATTAAGCGCTTTCTCTCGTACAAAACCGAACTCACACACTTATTCGATACCCGACTCCACGAACTGTTCCGAGCAACGTCGGCTTAGAAGGATCTTTTTCGATCTTCAATCGCAGCCACCTTACATGCACATCGACTGTCCGGGTGTCGCCCGAATACTCGAAGCCCCACACGTCCTGTAACAATTGATCGCGTGTGTAAACTCTGCCCGGATTCGCAGCCAAATGAGCCAGCAAATCGAACTCTCTTGGGCGTAGATCTAACTGTTTACCTTCGAGAGTCACCAAACGAGACCCTCGGTTAATCACCAGATCACCAAGATCAATTATCTGGTCAACAGAACTCTGAGAGACTGATTTCAGCATGTCCATACGGCGAATCTGAGCGCCAACTCTCGCGATAAGCTCACGCATGCTGAACGGCTTCGTTACATAATCATCTGCACCCGATTCAAGACCACCAATTCGATCCATTTCAGCGTCTCGCGCAGTGAGCATTATCACCGGTACAACTGAGCCATCTCGCCGCAATGCCTTGCAAACCTCGATACCGCTCAATGTTGGCAGCATCAAATCGAGAATGATTACGTCGGGATCGTCCTGCCGGGCGGCGATCAGCCCTTCGCTCCCATCATCGGCAACGACTACGTCAAAGCCATCGGCGACAAGGTTGTAGCGCAACGCCTCACGAAGGGTGCGATCATCTTCGACGACGAGAATTTTGAATTTGCGATCGGCTGACGATTTGGCATCCACGCGGCTGGGCTCCTGAACGAGCATTCATGCCGAACAATCAATTGATTGCCACTCGGCAAAGTACACGTTTGTGCCAAAGAATATCTGACTAGCCGAATAAACGCGCCAGACAACTGCTATGCAGCGAGCGAATTTTCGACCCTAGCAGCGACTTCAGAGTCAGATTCGTACTCACGAGGTATTCGGACAGTCATCGTAGTTCCCGATCCAACCTCGCTCTCGGCGCTAATTTCGCCGTGGTGGTGATCGAGAATCATGCGGCAAAAGTACAGACCAATACCGGTACCCGACTGCGCCCGAGTTCCTTCATTATCGGCTCGGAAAAATGCTCCGAACACGCTTGGTAAATCACCGGAATCAATTCCGATTCCCTGATCCGTAACTTTGACAATCACATCGTCGTTGTCGGATTCGACACGAATGCTCACTTCGGTATCTTCATCTGAATATTTGGAAGCATTCGTTAGGAGATTTGAAACAACCTGTGTAAGCCGAATTTGATCTGCAAACATCTCGATTGACGAATCTTCCATCGTTACGCTCAGTTTCTGGTTCTTCTCTTGAAGAATTGGTCCAAATGAGTCGGCAACATCGGTGAGCATTTCCTCAACATCGAAACGCAAAGGCTTCAACTCAAACTGACCTCGTTCGATGCTAGTCAAGCCCAGTAGGTCGTCTATCAGCACCGCCAAACGCCGACCACTTCGCTGAATAATCTCTAAATGCCGTTCCTGCTTACCGAGCAAATTACCGGTGGAGTTTCGAGTCAGCAAATCAGCGAAAGCCAGAATACTGGTGAGTGGTGTGCGTAGTTCGTGCGAAACAGTAGTCAAAAAATCTGACTTGGCTGCGCTCACGCGCTCCAACTCGCGTCGTTCGGCTTCCGCCTGTTCCCATTCGAGCCGTGTAGCAGCAAGCTCCATCGACTGGGCGTGCATTTCGGCTGCAGCAATGGCTCCAGCGATATTCGAAGCAACAGTGTTCAATAAAGACAAATGGTGGCGTGTGTACTGTTGCCTAGGTTTCCCAACGACAGTCAGAGTGCCGACAGTTGCTCCACCGACCTTCATATCAGAAGTCAATGTGAGCTGTAGAGGTGAACCGCTGGCAATAGGAGTCACACCGAATGACCATCGGTCCTCGATGTCGTCATTGACTCCCGTTGCCAGCGATATTGACACACCATGGGCTGGAACAATTTTCCAGAGATCATGCGCAAAATTTGGCATTGAACTCTCGATATCCAGCGATGAGCTAATCGTTTTTGCAAGAGCGGAAATCGTCTCGCGTTCAACTAACTCACGTAGCAATCGCTTGTGCAAACGTAGGTTAGCGAACGAACCGGCGACTGCGTCAGCCAGCATCTGTGCGGTGTGAACGTTTGCCATGTCATACGACCCCGGCAATCTTGATGCCACGGTCAACACGCCAATTACAGTGCCATCAGCGATGATCGGGGCATTGATCATCGACCGAAGTCCTGCTTTGTACATCCACCAGGCCGGCGACTTCCCTTTATGGGCTGCCTGCTCAACCTCGCACATTGCTGCTGATTTGGTTGAAAACACCTCTGGCTGGGGCACAGCGTCGAGGCTAATCGACCATGAATCGGACATTCCACCGATCCGAACTCCGCATTGAAGTAAGTTATCGACAGTCCATTCAGTGTGGTCTACCTGAGCAAGGCTGATGTAATCGAAAGCGATCACCTTCGCAACGTGCTCTACAAACTTGCCTGAGTGGTTTGGTGACTCGAAGTTATCTCCGAGTATTTGTCCTGTTTCCAGTAGAAGTTTTGATTGACCATCTCGACCTGAACACATTTCCGAAACCTTTGAAAGCCAGCTTTTCAGCCGACCGGTTTGGACTTGGTCAGAGGGGTATGTCGAATTGGCTGTTGCCATTGGGGCTGGTCAAATCCATACGTCTACTGAGAAAACACCAGTGCTGCTGCACCGGCATAACCTCAGTATTCAGCCCTATCTGCAGTCGCGCCTATGACCAGTCGGATTCACCCAGTAGCCCTTGTGGCTCAACTGGCTCAGACGTGAGCCCACAGGCTCATTGCGGTTTGCGCGTGAGTGTTTGCACGCACCAAGCGCAGAGCCTCGCTACACGGTTGCGGATTGGCCTGATTCGGCGGAACGGTATGCTGCATCGATCATCTCAACAGCTCGCATACCTGCCCAACCCGGCGCCCAGTTCACTGCACTTTTGCCGCTCACAATGTCAGCGAAGTTGGCTGTAGGCCCGCCACCAAAATACTCGCCAGCATCGGGTTGAAGATCCATGTTGAAGTTATTGCCGTCGTGGCGAAGAACTTCAAGTCGAGCTCGATCGCAATCGACCGTCATGACACCTTCGGAACCGAATATGCGAACGTCCAATTGGAACTGTTGATTGTCCGGCAACGCTCCCGCACCACTAAATGACCCTATCGCACCGCCAGCGAACCTAACGGCGAACGAGTCGTACAATTCGACCTTGCTTGTTGGTGCCGAAGTAAGGGCAGAAACCATTTCGGCGCGAAGTCCGGTGAGCCAGTAAGCCAACCCAGCGGAATGCGACATCTGAGCCAGAGCGTACCCTCCGCCAGCCATTTCAGGGTCGGCCCAAGTATCGGCGGCAGGAGCAAACATGTTGTCTCCAGCTCCACCCCCAGTAGACATGAACTCTTTGCCCTCAAGCAGCGCCCTAACTGGCGACGCCATGTGGCACATCACGTATTCAATATCCCCTACCGCACCTTCGTCCATCCGACGTTTTGCTTCTTGAATGAACTCACCGTAGTGCCATCCGTAAGGAACCATAAGCTCAACGCCCTGACGATCTGCCTCTTCGACTAGTTCACGAGCTTCTTCGGCCTTCGTCGTCAGAGGTTTTTCGCAAAGTACGTGTAATCCACGTTTCAAAGCGGCGAGTGCGTGCTCGTAGTGCAGTGTGTGCGGTGACGCGACCACAACGCCTTTGAGACCAGGGGTGTCTAAAAGCTCTTCGTAATTCTCAGTGGCGTGAGTAAATCCAAACTTGGATTTAACTTGCTGAAGTTCATCAGCACCGAGCCTGCACACGCTGGCAAGCTCGATATCTTCTCGCTCAACTAAAACGGGCAAGTGGTTCGCAGTCGCCCACCACCCAGCACCAATAAGCCCAATTTTCGATTTGCCCGAAACTGTCATTCAAATTTCCTTATCGTCCCGATTTCGATACATGGCCACTATCATTCTGAGCTCGATTCAGAATCACGTTCGAATCGGCAAATCTTCCGAAACTGAGTAAATAACCCCGACCGCTCACTCGTCTTTACCAGCAAGCCCAAGCATGTCCATCACATCGCTAATTGCCGACTCCGAGACCTGCTTTTTCGATCCTTTGCCCCGCTGCGACTTGGGCTTCCTCTTCTTTTTCACCTTCGGACGCGCTGCCTCAAGCCGACGCGCCTGACACGTTGTACACGTGCACGTCTTCGGGTGCTTGCTATCCGTCCTATGGTGCCGTTCTTTCATACTGCGATTCTAGTCGAACAACACAAGCAGCGAAGCGATGCGAGCATCTTTGTGACACATATAGCAGTAAGACCATCCGATTCGCGTAAAATCCTCTGATGATCATTCACCTTGTTCGACACGGTTTACCGAAAATAGGAAGCGATGGACTCTACCTGCCAAACGCAGGCCTGACCGAGCTCGGACATCGCCAAGCATCTCTCGCAGCTGGCAAAGTCGTACGACTGAAACCAGACGCCTCATTCACGAGCGATGTGCCTAGAGCTATTGAATCTGCTGCGCACTTTGAACAAGCGACCAATCAAAACGTTCGACAAATCCCGAATCTTGCCGAGTTAAAGACAGGCGACATCTGGGCGGCACCCGATTCGATCATAAAGCGAATCTCCCAAGGCGACTATCACGTCGAGTTCAAAAGCATGGGCGGCGAAACCATCACAGAGTTCAGTCATCGAGCAATCGAAGGATTCTCCGAGTTACTGCACATTGCTTCGACTTCTCGACTCAACAGGATCGCCGCGTTCCTCCACGAAGGCGTGATCGGCACGATCATCGACCACCTCGAAGGTCGAAGCATTTTCGACCCAAAACGCCGCATCACGATGCCATACGGCGCGCTAATCACTGTCGATACCGAAACCAATGCTCCGCACTTCCCCGGCTATTGGGAAACCGATCACCTCGACTAGTTGACCAGCTAAACCCTACTTATGGAACGCCGGGTGATGACCGCCAGCGTCGTGTTCGATCATCTCGTTTACATCAGAAATCGTCAGCGGGTTTTGGGGCCAATCTTCTGGTGCAACATGCGAGAGTCTCAACAGCAATCGAGCCAGTTGACCTGCATATTCCTTAAGTTCCCTAACGTTCAGTTTGTTCGCGGCGTCACCAACCTCATGGTGGAAATTGGCATCTTCATGCCGACCCCAGAAACGCCAACGCCACGTGATCGAGGCATCGATAGCTTCTTCAACGAACGGGAAGTGATCTGAATGAGCGTCCATGTGCGATAAAACGTGACATTTCAGACCGTCGTCCATCGTGTCGAGTTGCGACTGCATGAACTGTCGTAAATGAGGGAATGCAAGAACAATCCCCTTCATGTGCCCCGTCGAAAGCTCGTCCAAATTAATATTCAAAAGCGGTTTTTCTTCACGACTCTCCGAGCTCTCGGAGTAGTGCCGTGCTACATACGAACGTGCACCCTGTAGGTGCTGTTCCTCACCGCTCCACGTCGCAAATCGAATCGACATCCCCGGTCGAACGCCCATCTCTTTCACAAGAGCGGCCATCACACGAGCAGTCTCCATGACCCCAATAGTT